>CAJUFU010000018.1:0-38484 GCA_910585555.1 uncultured Lachnospiraceae bacterium
AATTTTTATCAAAAAAGATTTTTACCCATAGACACAAAATTTTTTACAGCCTCTACTGCTGATTTTATTACCGGTCTTTGGATGTGGCTATTTTATCCAAAAGCTCCACAATTTCATCGGTTGTATACGCCTTCTTTTCCCCTTGCGTAAAAATCAATCTCAGTTCATAAAGTGTGGACATTTTCACGCTCTGCATCTGATCTTCTGTCATATCTATACCTTCCATCCTGATTCCCGCCTTCCATATATCCTGTCCCTAGAACAATTATATGAAAGCCAGGAAATTCAGTCAAGGTATTTATGCTATTTCCGTTTATTTTAAATCCGTTCAAATCTGAATGGATATTGATATATTTACACAACCTCCAGCACCACAGCCTGATACCCTGACATATGCAGCACCCCGTCTTTCATCTGCAGTTTATTCACATTATTGAGCACTTCCTTCTTCACTTGGCCGGGTATCTTTATGTCAGTCTCAACAGACTGATAGTTTGCCGCCGCAAGAAGCGTCTTTTCCGCACTTTTTCGATAGAACACCATCACATTCTCATCTTCCTGGGGCACCGGAATAAACGCCCCGTATACGATAGTCTCTTTATATTCTGCGCTCTTGCGAAGGGCTGTAAGCTTCTTATAAAAGGCAAGCACCGAATCCTGGTCTTCCTGCTGGGCTTTTACATTAATCTGCTTATAATTGGGATTCACGGCAAGCCATGGCGTCCCTGTGGTAAAGCCGGCGTTTTCGCTGTCATCCCACTGCATGGGCGTTCTGGCATTGTCCCGGCTGTATCTGCCCACTGCCTCAATCGCCTGTTCAGGTGTCAGCCCCACCTCCAGCGCGGTCTGATATTCAAACAAGGTGGAGCAGTCATCCACTTCCTCTATGGAAGTAAATTTCTTATTCTCCATCCCAATCTCTTGTCCTTCATAGATAAAAGGAATTCCTCTCACCATGAAAGAAATCATAGCCAGCATCTTCTTACCTTCCGTACAGCATTCACCTTCCGGCAGGTAATGGCTTACGCCTCTGGGTTCATCATGGTTCTCAATGATGTTAGAATAGAAACCCACATCTCCCATCTTTTTCTGGCTCTCATATACGGCCTTGATATACGCCCCGGCCTGTACCGGCTTCCTGCGATACCAACCGGCAAAATCGGCCCCAATCAAAGCTGTACGGAAGTCAAACATGGAGGAAAAATAGCCGTTGTCTCCCACAAAATCCGGGATTTCCTCCTCCTTTGCATCAAACACCTCACCCACAGAGAAGGAATCGTGGATACGAAATGTCCGATCCCTCAGTTCTCCCAGAAACGTACCGATACCCTCCGCTTCCTTCAACATACACTGAATGGCGCAGAGTCCATCCGCCCGGTCTGCCGGGTAGTCGTGAAATACCGCCGGTTTCTTGATATTGATGATGGCGTCAATCCGAAAACCTCCCAGTCCCTTATCCAGCCACCAGTTCACCATCTTGTAAACCTCTTCCCGGACTTCCTCGTTTTCCCAATTCAGGTCGGGCTGTTTCTTGTGAAAGACATGCAGGTAGTATTTATCCTCATGCCCTGGCAGTTTATCCCAAACAGAGCCCCCGAAATAGGAACGCCAGTTTGTGGGAAGCTCATCTTTCTCACCCGCATCTACAATATAGAAATACTTGCCATACTTGCCGTCCGGGTCCTCACAGGCTTTCCGAAACCACTCATGTTCATCGGAACAGTGATTGACCACCAAATCCATCAGGATATACATATCCCGTTTCTTTGCCTCTGCAATCAGCTCCTCCATGTCTTCCATGGTCCCAAACCGAGGGTCTATCCCATAGTAATCCGAAATATCATATCCCTCATCCGCCAGCGGCGAAGGATAACTGGGAGAAAGCCAGACAATATCCACGCCCAACTCTTTCAAATAATCCAACTTACTGATAATTCCCCGGATATCCCCGATGCCGTCTCCATTGGCATCACAGAAACTCTTCGGGTAAATCTGATACGCCACCTTGTCATGCCACCATTTTTTATTCATCTTTTTCTCCATTTCTGCGCTGTTTTCTGCGCATGATTTCCAATCTTTTCCCTTCCTATTTCTGCCAAATAACAACTGCTTCATAAGGCTTTAAGGTCTCAATATCCTCCGCCTGTTCTCTGTCATAGTTGGAAATCATAACCTCGCCTGTAGAGCATCTTTCCTGCGCCGGAATATCTATCGTCTGTTCCTCCTTGGTAAAGTTACACAGCACCAAGAGCTTCTGCTCTCCCAATGTTCTCATATAGGCAAATACCGCAGGGCTGTCTTCCATCAGCAGTGTAAAATCGCCATATACGATAATGTCATGCTCCTTCCTAAGTCTGATCAGCTTCTTGTAATAAGAAAATACAGACGCGGGGTCTTGGCGCTGCGCTTTGGCATTCACCACCTTATAATTGGGGTTCACGCCAATCCAGGGAGTCCCGGAAGTAAAGCCAGCATTTTCACTGTCATCCCACTGCATGGGAGTCCTGGCATTGTCCCGCCCTCTGTGCTGGAAGCATTTGATCAGCTCTTCCGGCTCTCTCTTGTGGCTTTCTTCCACCAATTCCCGATAAGCGTTGATGGTCTCTAAATCACGAAACTGTGACATTTCCGTAAAGGGATAGTTGGTCATCCCCAACTCTTCCCCCTGATAGACGTAAGGGGTTCCTTCCATCATATGCAGGCAGGTAGCCAGCATTTTCGCGGACCGCTCCCTATATTCGTCACTGTCATTACCATATCTGGATACGGACCTTGGCTGATCGTGATTAGAGAAAAACAAACTGTTCCAGCCCACCCCGTGAAGTCCGGTCTGCCATTTGGATAAAATCTGCTTTAATTTCAGTAAAGACACCGGTCTGGTATTCCACTTATTCTCCTCGTCCATTCCCTCTACGTGCTCGAACTGGAATACCATGTTCAGTTCATGCTCATGATAACCCGTATATTTCTTAGCTTCCTCCACAGTCACGCCAGGTGTCTCACCCACCGTAAGCAAATCGTATTTGGAGAGGACTTTCTCATTCATCTCTTTCAGATACTGGTGGATATGCGGTCCGTTGCACACATAAGGGCCGTAATCTCCATAAAGCGCTCCCTCTTTCATCTCGCCATCCGGCAGACCCTCCGCCTTGGAGATCATGCTGATTACATCCATGCGGAAACCGTCTATTCCCTTATCGCACCACCAGCGCATCATATCGAAGACCTCTTCCCGCACGGTCTCGTTGTCCCAGTTTAAATCGGGCTGTTTACGGGAGAACATGTGCAAGTAGTACATCTGAGTAGCTTCATCGTACTGCCATGCAGAACCGCTGAAACAGGAACCCCAGTTGTTGGGCACGGTATTATCATCCTTACCTTCCCGCCAGATATAATAATCCCTGTAGGGATTGTCTTTGCTCTTACGGCTCTCCACGAACCACTGATGCTCATCGGAGGTATGATTCACCACCAAATCCATGACGATGCGAAGCCCTCTTGCATGGGCCTGCTTCAGCATCTCGTCAAAATCCTCCATGGTGCCGAATTCTTTCATGATTGCTCTGTAGTCGCTGATATCATATCCGTTGTCGTCGTTAGGAGACTGGTAGACCGGAGACAGCCAGATGACATCAATCCCCAAATCTTTCAGATAGTCCAGTCTCTGTGTGATTCCCGCAATATCACCGATACCGTCCCCGTTACTATCCATAAAACTGCGGGGGTAAATCTGATATACTACCGCTTCTTTCCACCATGCTTTTTCCATTGCCGTTATCCTCCCTTTCTGCCTGTCAACCCTTTTTACCTGTTATTTGTGTTTCCTGCATACTTTATACAGACCTACACAGACCACCATTCTCAGCAAATGTTCCGTTTTCCTCTTTTAGACAAATTTTAATAATTTATAAACGTTCTCATTGTAACTTATGCGCATAAGTTATCTTTTTTATAGCGTATCACTTCCTATGTGCGCCGTCAATATCTATTTTAAAATTTTCTACTTTTGCAGACAAAATTGAGAGAGGCCATCTTTCCCTACTCACTGCATGGCCAGCCTGCCATTTTAGCACATGTTTCATAGGACATATTAGCACATCACGTTTGATACAAAAGAAATAAGGGGCTGTTGCTCCGGTAGATTATTCATCTACTTTTGCAACAGCCCCTCCAAATAAACACCTTGTTCAGTTATTCCAAGCAACATCCGCATCCCTGCCATAAACCTCAATCTGACTCAGTGCCGGGAAGGGAGACGGTTCATCCGCCTTGATCAATTTCTCCAGCTTCACCCATGTAATCTTCTTCGCCGGAATCGTAAGCACATGAGGCAGAGAACTCTTCTCAAGCTTCCACTCCATGCTTTCCCCATCGGAAAAAGTGAGTGTCACCTGTGTCCACCAGTTATCATGGGGGAAGTCCGATCTGGTATAGAGCACAATCCGGTCTATCTCCACCAGACGCCCGAATTCCACCGTCATCTCCGCATCCTCCTGCATATTGATTCCCCAGGATTCGTAAGGCCACTCCCCGTGGGAACGATTTTCGCATACGCCGTCTATGGCGTTTCGGGCCGCAAAGACCGATTCCCCTCTGGTCTCCACATTTGCCCAGGCATGGGGATAACAATGTGTATCGCCGTGCTGGTCACATACGTTAAGCGCCAGATTGCGGTATGCGCTTATCTCTTCCTTACGCGCACATCTTGCAAACAGATAATGTCTGTTCCCATAGAATACTTTGGGCGAATAACAGATTCTTTTCTCCCCGAAAGGAATATCATAAGAGACAACATCTGTCACATAGCACAAGGATGCGCCCAACGCGTCATCTACCTGCAGCCATACATGCATGTTCTTCTCAGAGGTCTCCAATACGATTCTGTCGCCCTCCTGATACGCTGCCGTACACACCAGACTCACAAAATCCTCGCCTCTGCTCACGCAGATTGTCTTGCCGTTTTTATCTAATACCTTTAATGCCAATACTGCCATCTTTTACCTCCGTCTCTTTCAGCTCAAAATAATCAAAATCCGCGTATTTCCCGAATCCGGTCAAATCCTGACAGCAGATACCGATCATCGCGCCTGTAAACCATCCCTCGTCACAGGCCTCGTCTGACAAAAATCCCGCATTTACAGGCGGACCAATCTTTAGCATATTCATCTCATCATTGCCGTAATAAAACTGCACCATATTCTCTGCAATCTCCAGTTTCAGTATGACGGCCTGATTTTCCCTGACAGATATATAATCTGTCAAATATGCATACTTCTTGTTTTCTGCTTTAAGCAGTGTAATACACTTCCCGATTTCCTCATCAAACGATACATGCAGATACAGGTAATTATCCGTATCGTACAGAAATATCAGTCCGGCCATCTGCTTGAATATCTCCGGCTCAAACTCCATGCAGGCCGATGCTTCCATATGATACTGTGTCATCCTTCTGGCAATCAGCGTCTGTGAGAATTTGGATGACAGCCCGCTTCTTCCATACATCCGAAGCCATCCTGGACGGGCCGTAAGGGATAGATACCTCTCATCCATAGGTATCCGAAGGGACTGATAATCCAAGTGCAGGGTTTTATCCTCAAAGTCGTCCCGCGTCAGTCTTTGCATTTTACAGTCCATCGCTTCCCGCAGTACCGGTCCCTCTGTCTCTTCCTGGGGCGTATTGCCGCCTGCCGCCAGAACAAGCCAGTCATCCTGTGTCCAACGCATCTTCTGTATGGCCGTTTCCCGCCCCAGCATATACCGGCGGCTTTTCGGAAAACGCTTTGCGTCTTCCGGATTCCTGTCCCTGGAAGCCCTCCCGCACAGGTGAACGGCATACCATTCTCCGTCCGGCGTCTCCACCAGATCGCAATGTCCGCTCTTTTGCAGCAAAATATCCTCATGATGTCTGCTGGTCAAAATGGAATAGGCCTCGTTCTCATTGTCCCGGCGCATAAAATCGGCCTGAAACATCTCATAAGGGCCCCATACGTTCCGGGAACGCAGAATTGTCTGTCCGTGTCCCTCCCCCGTACCGGTATCCGCCGCAAAGAGGTAATACCAATCTTTCCTCTTAAAAATATGAGGGCCCTCCAGAAAGATTTTATCCCCCTGGTAAATATCCTTTACCGGTCCTGTCATTTTCTTCTGCACAGAATCGTATTCCTGCAGCACCAGTCTGCCCGCATATTTCTTAGGCACCCTGTGGTCGGTCACCATGCTGACCATGTATTTGCGTCCGTCGTCATCGTGAAAGAAAGACGGGTCAAACCCGAAGTTATTGAGCGCTATGGGTTCCGACCAAGGCCCTGTGATATCCGACGCCGTTATGAGGTAGTTCTCCGTGTCATACATATTGCAGTAAAAAGACCTGACAATCGTATAAAGAAGGTAAAAGGTCCCCTGATCATAAGTAAGACATGGCGCCCATATTCCCTGGGAGGCCCCCACGCCCCGAAGGTCCAGTTGGGATACGCTGTTTAGCGGATAGGGAAGCAGTTCCCAATTCTTCAAATCCACGGAATGATGCAGACGGATTCCCGGCCACCACTCGAACGTCGAAGTCGCAATATAATAATCCTCTCCCACCCGGATGATAGAAGGGTCCGGATGAAATCCATGTAAAATGGGGTTTTGAATCTTCTCTCTCATATAGAATAACCACACTCCTTTCTGCGCCGACGCGCTAACCGCGCACACGCTTACGATAGCTGCCGGGTGTCTCCTGGTAAATCTTCATGAACGCTGCGTTAAACATCCTGATATCGCCAAATCCAACTTTCTCTGCAATCTCATATGTTTTCATATCCGTTGAGATCAACATGGGAACGGCATGTTCAACTCTGATTCGATTGACATAGTCCTTAAAGTTCTCTCCCATATTTTTCTTAAAAAAGCTGCTGAAATAATATGGATTCATATGAATTTCTTCCGCCAGCACGTTAAGCGACAGATTATCCATGTAATGCTTTTCGATATAATCTTTTGCCTTCAAAATATCTCTCTTATCACTGTTTACGGCAACTAATTTGATTCGCTCAAGATACTCTCCAAATTCCTCTTCAAACAGGCTTTCCATTTCCGTAAAGCAGCTGCATTCCCTGCTTCTCTCCAACAGTTCCTTCATCTCCACTTTACGTCCCGGCAATTCATGGGCCTCACATTTTTCCTCCATAAATCTTACTGCCGAGCAAAAATAGAAACAGGCGTCCTCCTTTTTACCCTCCGACAGACACAGTACCAATCTGCCATACTGTCTTGCATACTCCTTCATCTGTACCTCATTCTGCGCCACAACAGCCTCAAAAAGCCTGCCCCGCAGTTCCCCCAGCATACGGGAGTCTCCTCTTTGGGGAAACACCCGCTCATGCAGATTGAGAATCGGCACTGTCATTTGATCTGCAAAAAACAAATACCCGCTCCGCGTCAGGCATTGCTGAAACATGCCCGGTATCTCTCTCATGGAACCCACC
Organism: uncultured Lachnospiraceae bacterium; assembly: GCA_910585555.1. Taxonomy (GTDB): domain Bacteria; phylum Bacillota; class Clostridia; order Lachnospirales; family Lachnospiraceae; genus UBA3282. The sequence goes on from CAJUFU010000018.1 coordinate 7,470, forward strand.
ACATCTCCGATAACAAAGAATACCGCATGTCCTGTTGCCTTCTGGGATTCTGTCCAGATATCCTCCACCACTTCCCTGATTTGTCTATCCTCAATGCCTCTCAATATTATGACAATTTTGTCATTTTTCTGAAAAACGATTCCCAGCTTTGTCTCATATAAATATTCTTCCAGAAAGCTGGTCATGGAAAAATGAATCAGTTTCCTGATCTGCTCATTTTCTTCTTTATCGTAAATAACCTCGGCATAGATCGGCACATAGCCGCTCTCCTCATCTTCCACCAGAAATTCGTAATTGATACCGCCTGTGCCCTCGTTGTCTTTCACATCCGCCCGCTCCGGCTCAACCCCCTCCGCCATGCCGGCAACGGCCTTTTCGACGGCCTTAAGCAATTCCTCTCGGATGACCGGTTTCAGCAGGTAATCCACTGCGCCATACTGTAATGCCGCTTTTGCATATTCAAAATCCTGAAAACCGCTGATAAAAATAATAGAAACGCCGCTTTCCATGGCACGACACTCTTGTAAAACTTCCACCCCGGACATTCCAGGCATGGATATGTCAAGAAGCGCAATTTCCGGTTTGTCTCTTATAATCGCCTCCAGCGCTTTTCTCCCGTCCTCATATTCCCCTATGATTTCGATTCCCAATATCTTCCAATTCAAAAGCTTTTTGATTCCTCTGGTAATGATAGGTTCATCGTCCGCCAGTATCATCCGAATCATCTTTATACCAAACCTTTCTCTTGCCGTGCGGTTTTCAAGTATCCATATCCTTTTCCGTAATCTGTTTAAGCGGCAGCAATATCCTCACCATGGTCCCCACCGCCTGTGTGCTGGTAATGCGGATACCATACGCTTCTCCATATAGAAAACGGATTCTGTCATGCACATTCTTAAGCCCGATGCTCTGCCAATTATATTCATTCTTAATCCCTGGATCGTCACTCTCAAACAGCTTCGTAATTTTTGCCAGAGCTTCCTCATCCATGCCTATCCCATTATCCATAACAGAAATCTCAAACTGTTCTCCCTGCACGGCCGTCTCCACCATAATCCGTCCTTTGCCCTTCTTGGGTTTGATGCCATGGACATAAGCGTTTTCCACGATGGGCTGCAGAATCAACTTTGGCACCTGTACCTTAAGACCGCCCTGTGCATTTACCAACAGCTGTATCTTACTGCCAATCCTGCAGTTTAGCAGATAAACATATTTATTGATATGATCGATCTCCTTTTCCAAAGGCACCATATCCTGCATGGGACCGATCAGATAATGAATCTGCCCGGAAAGCGCTTCTATCATCTCAGGCACCTGTTTTCCGCCCTCGTCTTCCAACGCCGTCATACGGATAATCTCCAGCGTATTGTACAGAAAATGGGGATAAATCTGCGATTTTAATGCTGTAAGCTCCGCCTCATTCTGCTTGATCTGCGCCACATAAGACTGGTTAATATAAGTCTTTAAAGCGCTGCTCATCTGATTAAACCGTTCGGAAAGCACCCCGATTTCATCCCGCGAGCGGATGGGCAGCTCGATGTCAAAATTTCCGGTTTCCACCATGGACATCTGTTCCATCATTTCATGTATGGGGCGGGTCAGCCGCTTGGAAAAATAGAAGGACCCCACAAAAAGCGCCAGAACGGATATCCCCACGAACACATACATGGTCTGCTGCATTCTCCGTATGTCCCCAAAGGCAGTTCCTGTATCCAGGGATACAACAACGGACAGCCCATAATGATTCCCCTTCGTCCTGATCACAAAGCGGTCCTCCTGGGCCTCTAAGGCCTGCAGTGTCTCCCCGATATTTTGCCCGATCAATTCCTCCGCATTGCTGTAAAAGCAGTCATTGTCTTCATTTACCACATATATAACTTCATTGCCGGTAAACTCCACACTGCGGAATATCCCTTCTATCTTCTTCAAATCAATATCTATAAAAATCGTGCCCACATAAGGGGTATTGCCCACCGGCCCGCGCAGGTCGAAATAATTACGCGCCACAGTGAAGACCATCTCCGGTGTTCCATAGAAATAAGTTGTCATATGAGGCGGCAGAAGAATCAGATTCTTCCCCGTTTTATCCAGTTCTTCATAAGCCACGGTCTTTTCAAATAATTCCGAATCAAGAAAAAAAGTATTATATACGCTGTAATGAAAGGATACTTTCTCCTGCCGGCTGTCCTGTGCAATGACATGCACACTGCTGATATAAGAATCCACACTTTGCAGATATTGCAGGAAATTTCCCATATCGCGCTCCCGGTCCTCTTTCATGGTGGCCGGGTCATATGCCTCTCCATATAATATCTGCCTGAAATGATCAAAGGAAAGATAACTGTTTTGAGCGCCGGTCGCATTAAAATTATAAAAGTACGGCATCTTCGATATGGTGTTATAACCATCCAGCGTGGCGTCAATACTGGACTCCACATATCCGGCCGCCTGCTCATACTGCCCGCGAAGCGCCAGTGAATAATCTTTAATCATCTTATTGGCAATAAAAGTTGCCAGCACCGCCATAGGCAAAAGCCCCAACAATATGATTGTCAGGGCAAATTTTTGATAGAGACTGAAACCTTTCATGTTCTACTCCATTTCAGCGTTTCCTACGCATAACCGGATTTTGATCTGCTGTTTCATTCAACACTTTCCAGTGTCAGAATCTTCGTCATGACACCGGAAATCTTTTGTCTTTACTACTTTAGCAAATTTAACACAAAAGCACAATCAGCCTTTGGCAGCTCCCGCCGTGATTCCCTTCACAAAATATTTCTGGAACATGCAGAAGATCACCAGTGCCGGCACAATAGAGATAATGGTTCCCGCGAAAACGATATCCCATCTAGCTGTATACTGTCCCACGAACCCTGCAATCTCTACCGTGATGGTCTTAGCCTTGCCGCTGGGAAGCACAAGATAGGGCATCAGATAGTCATTCCAAATGCCAAGTCCGTTTAAGATAACCATAGAGCCGGTACATGGACCAAGCAAAGGAAACGTTACCTTCCAAAAGGTCTGGAAAGGCGTGCATCCGTCAATCATGGCCGCCTCTTCGATTTCCAGCGGAATCCCCTTTAAGAAACTGCTGTAAAGGAGTGTTCCAAAGGCAATGGAACCTGCAATGTAACATACAATCGGACCGACCATATTGCCGAACATATGAAACATCCGCATTTCCTTAAACAGCGGGAACATGTACAGATGAAACGGAATCATCATCCCGGCCAGGAAATAAGTATAGACCAGGGATGTGGTACGGCTCCTCCTTCTCTCGATGCCATACGCCGCCATCGGCACAATAAAAACAATCAACACTTCCGACACAACTGTAAGAAATATAGAATGCAGTATGGCCGTAAAGAAATCCGACTGCGCAAACAAGTCTTTAAAATTCTGTATATATAAACTGGTGGGAAAACTGATGGGGCTCTTTAAGATATCGCCATTGCTCTTAAAGGCCGACATCAGCGCAAACAATACCGGATAGATAAACAAAAATGCAAGGAGTATTGTTGCTGCAAATAATACATAGACGCTTGGCTTGTTTTTTCTTTTCGCCTTCTTCATTACATCTGCACCTCCCTGCTTCTTAAGAATTTCTGCTGTAGGGTATTCAACACGATTATAATGAACAACAGCATAATACCGACTGCGGTTCCGAATCCCTGTCTGCCTTCATTAAAGCCGACTTTATAGAGCAGATAAACCAATGTTTCCGAGGTAAAGCCCGGTCCGCCGTCTGTCATAACATTGATCTGGTCAAAGACCTTCAGTCCGTTGATCAAGGATAATGTAAAATTAATGGTGAAAGCTCCGGATATCAACGGAATGGTAATAGACTTGAATCTCTGCCATGGACTTGCACCGTCAATCTGCGCCGCCTCAATCAAATCCGTGGACACACTTTGCAGAGAAGCCAGATAGATGATCATATAGTAGCCAGCGCCCTTCCAAATCAATACGATACCAATCATGATAAGCGTCAGACTGCTGTTCCCCAGCCAGTCCTGCTTCCAGGAATCCAGCCCCAGATTGCCTAGAACTGCATTAAAGGTTCCAAAGTTATAATTGTACATAATCTTCCAGATGAAACCTGACACGATACCGCTGATCAGAACCGGAATATAGAATGCGCTTCTGAAAAAGTTCTTGCCCCATCTCACATTATCCACAATCAAAGCAAGACCAAGCGCAATCGTATTTTCAAAAATAGAGATAAAGACTGTCAAAATAACCGTGTTCTTTAAAGCATTTCCAAAACGCGCACTGGTAAATATTTCTTTATAGTTCGCCAGGCCGATAAACTTAATGTCCGGACTGATGCCGTCCCACGATGTCAAACTGTAATATACGCTGGATACCGTGGGAACGATAATAAACAGCGTAAAAAATATAAAGGCCGGTGCAATAAACAAAAAGGCCGGTTTGTCAAATTTTCTTTTCGTTTTTCCCATAAGAGACCTCCATAGTGAAAGAAAATCCCGGAACTGCCCCACACAGCCCGGGATTCCCTGCTGACTACAACATTATTCGATGCCGACACCCGTAATCGGGTTAAAGCTTTCCATGCTGACCTTCCATGTCTTATTCAGCTCGTCACAGGCGGAATCTATGTCTCTTGTCCCCTGCAATACTTCAATCAGCGTCTTGTACATAAAGTTTCTGAAATCAGGCGGAAGCTCGTTCTCACCTACTCTGCCATTCCACATGGGCGCAAGATCGTCTGCCGTTTCGTTGGCATCAATCACTTCCTGGAATACATCCAACACTGCCAGATCAGGCTTATCCACAGTCGCCGGAATTGCGCTGAGTGTCTCACAGTAAATCTTATAATTTTCAGGTGCATAGAAGAATTTAATAAAGGCCTCCGCCGCCGCTTTCTTGTCAGGGTCTTTTGCAGACTCCGCGGAGATTGCCAGGCCGCCGACTCCACCGCCGCCTACCAGACGTGTCTTGCCGTCCGGGCTTGGCACCGGGAACCATCCCATCTCAAACTCCGGATCCGCCTGAGAAATCTGGGAGAACATATGCGTACCGGAGTACATCATAGCCGCCATATCATTTACAAGGAAAGTGGTGATCTGTGCATCCGGCGTGGATACCCAGCCTTCCTGTGCATACTGCATGATTGTCTTCATTTCTTCAAAGGTCGCTTTCACCGTCTCATCCGAAAAATCCTTGGAACCTTCATAGCAATGTTTGATAAAATCAGGGTCCTTGCTCAGCACCTGATCGTTATAGGCTTTGTGGAACCAGAATCCCATGTGCCAGATATCCTGTCCGCCTACTACAAGCGGTGCCATATCGCCCTGATCGGCAATCTTCTGGCAGAGTTCTATAAACTCATCATAGGTTGTGGGCTCTGTCCAGCCGTTCTCATCAAAGTATGCCTTATTATAAATAATACCGTTGGTATTCTCTCCACCAAGAGGAGCCGTGTATACCTTACCGTCAAATGCTGTTGTGGTGGTAAAAAGTGACACAATGTCATCAGACAGCGGCTCCAACTTTCCGGCACGTACATACATTGCCGTGTCTCTCATCTCCATCACATCCGGAAACTCTCCGACACTGTCCTTGGTCTTGATGAACTCGCTGTAAGCGCCTCCGTTGCCCGGCTCAATTGTCACCGTAATATCCGGATAGGTTTCGTTAAATTTGTTTACGATCTCGTTCATGGAAGCTTTCGCTCCCTCATCGCCATCCGCAAATATGTAAGTTAATTCCGTGGGAGCAGAAACAATCGAATCCCCACTTGCTGCTCCTTCCTCTGCCGCGCCATCTTCAGCAGCAGGTGCTTCTGCATTATCCACCGCCGCGTCATCCGCCGCACCATCTTCAGTATTTGTCTGTGCCGCATTGTCCGCCGGTGCGCTGTCTGCATTGCCGCCGCATCCTGCAAGCGTTGCAGCCATCATGGCGCTTGACAATATCACTGCCAGTAATTTCTTTTTCATAGCTGTCATCCTCCTCTGGGTTTTATCATTATCCTCTTTCTACACTTCTTATTGCGTTCCGGTTGGCCTTCCGATTTCATAATTGTACTATACCAATTTCCCGGCATTAAAAAAATGCATGTTTTAAAGTTCAACATGCATTTTTTTAAGAAACTTATTTATCTACCAGATCAGGATACCTTTTCCCGCCAGCTTATATAACGCTTCTATGAAATAATAATCCGCATAGACCATGGTAATATGATGTGTGTCGCTGTGATATGCCCCTGTACAGTTCTGTACGATGGCATCACAGCCCCCTGTCCAGTCTGCCCTCGTATCAGCAATCGCCTTAAGAATTTTTACCGCGGCGCGGATATACATGTCCTTTTCCGATACAGGAACATGCTTTGCGATCTCTAAAAGGCCGCCTGCAATGACACAGGCGCCGCAGGAGTCCTCCCAGGCCGGTTCGGGCGGCTGTCTGAAATCTACCGGAATAATACCCGACTGGGAAAGATTCGCCATACAGTAATGAGCGCATCGTTTAGCCGCATCCAGATATTCCTGTTTGCCCGTATGGCTATAGCTGTTGGCAAAACCATACACCGCCCAGCCCTGTCCTCTGGTCCAGGACGAGCCTTCCCCGAATCCCTGTCCGCCGTGGCTCTTGACCATACCTCCATGCTCCGGGTCAAACTCCACAATATGGCAGACGGAGCCGTCCGGACGGAGGAAGCTCTCCAGCACCGTATCCGCGTGCATCATGGCAATCTGGCGAAATCTGGGGTCCCCGCTCTCCTCCGACGCCCAGTACAGCAAAGATATATTGAACATGCAGTCAATGATCGCCCATCCCCTTGTGTCACTGTCTCCCACCTCATTCCAGGCCCGGATGTATTTTCCCACGGGGTTAAATCTCCCTGCCAGAAGATTGGCCGCGTGCATTGCCACACGCTTTGCATCCTGATCGCCCGTCAAACGATAATCTGCCACTGCCGTGGGCTGGAACATAAATCCCACATCATGATGCAGTCCATAATAAGTCTCAAAGCACTTCTCCAGCTTTCTTTCCGATTTCCTTGCAATATCTGCATACTTCTCTTCCCTGGTATCCTGATATAGAAGCCACATGATACCACCCCAGAATCCATTGGTCCACCAGTTTAAGCCGTCGTCACGGCTCCATTCCTTGTTCTCGTCCGCCCGGTCGTCATAATTTCCGTCTGCGTCTGTGGTGTAAGGGATTTTATCTTTGTTTTTCTCACTGACCCACGCCATCTTATCCCGCACTTTGTCCAGTACTTCTTCTGCCCATGCCTTGTAATCTTCCATTTCTCCTCTCCCTTTCTACGCTGCTTTTACGCATAACTCTTCTGAGCCTGTCCTTATAATACCATTCATTATACAGGGAGCGGATTATCTATGTCTTTTCAAATACTTTTTAAAACATTGAAAATATTGAACAGAAAGCAATCTTATACCTTTTCTAAACCTTATCCTGAATCTCTCCATGCAGTTCCTGCAAGGACTTCACCTCACTGCCCTTATGGGTCTTCAGGTAATGGATGCCTTCCGCCGCAACCTTTGCCGCAGCTACCGTTGTGATATAGGGCGCTTTCGCCTTGATCGCCGCCTTGCGCAGATAGCTGTCATCGTGCACACTGCCCTTACCTACAGGCGAATTGATAATCAGGTCAAAATCCCCGTTGGTAATCATATCTCCCACATTGGGACGGCCTTCATAAAGCTTCTTAACCCTTGTGGCCGGAATACCTGCCGCTGTGATCAGATTGTAAGTTCCTTCGGTGGCCATAATCTTGAAACCGTCTTCTGCCAGAATCTTCGCCACTTCCACCACTTCATCTTTATCTTTCTTATTGACGGAGATAAGCACCGTTCCCGCAAGGGGCAGCTTGGACTGCACTGCCTCCTGGGCTTTGTAAAAGGCTTCGCCGTAAGAGCGGGACAGTCCCAGCACTTCACCTGTGGAACGCATCTCCGGTCCTAAGAGAGGATCCACTTCCGGGAGCATATTGAAGGGGAAGACTGCCTCTTTGACGCCGTAGTTGGGAATCATCTGTTCTTTTAATCCGGAGATTGGCGAAGGACGCCCTGTAATCTCTGCGGTAATAATTTCTGTTGCAAGGGGCACCATGCGGATATTGCAGACCTTGGAAACCAAGGGCACTGTGCGGGACGCTCTGGGATTTGCCTCCAGCACGAAAACCTTGCCGTTTTCGATGGCATACTGCATGTTCATCAGCCCTTTCACATGCATCTCCTCCGCAATCTTTCTGGTATATTCCTTAATCGTCTCCACGCTCTCCTCCGGGATATGCACGGAAGGAATGATACATGCCGAATCCCCGGAATGGATGCCCGCAAGTTCAATATGCTCCATCACGGCAGGGACAAAGGCATGAGAACCATCGCTGATGGCGTCCGCCTCACATTCCAGGGCATGATTCAGGAACCGGTCTATCAGAATCGGTCTGTCCGGTGTCACGCCCGCTGCCGCATTCATATACTCTGTCATGCTCTCGTCGTCATAAACCACTTCCATGCCTCTGCCGCCCAACACATAAGAAGGACGCACCATCACCGGGTAACCTATACGGCCCGCGATTGCAAGAGCTTCTTCCACCGTTGTGGCCATGCCTGACTCTGGCATGGGAATCTCCAGCTTTTCCATCATGGCACGGAACAAATCCCTGTCTTCCGCCAAGTCAATGACAGAAGGAGAGGTGCCCAAAATCTTTACACCGTTCTTTTCCAGCTCGGAAGCCAGATTAAGCGGCGTCTGTCCGCCGAACTGTGCAATCACGCCCAGCGGTTTTTCTTTGTTATAGATACTCAATACATCCTCCAGCGTAAGAGGTTCAAAGTACAATTTATCAGAAGTATCATAATCCGTAGACACTGTCTCCGGGTTGCAGTTCACGATGATCGTTTCAAAGCCCAGCTTCTTAAGCGCCATAGCTGCATGTACGCAGCAATAGTCAAACTCAATACCCTGTCCGATTCGGTTAGGGCCGCCGCCCAAAATCATAATCTTAGGTTTATCATCATGCACCGGGTTCTTATCCGGCGCATTATAGGTGGAGTAGAAATAGGCACTGTTTTCGGTGCCGCTGACATGAACCCCTTCCCAGGCTTCCTCCACGCCAAGTGCAAGCCGTCGGCCTCGGATATCATCCTCCGGAATCTCTAAAAGCTGGCTTAAGTACTTATCTGAGAAACCGTCCTTCTTCGCGTTAATCAACATTTCATCCGGCAGCATACTGCCTTTATGCTGCAAAATCGCTTCCTCTTCCTCCACAAGCTCTTTCATCTGCTCGATAAAATAAGCTTTCACCTTGGTAATCTCATGTATCTCCTCCACTGTTGCCCCCTGACGGATTGCCTCATACATGAGAAAATGCCGTTCACTGGAAGGAGTGATCAGCCTGTGGAGCAGTTCTTCCTTAGAGAGCGTATCAAAATCCTTGGCATGGCCCAGACCATAACGCCCCGTCTCCAGAGAGCGGATAGCCTTCTGGAAAGCTTCTTTGTAGGTCTTGCCGATGCTCATGACTTCTCCCACGGCACGCATCTGGGTCCCCAGCTTGTCCTCCACGCCCTTGAACTTTTCAAAAGCCCAGCGGGCAAATTTAATAACCACATAATCGCCGTCAGGTACATATTTATCTAACGTTCCATATTTTCCACAGGGAATATCTTTCAGTGTAAGACCTGCCGCCAGCATGGATGACACCAGCGCAATGGGAAATCCTGTCGCTTTTGATGCCAGTGCGGATGACCGGGAAGTCCGGGGATTAATCTCGATGACAATGATTCTGTCCGTCACCGGGTCGTGGGCAAACTGCACATTGGTGCCGCCGATTACCTGTACGGATTCTACGATTCTATAGGCCTGCTCCTGCAGACGCTTCTGACATTCTTCTGATATGGTCAGCATAGGGGCGGAACAGAAGGAGTCTCCCGTATGCACGCCCAGAGGGTCGATGTTTTCAATAAAACATACTGTGATGATATTATTGTCCGCGTCCCGCACAACTTCCAGTTCCAGCTCTTCCCATCCGAGAATGGATTCCTCCACCAGAACCTGTCCTACCAAGCTTGCCTGCAGCCCTCTGGCACATACTACCTTCAATTCATCCCTATTATACACAAGGCCGCCGCCGGCACCGCCCATAGTGTAAGCCGGACGAAGAACCACTGGATACCCTAACTTTTCTGCGATGGAAAGCGCCTCCTCCACAGAGTAAGCCACCTCACTGCGGGCCATCTCGATACCCAGCTTATTCATGGTCTTCTTAAATTCAATACGGTCTTCTCCACGCTCGATGGCATCCACCTGCACGCCAATGACTTTCACATTGTATTTGTCAAGGACACCCGCCTTATTTAATTCCGCACACAAATTAAGCCCGGACTGCCCTCCCAGATTCGGGAGCAGCGCATCGGGGCGTTCCTTTGCAATAATCTGCTCTAGCCGTTCTACATTGAGCGGCTCAATATACGTCACATCTGCTGTCTCCGGGTCCGTCATGATTGTAGCCGGATTGGAATTGACGAGTACGATCTCATACCCTAACTTTCGAAGTGCCTTACACGCCTGTGTCCCTGAATAGTCAAACTCGCAGGCCTGACCGATAATAATCGGGCCTGAACCGATGATCAGCACCTTATGAATATCTGTTCTGCGCGGCATAAATGTCCTCCAATCTTCCTTGTCCTGCGAACCTGCCCGCCTGGCAGATTCGCCTGTGAAACTTCACAGTGTCTTCTTATCTGTAGTTTGTCTTTGCTGTTGAATATTCTATCATTAGATGCGCGGGGGTGTCAATTCGGTTACGGGAATTTGCCCCACTGTATCCCGCTCCACCAATTCCACAGGAAGCACCACCTGATCACGGGACTGCTCTCCGCTTTCAATCATTTTCATCAGCTGTTCTACCGCAAGCACACCCTTTTGCGTCGCATCCTGATGGATTGTGGTGATTGCCGGCCGGGCCATTCTGGAATACACATTATCATCAAATCCCACAATAGAGATATCCTCCGGCACTTTAACATCCCTGTCCGTCAGGAAATTCATAAGACATAAGGCATAGAAATCGGAAGCGCAGAAAAAGGCCGTAAACTCATGCAGCCTCTGGTACAAGGACTCATAGCACGCCGCCAGCGCCTCTTCATCAGGCTCCACTTCTATGAAGTCGGAATCCCTGACTGTGACACCTGCTTCCGACATGGCTTCAGCGAATCCACAATACCGCTCATAGTCGCCGCCCTTAAAATTGTCCGAAACAAATCCTATCCGCCTGTGTCCGTGTGAAAGCAGATATCTGCCCGCCAAATAACCGCCGCGCCTGTCTTCCAGACCAATATTAACGCCATTAAAATAAAAATCTCCCGGATAACTATCAATATACACCTGTGGCTTTTTAAATTGCTTCTGAATCTTCTGATAATCTTCCGCCACAATACCAAACAATATCAATCCGTCCGCATTCCATGCAGACACGCGCTGAATCAACTCCCGCGTATCCGTAGAAAAGCACATCATCAGATAGTATCCCTTCTCCTTTAGCTCACGCTCAATACTGCCAAGCAGTTCGCTGATAAAGGCATCTTTTAAATAATTCACATATCCTTTTCTACTGTTTAATATCGCCACGCCGATAATCTTCGACTGATTAGACGCAAGATTTCTGGCATTGATATTGGGTACGTAATCATATTCTTTCAATACCTGGCGCACTCGTTCCACCGTTGCCTCGGATACCTCTTTGGTCTTTCCGTGAATGACGTTGGATACTGTGGTTGTACTCAGTCCCAGCATATCTGCTATTTCTTTAATTGTGATCATAGCTCATCCTTTATTTTTTCAGGAATTCACTGAATTCCTTTAACTCTTTTTATATATTAAGTTTTGATACACAGTAACAGTATAACACATTTCTATGGCAATACAACTTTCACACCAAATCAGTGACACAAGATACGATATATCCTGCTCCTGCTACACTTCAACTAATACTCCTATCTTTCCTCACAAAATACAGAAACCACTGCCTGAACAACTTAAACGGCAGTGGTCTCTCTTACACTCAGTTCTTTCACATTTCTGTTTATTTTTTGGCTACCACAAAATTTTAACATGATACAGTGGTATTGTTCTATCTTTTGTGATGATTACCATGTTCTCCGCAATAGCCTGTGAAATAATCAATCTATCGAATGGGTCACCATGAATCATGGGAAGCCGCCCTATTTCATCAAGATGAAATGGTTTTATAGAAAGAATGTCAAATTGTTCTTTTTCACAAGTTTCCGCAATCTTAGAAATCGAACTTCTAATTTTCAGTTTCCCAATGCTTGACTTAATCGCAATCTCCCACATAGAAACAATACTTACACTAATTTTTTCGTTACTATGGTAGATTACCTCCGATGCTTTTGCAGAAAGTTTTTCGCTATCATATAGGAAATATAACAAAGCATTTGTGTCCAATAAGTACATTACACGTACTCCTTAAAGCATTCTGGTGTTTCATCAAAATCCTCCGCAATAGCAATAAATTCATCTGCTAATGGATTGACTGACCTTTGAAATGCAATATCATCACTTATAAAGTGTTTCGCCTTGTCATTTCTTGAAGTATATTTCAAAAACCGCATAAATTCAATTACCTGCTCCATCATATCTTCAGAAAGATCTTTCGCTTCTTTGACTAATGTATCATATGCCATAAAAACACATCCTTTCTTCTATATCTGTATTTTATACGCTTCAAAAGTAATATGCAAATATTTAAGCATATACAAAATATACTTCCTGCCAGTTGAGAATTTTATTCAATTACAATCAAAGTATAACAAACCAGCACTAAAAAAACAATAAGTTGATTGATTTTGTCTATTTGACACTATACCCTTACCCATTTCTTCCAACAAATAATTCACACTACTCATAAGCACTATACAATTCCTGTATCTGCCCAGCATCCAACACCTGATTCCATATCTTTACCTCATCAAAAGCTACCGGGTACAGCTGATCCCAGCAGTTAATCCCCAGATAGACATCGAAGTCGTCATGGTTCATCGTATCAGGTACAATATCGCCTTCTCCGACATACATGCCAGCCACATATAAAGTACCAAGAACCCTGCCTTGTTTGCTTCCCTGCCTGGAACCGTCAACTGTAAACGCAATGTGATACCATACCCCCGATTCCATGGTATCCGGCATAGAGCCATCCGGTCTGATTTCAAAGGAATCCTCCGTCTGCGCCCGCTCCGAGCTGATGATTGGCGCTATGGAATCCGTGTCCGTTTTCTGTCCCAGCCATAATCGCACCCGTTCATTGGGGTCAAACAAATCGTGCCCGATATGAATAAAGGGCGACCAATCGCACAGCTGATCTGCTTTCATCCAGAAAGCAATCGTGTAGGAATCTCCCACACGCTCCACATCGCTGAGCTTGATGCCGTATGTACCGTCCAGATACACTGCCTCCTCATCGATTCCCCGTACATATTGAGGCTCAAAGTCATCCACCTCTTCCGGCTCTGTGGAAGGTTCCTCTCTCACCACTGCTTTAGCATTGCCAAGGGTTTCATTAAAGGAATAAGCATAGACTGCCTTAGGGATATTCTCCAAAATAGTATCCCCCACCACTTCATTGGTCTCTGACACCACACCCGCTTCCTGTGCGTCCTCATCCGTTCCTGTCTCCTCGGTGCCTGGCGTCTCTTCCTGTGTCTGTCCGCCTTCTTGCGTCTGCACTTCTTTCTCTATATTTTCAGATTCCTCCATCCGGTCCGGCTGTGAGGGGTCATCGTCTTTTAAAACCTTAAAATAATAGATTCCCATTCCTGCCGCCAAAAGAACCAGTACCGCTAATACAATGCATAAAATAATGGTAAGTTTCCTATTTTTCCGCTCTTCATCCTTTGTATCCCTGGCCATGGCCATATTGGACGGCAGGTTTGCGGAAGGCTGGGGTATTTGGTTGAAACTCTGCCCGGACGCACCGTTCTGCGGCGGCACCGGCCTTGCCACAGGCTGTTGTGCCTGCTGTTTCGGCTGTTTCCCCTGTTTGTGCTGTTTTGCTTGTTTCGGCGGCTTCATTTGTTTCGGCGCCTTCTCAGAATTGGCCTGACTGCCTGATAATCCCCCTGCAAAGGATTGAATCGGATTACCGCATCCGCCGCAAAATTTTGCACCTTCTGGAATCTGCTTCCCACATTTCGGACAAAACATATTCTCTTCCTCCATTCCTGTATTCCATGAAAATTACCAATACAAATTACGCAGTCCAATAAAATGACCGCCTTCATAAAACCAATCCTCAAATAGCTCGCTGTTCTCTCTCAAGTCGTCTATCAAATCCTCGAAGTCGTCTTCCTCTGCGCCGCCAAGATCAAATTCCGTGCCGCTGTACTTTTCAATCTCCGCACCTTTCTTGACATAGATCATCAAGCTGACGTCCTCTTCCTCCATCAGGGAATCTCCGTCTACTTCGAACGCTTCCAGTGAAAAAGAAGCCTCTGAGCCGGAATGTTTATAAATACCCTCTATGTAACATTCTGACCAGTTATCATCGTATTCCATGGAAACAACGCCGGATTTGGTATCATAGGTAATCGTCATATCCGCGTCTGACTCAATACTAATAGTCTCCACACTGCCCTTCTTTTTACAGCTTATCTCCGCCTCTCCATAGGTTTCTCCGTCATAGAGTAGTGAAATCACAACATTCTGCATCCTGTAATCTCCGCCCTGAAACGCAATGACCCATTCCTCGTCCCCATAATCATCCATCTCAAAAGTCACAGCCGCCAGTTTTTTCTTATACAGATAAAAGGTGATATCCAGGTCAAAATCGTCATCCTCTATCTCTTCAATCAACTCCTCCATTTCATCTGTAAACTCGTCCATCATATCTTTCGGCATCCGCTTTGCCGTAATCTCCCCTACAGCTTCCATGTAGTGTGCAAGGTTCTTCTCATTGATTCTGACCTTATATCCTTTACACTCTCTGTCTTGACCGTCAACCTCGAACTCTTCTGTCTTGGCTTCTTTAAATTCCAGTGTCTCACTCTCCTGAAGCAGTGCACTGGTCAGTTCTTTTTGCAGTGCTTTGTTGTCCGCTTTATCCGAAGTCATACTTTCCAGCATAGAGTTCAGCTGTTCTAATTCTTTTTTGCGCATATTCTCGCACAGATAACCGTCATTATCTCTCTTAGGATCATAGGTAAACACATAATCCCAATCCATAGCTGCGGCCTTGAACACGCCGGCATGTACACCGCACAATACATCCAGTTGATCGCTATCCACATCTGCGGCCAGATATACCTGCTTGTCGCTTGCGGAATTTCTGTACTCCCCGCTAACCGTATCTCCGTCAATTTCCATCGTAAAACCCAAAGTATACCGGTCCTCCGAGAAGATGTTGCCAACTACCTTTAAATCGCTGACGATTTCCGGCGTTTCTTTCATCGTTGCGGCAACGGCCTGGAACACTTTCCCTCTAGGGCTCATAGCCAGACTGCGCACGGCAATCACAATAAGGGCCAGAACAAGTACTGCTGCCGCCGCACAAATGCCGATGATCAGGCCTTTCCTTTTATTAGATTCTGCACCTGTGGGCACCCCATTCATCTGCATCCCCGCAACGGCAGCATTAACACCATATCCTCTGCCGTCAAGCGGCATTCCGCATTCCTTACAGAAAGTGTCCTCCGCGCTGTTTTCTGTTCCGCAGTTGGGGCAGAATTTTCTTTGTATATTTTGCCCCTGTTCCTGCCCTTCACGCTCGTTTCCGATAACGGTTCCGGCATCTTCTGACGTCTGCACGACATTATCCATCTTGTTTCCGCAATTGGGACAAAATGCCCCTCCCTCCGGTACTTCCATCCCACACTGATTACAAAACATCTCTCTTCCTCCTCATCTTTACAGCTCCCCTAACGCTTTCTTACGGTTCTGTCTCGGTCTGCTCATTTTGCGCCTGCAAAATACTGGTCTAATCCATCCGCAATGCCGCGCACAATTTTCCACTGGTATTCCTCTGTCTGCATAGCAAGGTCTTCTTCCTTGTTGGTCATATAGCCCATTTCTATGATGGTGACAGGCACTTGGCACCAGTTGATGCCGCTCATCGTATCTGTCTCCCACACTCTCTCCTTCAAAGCGCCCGTCTCCTTCGTCATGGCATCCAGAATACTTTCCGACAAGGCTTTACTGTCCTGATAGATTTCCCCGCAGTAAGGATTCTCCGCAGTGGGACAAATCGTCATCATTCCATGCACCGCAGTATCCTCGGACCCGTTTGCATGAATACGCAGAAACGCGTCTGCCTGTGCCTCATTGGCTATCTGTGCACGCTCGCTGTTACTGATGTTCACATCATTTACCCGGCGGACCATGATGACCTCATATCCCCTCTCCTGCAGTTCCTGTTCCAACTTCAAAGACACTTCCAATGTCAGCTCATATTCATTTACACCGCTGGCCAGACCGTGGGTGCCGGAAGCCACCTTGGCTTTCATCTCATCCGAACCGGGCGCTACAGGTTCCTTCTCGTTATTTCCTTTTTGCTGGTGTCCAGCATCAATGACAATACATCTGCCGGAGCCGTTCGCTTCGTCGTCTTTTTCAGTTTCTGCCGTCACCACAGTCTCCACCAGCACAATCTTGGCATAGTCCTTCTTGACAAAGGCATCTTTTCCCATATACGCAATCTGATACCACTCATCATTCTGACCGATCAGATCAAAGCAATCTTCCCGGCGGGCCTTGCCGATGACCGTGGAGTCTTCTCCGGTGGAAGGATAATCCCGCACGTTCACCTCATCCGCTGTCACCTGCACCTGTTCGATGAACACAATCTCTTCCTGTTTCTCCGATACTTCTGTTTCTTTCCCGTTTCCCTCATTCCCGGACAGATTTTCTTCCTCATCATCCCTTTTCTCAGACGTTTCCTCTTTGCTTTCAGCGTCTGCCGTTTCTGCCGATGTCGCAGTTTCCGCCTGTTCGTCTGTCTCTTTACTGCCTGTCGCACACCCTGTGAGCATACACAGCATGACGGTCGCAAGCACATAATAACCTATCCTTTTCATAAGCCCTAATATTCTACATCCTCCTGATCAATGACTTCCTGCACCAGCCTCTTATTCTCCCGTAAAATATCTGTATCACGGTAGGTCTGCATCTGGGCCATGGCGTTTTTGAGCACCGCCTTACTCAAAGCAAGGTCGTAATCTGACAACAGCGTGTCTGAGGCATCGGGGTAAATGTCGCTGTTATCCATAATAAATTTCTCATAATTGCTGATAAACTCCACATTCTGAATCTCCAGCTTCGACAATGGGCTGGGAGCAATCTTGTCAAAATCATCCGGCGAATATTTTTCCGGAAGGTTTAGATACCACTCTTTGGAATAAAACCATTGATTCAGCGCCGTATCTCTGAACTGCCTGCCATGTCTTGCAAAAATCTCATTTCTGGCAATTCGAAGCTGTGCCAGACTAAAGCCGCTTAAATCTGCTTCTGTCACTTCCTGCTGACTGGAGAACTCCAGCATATAATCCATATCCATATAGGCCGCCGCGAAGGCGCCGCTGATGTCGGACTGGGGCATATATTCTTTTGTATAAGTGCCGTAAAATTCAGTGGTTTCCGACGTTTCCAACACAATATCACGGAACTGATTCTGGTTCTCTGTATCGGCGGATGTGTATTTAAACACATAATAGTCCTGCTGTTCTTCATAAATCGTGAGGTAGATGTCCGTCAGAATATCTTCCAGATTGGTCACATTGGCGGAGTAGTATTCCCCCGAACATTGTGCCGCCAATGACCTTAATGCGTCCGCATCATACTCTTCGCCGATACCGATGATAAACACCGGTATACTGGTATTCTGAGACATCGTCACCACATCTTCAAAGGTATAACTGCTGGCATTTTCCAGACCGTCTGTAAAACCAATCACACACTTGACCCCTGATTCATAATAGGTCTGGTACAGCCCGGCATACAGAGCATCATATAAAGCGGTACCGCCCCAAGGGTCAATGTTGTCAATCGCCGCTGTCAACAGATCTTCCTGTCTGGTGAAATCCTGTCCCAGATATACATAATTATCAAAGGAAATGATCTCCACCTGATCTCCCTGATCCAGTTTCATTCCGGAAATCAACGCTTTAGCCGCATTCTTGGCCTGCTCCATCTTATTCCAGTCAATCATACTGCCGCTGGCATCCAGCACCAGATTGACGCTGATGGTGTCTTCGTTGAGTACCTTATACACTTCGTTAATGGTCACATCCGTAACCTTTCCGCCCTCGCCGATTTCCTGTATGGTGAAATCGGAAGCTTCCAATCCGTCTACCACGTTATTGCTCTCATCTACAATACTGGCGTAGAATGTTACCTCCGGAAAGTTGGAATTATCCACCTGACGGATATTTAGATTAATCGGCTGACGCTCTTCTATGGGAATGATTTCCTGCTCTTCCTCACTATCCTGCGCCTCGTCGCCCTCTTTGCTCTCTTCATCGTCCTCCTCATCAGATTTCCCGACATATTCCCTGTCGTTCTTATCATCGCCCGCCCCGGAGAACTCCTTCCCGGCCTGATAACTGCCAAAGAAATAATACCCGCCGGCACCAATCCCGGCAAGCAGTAAAACCAATAAAATAAGCAGTACCGCTGTCAGCGCTTTTCCACCGCGCTTCTTTGTCTGTCCCGGCACATCACCTTCCGGCTGTACAAATCCCGCAGACGGCATGGGCGTAAACACTGGCATACCTGCCCCCGGCTGGACCTCCTGGGGTGATTCCTCCTTCTGTTGTACGGGCGCTCCACACTTGGGACAGAACTTTGCGCCGTCAACAAGCTGCGCCCCACATTTCATACAAAACATATGCTATGCTCCTTTAAAATATAATGCCTGTCACATCGGTATCGATATTCTGTACTTCTTTTCCATCGTACACATTTAAATCCCCACGGGACTTCTTGAAATTATAATCTGTCAAAAAGACCACTTTATTGGCATCAAATATGCCATAGCCGCCTACAGGCGCCACATCCTCTGCAATCTCCGCATCATTGCCATTTTGATAAAGATGAAGCGTACCCTCGCTGCTTTCCTTGTTCATATCTGTAAAGTAGAGAAGCGCTTCACTGTCCCACACTTTGCATAGACCGACCTCTTCCGCTATCTTTGTATCTCCATAATATAATTCCTCATCTTCATTGATATAACAGATTTCATCCATATCCCAGGAAACCATCTGCATGAGTTCATCTGTAATCAATTCCAACGATGCGTCCTTATGTCCATAATCCAAACTATATAATCTTCTGTCCTCACCGCCAAAATCATATATGTAGAGAATCTGCTTCTCTTCATTGGTCCCGACAGCAGGATAAAAGCTGTAGTTTTCATCGCTGATTTCATAACCTTCTATTTCACGGACCTCTCCGTTCTCTATATAGAGTAATTGCCTTCCCCCATCCAGCTGTTTCGTAATCTCCTGCTGTATTTCATAATAAGCTGAATCTGCAAATCCGGACAATTTCGCTTCTTCAATTCTGTCCTGCTCTATATTGTAGGCATACATCAGCGCACTGTTCTCTGCAATCTTTACATACACCCTGTCTCCTTGTTTCTGCAAAGCAGACATAACCTTATTACTTTCGCCGGCCGCCTCTTCATAATAATAGATATCCCATTCCTCCATGGCCAGCATATCGTTATCAAGACTGTCGCGCAGATAATCTCTTTCCACCTTCTTCTGATATTGCTCCAGATCGTCATAATAGCTGTCGTCAACTTCCACTCTCTTCTGCCTTCCCCAGAAGCTGTCCTTGTAGGTGACCCTCTGATAATCCTCAATCTGGGGTTCCGCCATCTGCTGGTCCTGTGCCAGACAGTCATCGTCAATCAGATCGTAATAGCTGATATTAGCCTGCTCTCCTGTTTTTATATAATACATCTTGAGATTTCCATTGATATCATAGATATAGGCTTGGTACACATCCGATGCTATCTTTTCCTTGTCTTCCATACCTGTCATCACATAAAGTCTGTCTTCTTTCTGATAAACAATCTTGTTAAAATCATCGGAAACCGCATAGACTTGAAATACATCGGAATCCAATTTCATTTTATCTGCTTTTAAAGCCGTATCCTGTACATACAGTCTGTTATCGTCAAGCCACATAATATACTTCCCATCTGCAGAAACCATTACATTCCATACATCTGATGCAACCTTTTCCGATTCACCTTTGTTATACAGATATAGTTTGTTATCTTCATTGTCTTTCACATAATATATCCTGTCGTTATCAATAATTTCATAGTATAATACCTTGGAATCAATCTTCTCTTCTTCCGCCTTTTTACTGCCGATCTTTTTCCGGTACAAATCGCAGCCCTCGTCATCAATCTTTTGCGGATAATACACGTATTGATGGTCTGGGGAATATTGCACCAAATAATTGCAATTATAACTAGACTGATCATCCGAGTCATCATACACTCTGTCCCCAATAACCACCGGCTCATACTTATTCTTCCGTGCCATTGTCAGTTCATTGTCTTTCAAATACATCACGAAATCAAAATCCTGCCCTTTAGCCGCCGTACCGCCAAAGATACGCGGCACAAGCGCAATCCCAAGTCCAATAACCACAAGCACTGCAGCCACAGCGGCCGCAATCTTCCACAGGGAACCCTTTTTATGAGCCTTGCCAGACGCACCTTGTCCCTCCATTTTCTCTGCGGCGTTTCCGAAGAACATACCGCACTGCTGGCAGAACAAGTCGTTCATCCCGTTGGGCGCGCCACAGTTGGGGCAGAACTTCTTCTGCTGTGCCTCTTCCGGAACCACCACTGCCGTACCCGTCTCCACAACCCCTGTGGGAGAGATGGCTACCGTCTCAACCGTCTCTGTCTTGGCCTCTGTCGGTTCTGCTGTCTCCGGCTCTTCTGTTTCTTCTGTCTGCGCCGTTCCCTCCTGCTTCACTTCTTCCACTTCAGTCATTCCTGACAGCTTAGCCTCTTCCGCAGGCACAGCCGCCGTATCCGTCTCTTCGGAACGGGCCGCCTGCTGTTCCTCCTGAAAGCCGTTCTCCTCATGCAGAATGACCGTCTTATCGTCATCCTGATTTCCTGCTACGGCCACCGTAACTCTCGCTCCGCAATTCATGCAGAATAAATCGCCCTCTCCCAGTTTCGTACCACATTGTTCACAAAACATGTTCTTCCTCCTCATATGTAAAACTACTACTTAGGTGATTGCGAAACGTACTCTTTCAGAAAAGCAGTTGTGCAAAATAGACAAATCACAAGTAGGGTGCTTTGCCGCCGCCGGTGTTTAGACGCCGTATTCTGGCGTCTTATGCACCGCTGCGAGCGGCAGTGCAGCGCAAGCGTGCCCTAGGTGATTGTCTATTTTGTACAACGGAAACTTTTGAAAACGCAGTTTCACAATTACCTAAAAACTACTACTTCATTTTATTCATACAGACTCTCGCACAGCATCGCCCAAGATTCCCGGTTGCGATACCATATGGCATCAAATTCTTCTATGCCAAGCGGACATGGATGCCGCCCGTTTTCTATCGTCACGCTGGCTCCCTGCAGCTGTAACTGCACCCAGTCGCTAAATCCGCCCAGATTCACGTTATATCCCTTCTGGGTATTAACCGGCTTATATTTGATAATCTGCTGCAAATCCGTTGCCAGCGCACAGGATTTCTCAGAAGTCTCCTCCGTATTCCCGTTCACATCGTAATAAATCAACTGTCCTTTGGCATGATAGCTCAAGAAGTACTCATAGTTCCTCTTTAGCGCTTCCTGTACCAGAACCTGTGTTTCCGGCTCAGATACCGCATACAAACCTTTATAATTACCATACGCCGGTTGTGGTTTTAAAGCAATCTCCTCCCATCCGGCGTCAAAATTATTATTTAAGTCCACACCGTTCGCATTGCTTTTCCATAATCTCTGATAGTCCTCAAAGCTAATGATTTCGGTCTTTCCTTCCGCCTCCCTGTCATAATCTTCTTGTTGAAAATAATCGGCCCAATTCCAGTCTCCGTTCATATCCTCTTCCAGCACCAAATCCATCTGATCACGCAGATAACAGTCATACACAAGCTGTTCGATTTCCGGATGATACAGGGCCCCTGTTCCCAGCTGACTAATCGTCACGCCGTCAGGATTTGACATGGGAATCACATGGATTGCAGTATGCTCCAACAATTCCCGGTAAGAATGCCCCTGATAGCTGCCGCATTCATAGTTAGCCCCATAATATTCCAACATCCGCATCACAAGCTGGGCAGTCATATACTCTCTGCCATGGATGGCCGCCTGTACAAAGATATGATGTTGGGCATCCGGAGACCCCAGGCACACCTCATAAATCTCCCTGCCATCCACACTGTTTCCCACCACTTCATAGGAAAGACATGCTTCATAGGCCGCGCAGAGTTCCTGGATATCTTCCACCATCTTGTCATAGGTATACAAGGCATCTGACACATCCACTATCGATAGCAGTTTAGGGTCGTCGCGGTAATCTACCGGAACACAATAGTCAGCATTGAGATATCCTTCCTGTCCGGTCTCCTCAACCGTCACCTTATAGAAATTTCGTTCTTCCTCGGTGACGGCTTCTCCCTTCCAGAGAAGATACTGTCCTGCCCTGACTTCGCCAATCACATCCTCGCCAAGCCCCGGCGACTGTCTAAGGTGCATATAGTCCGCAGGTGCCGCCGCCAGAATGACTGGGGCATCTGCTTCCTCCTGGGTTTCCTCCTCTGCCAGCTGCCCTGCCGCTTCCCCGGACTCACTATCCTCTCTCTCAGCGCTCTCCCGGTCTTCACTCCAGGCTTCTGTGCTGTTCCCATTCCCCGCATCTCTATGCCGAAGCGCCGACAGAATCAACCCCAGAAGCACAAGGATGATGATCACCACGACGATCATAATCGCCACAAGATACTTCACACTTTTATTCGTTTTTTCTGTTATTCCTCCCTGCACGGCAGTCTGTAGCACAGGCTGACCGCATCCAGGGCAGAACTTTCCGGTGTCAGGAATTTCCCGTCCACATCCCGGACATATCATTTGTTTTATCCCCCTAGAATCCCAAACTGTCCAGGATACTCTGGAAGAAATCAGAGTAGCGTTCCACCGCCTGGTTATCCTGCATGGCCCCTGTCAGTTTAAAGGTATTGTTTTCATAGACTTCAAATTCCAGTACAAAAGAAGAGTCTCCCTTTTGTCCCTCATAATACACATATTGTTTTGCTGCCGCCGTATCTTCGTAAGTATACCACTGCCCCGAAACGTCCGAATATAAATCCAGAATCTCTCCCACGGTATAGCCGGAAGCAATATTGTTTAGCCGGCCGTCTTTCACCTTCATCACGGAGCTATCCGTATCAGCCGCCGATTCAGCACCTGAACGCATCATCTGATACTTCTGTGACCCGGCATCCTGCATCTGCTCCGGTGCCTGCGGTTCTATCATTTCCTGCTCTGCAGACTCCCTGTCCTGCATCTCCTGATCTGCTGCATCGCTTTCCGTTCCCGGCTCCTCTTCCCGGCTGTCAGCCGCCCGCTCCTTTACCGCACTTCCATCGTCCTGACTTTCTTGTCCGGTCGTATCCTCTTCCTCTGTATCTTCTTTTTCTATATCTTCTTTTGCTATATCTTCTTTGGCTGTCTCCTCTTGCCGGTCCTCTCCCTCATTCTTTTGTGATGCCCCGGCGTCTCCATCTGCATCCGTCACAAATTTCTCCGCCACATGGGATACGGCATCCGAAATAGCGTTTCTCTTTATCCATATAACGCAGAAAATAACCAGACACACTACAATCCCCGCAATCAGTCTGATCAGAAATTTGTTAATACCTTGATAAACTTTACTGCGCTTTGCCGATTGAAAATCCTGGCGGCTCATGTACAATTCGCGATATAATTCTTCCAGTGTCTGCTGTCTGTTCTCCGCCATCACAGACAGCCCCTTGTCAATGGCCTGCGACACATTGCCCGGAAGCTTCTTAACCATCGAGCGGACAGGCACAAGCGTATCGCGGCGAATCCGATTGATAGCCTCATCCGGAATCTGCCCTGTCAGCATCCTGTACATGGTGGCGCACAGACTGTAAATATCTGTCCACGTACCCTGATGGCCATTGGAGGAATACTGTTCAATGGGCGCATAGCCATGCTTTAGCACGACCGTCATACTCTTATCTGACTGGCTGTCAAAATAGCGCGCGGAGCCGAAATCAATCAGCTTAACCTGATGGTCCTGCGTAATCATCAGGTTATCCGGACTGATGTCTCTATGCAAAAGCTTATGCCCATGTATCACAGCGAGGGACTCAATCACCGGTTTCATAAGCGCCAGTGTCTCCTCCACGGATAACACGCCGCCCCTTTGCTTTAAGTATTCTTTCAAAGTAATTCCCTCTATATATTCCATAACAAGATAGGCCGTTCTGTTTTCATAGAAGAAATCTTTCACCGAAACAATACCCGACAGATTAAAAAACTGCGCCAGCGTGGAAGCCTCTCTGACAAACCGATCTAATCCCTGGTGGAACTCACCGCTCCCGGACTGTGTGATTGTATAAATCTGTGTCTGGTCCGCAGATGAGGTATCTCTGGCAACCAGATTTGCAGGATAGAATTCCTTGATGGCAATTTTAATCTGCATGTTGTTGTCCCATGCCAGATAGGTGATGCCAAAGCCGCCCTCGCCAAGCGTCTTACCGACTGTATACTTCTGATTCAATATCGTACCGGGCTTTAAGATATGCAGAGAATCCGGTATCTCATGCAGATGATATCCACAATATGGGCATACATTATCATCCTCACCCGCTGTCCTAAAGCATCCGTAACAAATTTGCGCCATATTATCTTCCTCAATCCTCTACCTTAGCTCCGCAATACACACAAAACCTGGAGCCGCCAGGCAGCTGTGCACTGCACTTAGGGCATCTGATGACCTCAGGCTGTCTGACCTGTGTTCCGCAGGAAGGACAGAAAGCACTGCCTTTCATCACTTCTGTGCCGCACTTTTCACATATCACGATTCCCTTAAGCTGACAAAGGCTCTCCGTCAATTTGTCCAGAATCCCATCCACCAACTCTAATTCATGGAACAACTCCTGGGCCTCAAATTCCTCTCCCGCCTTGTGCGCCTGATAACATGCTTCTCCCAGTTTACGGATACACTCCTCCCTTCTGGCCTTGTTCTTGGAAATCTCACTGCTCAGTTTTGTCTGCTCAGAAATGCCCTTGGCTTTTTGTGTGATCGTATTGCCCGCCTCTGACACTCCACTGCTGAGTTTATCGATGATTGACATGTTTTTTTCCTCCCATCCTCACGCTTTTGTACCTCTTACTTATGTTTTGACCAGTATCACGGAAACATTATCCCTGGCACCTCCTTCATAGACCTGCTTTAACAGACTGTCCAATACTGTATGCAAGGAATGATGCCTGCACTTTCTTAAATATTTGTTGATCATCCGTTCCGGACACATCTTATACAAGCCGTCACTGCACAACATAAATACCATACCCGGCCGAATTTGGTCTGTGCTGCTGGTAATCCTGACGTCCTCCGATATCCCCACCGCATTGACCAGCTTCCCCCGATTGGGATGTATCCTCTTTATCCGATTGCTCACGGACAAGTTGGCCTGATTTTCCCACACCTCATCCACTGTCATCTGCTTTACCTGCATCCTGTCACACCGGTAAACTCTGCTGTCCCCGGCACTCAAAATGCCATAACGATTCCCATAGATAAACAGTACCACCACAGTAGAACCGCTGATCTGCCTGCCTCCGGATATCTGTCTAATATTCCGGTTCGCCCGCTCCAGAGCCTGGTTGAGCGAATAAATCATTCTGGAAAAATCCCTGTCAAAAGACTTCTCCTGAAAGTCCCTCCACCATACGGCCATACTGTCTGCGATTTCTCTGCTTGCCTGCTCACCATGGCTGTGTCCGCCCATGCCATCCGCCACGCAAAACAACCCACTTTCCCCTTCAGCCGCCATAAAGACAGCGTCCTGGTTCATGGTTCTCTCCAAACCGATATCGCACACACCTTGATATTCCATCATACAGTCTCCGTAATCCCGCTTTGCCCCTTTTTATCACTTCACTTCAAACCGCAGTTCCAGTCTGCCAAGCTTGAGGATATTGCCCGAATAAATCTCAGTCTCAGCCAGTATTTTACTGCCATTGACATAGGTTCCATTGGCGGATTGCAGATCTCTTATGTAAAATTTGCCATCCCGCACACTAATCTCACAATGTTTAGAAGAAACCGATTTGTCATAATCCAATACGATGCCGCTCATTTCCCGTTTACGTCCCACAATCACAAACCTCTCTAAAGGAAATTGGACCGTTTTGGCCATGGAATGGATATCTGTCAGTATAATCTGGTAAGTGCTCCTGTTGTTCCAGATCATATAGGTGCGCCCGTCATCATCAGGCACATTTGTCTGTACCAACTCCGTCTTTTCGGTCACCGGCTCTAAATTCCGTTCCAGTTCCTGTAAAACATTATCGTCGATGTGCTCGAACTTCACCTTGTTGCGCCGCTTTCGCAAAAGGATTAATACAATCACAATGACCACTGCCGCTGCCACCACAAAGCAGAAGATCACAAGCAGAACCACCGTTTTCATGAACCCGGCATCATCCTCCTGCGATATCACTTCCGTCGGCTCCGGCGACGGCTGTGGTACAGGTTTCGGATCCGGCTCTGGTTTTGGCTCCTCCTTCACATCCTGTGTCTGCTGAGGCATCATGATATCCGCCGACAGGTTGGCCTCGGTCCCCTGATCAGTATAAGATATCTTAACTGCCTTACGGCTTCCATCCATGGCTTCCGGTGCCGGTATAATCTGCAGTCTCACAATTTCTCTGTCCGCTTTAAGCGCATTCGTAACGTCCAGCGTATTTTCCACATCATCCATCAAGAAAGTCTGGGCCGCCGTCAATCTGGACAAAGCGAACATATTCTCCAGCTCTTCCTCATTCTTGCCATTGACACAGCCGATGGTATAAATGGGGTATGACCTCTCCTTGAGCAGACCATACAATTCTTCCTTCGTATAACCCAGAGACTTATTGTCCACACCATCTGAAATGACAATAATCCTGCGATAGGTTTCTTCTTCCTTCGCAAGATATTCTGTGGTAAGCAGATCATACAGTACATCTGTCAGATAGGTTTCCTGGTCTTGATACTCGATACCGTCCACCGCCTGTTTCAATGTACTGTAATCGCTGGTATATTCTGTAAGCCATTGGATGTCTTCCCCAAATACCGTAACGGCCATCTCTTCCGCCGCATCTCTGTCAGAAATCAGATTCTGCAGAAAATCTGCTATCTTCTCCCGATCTTCTTTCTTGATCGACAACGAATTATCAAGCAGCACCAAAGTCTTCATGGATACATCCTGTTTTGTAATCGGCTCCACTGCCGCCGCCTCTCCTGTGGAAGTTCCAATCTGTACGGTCACATCCGTAAGGTCTTCTGAGGCGCCTTTCACATATACCAGGAAGTAGTCTTCTCCTGTATAGGTCTCCATGATATGGGTATCCTGTGCGGCATATACGGTCACGTTGCACAACAAGAGCACTGCCAGTGCCATAATGGTGAGTTTTTTAGTGATCGCCTTCATTTTGTTCATCTTTCCGCTCTGCATTTTCCTTTTTCCTCAGTTCCATCAACGCTGTATCCACACGTGTCTTAAACTGCATCTGTTCTTCATCCTGATATCCCACTGCATAAATTTTCTCAATCTGATGTGAATCAAACAGAAACGTCTGATCAGGCCCGAGAAACCCTTCCGGAAAGACACAGCCCACATAGTCATAGACTTTGTTCGGATTGTCCGCCGCCACCTGCGCAAATCCCATAATCATTAGTTTCTTTGTGCTGTTTTTTAATAATACTACAGAACCAATCGGCAATACTCCACTGAACATAAACTATCCTCTCTTTCCGCCATTACCATGGCCATATCTTACGCAATACACTTTTTGCACCTTTCTTAATGGCATCAACTGTTCCTCCGTAATCGATCTCAAATCCTATGCTGAAACCAACTCCCAAGGCTGCCCCGATATCACATTTTATCTTGCCGTCTCCAATGTCAAAATCTGCATGTGCTCCTAAGCCTACATAAGCACTGCCTGACACGTTCACATCCGTTCCCAGCACAGTCACGCCGGCCTGTGCCTCTGCTTCAACCAACACCGCCTCCATGCCCGCATGGACATTCGCGCTGGGATTGAAGGCCCCGTCCTCGTCCATAAGCGATGCGTGAAGACTGGCCTCACCGGCAACATGACCCACTGTAATATTGCCGTTCGCATGGGCTCCCATCATTTCGTTGCCAACTGCGATATCCCCTGCCGCCGTCAGAAGCGTATAACTTGCTCCCATCTTGGCGTCGATGTTGGGATTGAATACCAGATTCCCGTCCTCGTCTTCTGTAAACAGGCCGCCCTCTGCACTGGCATAGGCGTCATAGGCAGATATGGATACACCGAGACTGCCGTGCTCTGCAGTTATTTGTTTATCATATAAAGCACCTTGTACTTTTTTGTCAAAATCAAAGCTTGTGACATCTTTTATTTTATCCTGAATCCCATCCTTTAAATTGTCAACAAAATTCTGAAATGCATCTATGTCATTCAAAATCAATGAGGGCATCATCAGCAAACTACTTATGACGGAAGGGTCGCCGTTATATATTTTGGCTGCAAAATCCTGAATATCTTCCAACCGTTTTAATATGTACTCCTTATACTCACCTCCGTCAATATCCGTGAGTAACGGCCCGATCAAATTCTTAATGATGCTCTCTTCCAGGTTGCCAAAATCAAAATGTGTACCCTGCGCATCCGACAAACCCGCATTCTTAACCTGCGCATTATCCACAATCTGCCGCTCCGCCTTGTCATATGCATCCAGAATATCCCCCAGTGCGGACTTCATGCCGCTCATGCTGCCTTTATGCGCCTCTACATGCCCTGCGGCATGGTTTATCCTGGCGCGGATATTGGCCTTTGAAGCCACACGAAACCCCAGATTGTTACCGATACTGCTGACTTCATCTGCTATCTGGCCCAGTTCTTTGGCCAGTCGTTCCTCCTCAGCCGTCTGTATCCTGGCATTTTTCGTCTTAACAGAAAATTGTGCCATACCTTCCCGTACCTTTCATCTTCCAAACCGGATGTATCCGCCCGCAAGCGGACACATCCGCCCTCATCTTAGTCTTACGAAATCACATCGCCTGTAAGACCGCTGCTGGTGTCAATGTTGGCGCTCTCTGCAGTCTGGTACTGTCTCGCCATCTCGTTTAAATCTTTCACATGCTCGTCGATCATTCTGTGCATCCTCTCCATATCGTCTTCCAACTGATGGAACTTGGTGCTGTATGCCGTCGCTGCTTCTCCTTCCCAACTGGACTTTAAACTGTCCACAATACTGATCATCTCCTGTGTCAGATTACGCACCTGTCCGCCGGTGGTCTGAAACTCGTCTGCTGTGCTTATCAATTTCTCGGGGGTTACTTTTAAAATGCCTTCCATAATTTTCTCTCCTTCTCTATCTTAATAAGTTCTGGTTGCCGCAGTGGACACGTTCTGTGACTCCGCCATCTCATATTTGGCAGCAATGTTCTCTAAAGCAACACAATACTGCTCGATTAAGTTATAAAAGTTGTCCATCTGTGTCTTGTCATTGTTAAATGCGGTGTTGAAGGCGTCTCTTGCCTCACCTTCCCACATACCGATCAGCGTCTGCTCCTGGCTTTCCAGATTCCCCACCTGGGTCTTGAACTGAGAATTTAGATTTCGCAGCTCTCCCGCTTTTGCTCTTAGTTCTGGTGCTGATACTTGAATAAGTCCCATAATTCATTCCTCCTGTGATTGGTTATTTATTTTGTAGATCAATATTCCCTGTGTTGTGCGATTTGAAGCGCCCTCATCTCCGCCTCATACAATCTTTTGGCAACGGTCCTGATATCCGCCGCAATGCTGTGCAATTCTCTTGCGGTCGCATCCATCTGGTCTTGTAACTTTCCGCCTTTGGCAAGATACAAGGATGCATTTTCTCCCTTCCAATTAGAGGACAAATGCTGCATGGTGCCGCCAAATTTGCTGTCAGACAGTGTGTTTAACTGATCTGCCACCGCATCCAGCTTATCCGCCTGCGCCTTTGCCTTACGAAAATCAAATTCTATACTTGCTTTGCTTGCCATATGCCTCTCCTTATCATTCGATTGCATTTCCGGACAGCCGATTAGCAACCGCTTCTACTGCCTGCTCCGTCTGCACATAATTCTGCGCTATTGTCAAAAGATCTTGCGGATGTTCCTTAAGACGTCTTATCATCTCATCCACATTCTCTTTCTGTTCCTGATACAAGCTTCTGTGCATATCACCGGCTTCCCCAATCCAGTAATAGTTAGTCCGGTTGATGATTCTCTCCAAGTCCTCGAAACAGGACGCCATCTTACGGATACTTGCCGAGACTTCCTGAGATTTTTCCACTAACACCTCAGGCCCTACTTTAATCACTACATCTCCTCCGATCGCCATAACTTCCTCCTCAAATATTGATGGCAGATACAATGCCGTTTACCTGGTTCTCACAACTGTTATACTGCTCCTTGGCATATTCCATACAATTGATCAGCGATTCCACCGTTTGGCATAAGCCTTTAGCGTTCTCATGATCATTTGCAAACTGCCTGTTAAACTCATTGTTCGCCGGACCGTCCCACATGGCATCCAATTCCTGTATCTGTGCAAACATATCTGTCAGCATTCTTCTTGCCATATTAAGTCTGCTTGTCAACTCTGCAATATCAGAAGCTAAAGTATCCGTATTCACTGTAATTTCCTGATTCGCCATTTTTCATCCTTTCCGCATCATAGATGCACTTACTGTCTATTCAGAAAAAACCTCACCCAGCA
>CAJUFU010000018.1:38494-51970 GCA_910585555.1 uncultured Lachnospiraceae bacterium
CTCTTTCCCTACACGACGCTCTTCCGATCTCTGCGCGTATATCGTATCATGCTCTGTTCCGCATTATCACATATCCGGTTTTCGTAATTCGCATAGTTCATAATCGTCCTGTCAAGAGCCTGCATCATCTGTCTGAGCACCTGCTGCTCTCCCTGCATCCTGTCAAACTCACTCCTAAGACGCATCAGCACCTCTTCCATTCCCGAAAGGCTGCCCAATTCCCTGATAATCGACTCCGTCTCTATATGCAAGTCCGTAAACTGTGCGCTACACTGCCCCAACTGCACACAATCTTCTATTGCCTGATTCATCACGATGCTGAACATTTACCGGCTCCTTTGTTATATCCACATTATAATCCATTGTTTCTTCTATGGTCCATTTGCTGACAGACGACACATATTTTAGTATGAACGACATATTCTACACCAGAATCAGACTGTCTCCGGTCACAATATGACAGTCTGACAACGTATAATCTCTGTGCAGAATCTGCTTGTCTTTTGCCGCACACAACATCAGACATCCCATATCGCCCACAATCTGACAATGCTCTTTCTGCCCGATCATCTCACTGATTTCTTCTATCACATTGTAAACCGGTACTTCCTCATCCAATTGAAAATCATAGGTGTTCCCAATAGATGGAACATAAATATCGACCAAAATCATAATCCGCCTCCCATCAGTTCTAAAAACAGTTCCTCCGCCTTTTCATCGGAATACACATATACCTGATTCTGCTCTCCGTTACTTAACGCTAAATAGTCATCCAGCACCCCGTTAATGATCAAAAGCTGCCGCACTTTCCTCTTTTGAATAACAGAATATTGTATCAGGCAGCAACTGACCTTCTCCCGCCGTATAATATCCTCTTTTTCCTGCTCATACAGCTTTCCTGACAGCTTTTGCATCTGCAGATACTCTTCCTGGTTGCCGGGGCATGTCTGATTCTTGTCTAACACGCCCGGAACGAAGAACCCGTATTCCTGCATTTTCAGATACGCTTCCTTTCTGTCC
Organism: uncultured Lachnospiraceae bacterium; assembly: GCA_910585555.1. Taxonomy (GTDB): domain Bacteria; phylum Bacillota; class Clostridia; order Lachnospirales; family Lachnospiraceae; genus UBA3282. Next base: position 39,515 of record CAJUFU010000018.1, read on the forward strand.
ACAGCCTCTGCCCGGTACATCTGCCCGTCCTGTCCTTGCAGACTTACAAATACCAGTTTCTGCCCTGCATAAATACAGCACTCCGGATATTCTTCTCCGGCCGTCAGCGTCCACATATACTCTGCCTTTACCAAATCATTTAGAATCTCTGATAAACATTCATCTATCAGGATACGGTTTTCGCATACGGATAACATATTTTGCCTGGCCATCTCAAACAAAATCCTATATAGCGCCTCCTGGTCCATCTCCCCATGCACATCCATCCGAAAGCCGAATAACTGCCGCATTCCCTTCATGCTCAAAAGCACCGCCAGCTCTTCCTGCCTTAAGTAATAGGCCCTCTCAATCCTGTCTGTCACCTGCCAAACTCCTTTAAATCAGCTTTATAGCTTCTGGATAAGGGTACTTCATAGCCATCCGCCAGACAAATACGATTCTGCGACAGCATAATCTTGCGAATCTTGAGGGAATTGACTATAAATCCCCTGTGACACCGTATAAACTGTTCCGGCAGTTCTTCCGCCAGCTTATCTATGGTATGGTAGAATCCAAACGCCTCTCGGCCGGCACAAATGTAAATCTTCTTTTCTCTGGCCTCGAAAAAGTAGATTTTTTCATAAGGAATCCTGATGCTGCCTTCCTTGGTGTCAATCACATAAAACTGCTCTCCCGTCTGTTTCGTGTTCTTTACCGCTTCCAGATATCCCCTGATAAATTCCTCCAACACCTCCCAGATCTGCTCCTTCGACCACGGCCTTAACAGCAGCGAATCCGCATGGATATCGGGCTTCATATAAGTCATGGGAGAAGTACGCAGATCGGCCAGAATCAGTAAGCCCGCAGACCGATACGCCCTCCTGATCTGGCGCAGATATTCCAACGCATCAAGGCGTGTCACATCATACATCAGCATGTCTAAAAGCGGCGCTTCTTCCAGATAAGCCCGTAACTGTTTAAGTTCCGGAATCTGCGCTATGTTCCATCTGTCTTCCCCCAGCTTTGCCGCCAACTCTTTGGTGACAATCTTGAGTTCCTCTAACTCTGCGCGGTTTTCATCATATGCCGCCATCGCTATCATGTATCTACCCCTTTACTAACGGAATGATCACCTTTCTCACATCTTCATCTTCACTAGCCGGCAGCATACCGATACCGGGCTTTAGGGCCTTGGTCTGCTGCGCATAAGGAACATAATCGAAATTCATAATCCGCTGTCCGGCCACATTGCCGCCAAAATGGATTCCCGTCTTATACCGCAGGAAATATTCATATATTTTGGTGCCGGCCGCCTTTGCCACATCTTCCTGATTGTAGCAGGCCATCCAATATACATTGTGCAGGCTGCCTTTATCTAACAAATTCTCCACAAAGGGCTTCATTTCCGCTGTCCCTTCCGGGTGCATAACATGGGTGATAAAGTCCGTAAGGTTTGCAATGAGAATAAATCTTGCCTCAAACGCCTGCATGTCATCATAAATCTCCCTATCTGACATACCCTTTTGTACATCCGCTTTCTTTCTCTTATTGCGGGCTACAAAGTCAGGCATCAGCTGTGTGAAAAACGTAAACATCTCAGCGTCCGTGCCAATTCTCTGACAGGTATCCGTGCTCTCCGGCATTAAGAAATCATTGCCAAAATCAATCACTGTAACCTTACCGCCCCGCATTGCGGCCGACTCCTTGATTACCCTAAGCAGATTCGTCTTGCCGCTTCTGGATTTGCCGGCAATCAGGTAACAATAGGTCCTGCTTAAGTTGATACCATAGACAGCTGCGTTCTGGAAATTATAGCCAATGGGCAGGTGACAGTCATCCTGTGCCATGGAGACAGTCTCTTCCAGCCTAGCAAACTCCGCCCAGACAGGGTTTTCCGGTATCTCGGGTATGGGTCTGGCGGTTTTGCCCTGCCAGGCATCCCCCATGATACCGCCCAGTTTCTTAATCTCCTCCGCCCGTGTAAAATCATCCTCCGCACAAAAAGCAAGTGCTGTCTGGAATTCCAGAATTTCCTCCCCCACATGGGCCAGACCGCGTCCCTTAATATTGACCTCCGGAAGCGTCTCAATCCGCATGGTACGCATTGCATCCACATACTGGAATTTATCGCTCATCTCAAGGCAGATCACGGTGCGCAGATTATCCCCAATCCTTGTAGGAATCTCTAATGCGCCAAAACCTCCAGCCGTCATCACTAAGAAGATGCCATAACCGACACCGTCCTTGGACAACTGCAGAATGATATCTTCATAGAGATTGTTCGTCTTATTCCTGAAATTGGAATAATTATCAATCACCACGATCACTGAGGGAACCGTAATGCCATTGACCCGTACATACTGCTCGTAGTTGCCGCCCTTAAACAGCTTCTTTCTCTCGTCCAATATCTCGCCTAACATATTGAAGAATTTCGCCAGTCTGTCATCCTCATTCTCGGAAATGATGCCGCCCACATGAGGCATCCCCGCATAAGCAGACAACATCCCGGCACTGAAATCAATGCCATAAATATTAATCTCAGCCGGTGTATACTTGTTGACCAAAGCATAAACAAGGGTCTGCAGGAAAGTACTCTTGCCGCTGACCACCGTACCAACTACCGCGTGATGCCCGTTCTGCGACAGACTGATTTCCAAAGCCCCCTGTGCCTGATTAACCGGATCGTCGTACATGCCCACAGGCACACAGATATTCCACTCTCTGTCTTTCCGGTTCCATTTACCGCCGTCAAAGTAATCCGTCCTTTTGTATCCTGCAAGCTGATGTAAGTATAACAGTGTCGGCAGAACAGGTAGCCAGAGCTGCAGATTGTGAACATAGCCGTTGTTCTTTGCCACATCCGCCAAGTGCTCTATCACAGCATCCAGCTGGGTCTTCTGCTTCTTCTCCGGCAGCTTCAACCCATTCTCCACGGCATATCCTATCATCTCCCGGGCCAGCGTATCCGTTATGTCGTTATTGGACTGTCTGACTGCCAAATAGGCAATCAGCAGGTCTTTCATCCTCTGCCCATTGTACTCATGAAACGGATACTCGATTTTACAGTCAGACAGCGCCTCAAAGATTCTCCCAAGATACTGCTGTAAAAGCGCTCTGTCCGCCATAACTGTCTCAAGGCTCTTTCCTGCAGGCAGGCCAACCGATTCTATAATCTTGACCAGTTCCAGAATCCATCTTGTCTTAATCTCTTCTGTCTGTTTAATCTTCAGACGGCTGCCGATCAGTGCCGCCTTACCTGTTGCGGACACCATACGGGCAATCTCCGACTTGGAGTCTCCCAGTTCATCGTCATATACGGCACCGCTGTAGCCGGACTGGAACAGCTCAAACAGTTCATCATTTCCCACCTGCATATAGCAGCGTCCCGCCTGTGTAATATAAGCGGCATCCGGTCTGTGGAGCATATCGTTACTATCCTGTCTGTCCTGCACACGCAGACACAAGCGAAATTTCGAATTACTCCAAATATTATCATCCACTGTACCGCTTGGTTTCTGTGTCGCCAGAATCAGATGCACACCCAGGCTTCGCCCCACCTGCGCCACACTGATTAACTCCCGCATGAAATCCGGCTCCTCACGTTTCAATTCCGCAAACTCATCAATGATAATAAACATATGAGGCACCGGAATGGAAGCCTCGTTATTCTTATACATTCTCGTATAGAGATTGATATTGTTCACACCATGTTCGTTAAAGATTCTCTGCCGCCTTTTGTTCTCGCTCTTGATAGAAACCATAGCCCGCTTCACCTGATTACCGGAAAGATTGGATATCTGCCCAATCATATGGGGCAGTCCGTCAAACAGATTTGCCATACCGCCGCCCTTGTAGTCGATGATAAAGAATCCCACATCATCCGGGCTGAAATTCAGTGCCAAAGACAGGATATATGTCTGCAGAGTCTCACTTTTACCGGAACCTGTGGTGCCCGCAATCAGGCCGTGAGGTCCGTGATACTTCTCATGAATGTCCAGATACCAGGGCGCACCGCCCGCCTTCTGGCCTATTAACGCCTTCATATTGTCATAGGTACGGTTCTTACGCCATTTATCCAAAACATGCAGCTCACTGGGCCGCCGGATACCGTACATCTCAAAGAATGACAAGGCGTTTGGAATATCCCCGCCGTTTCCTGTCTCCCGCACTTCGATATCTGCAAGAGTCCTGGCTAACAACTCCAGCTGTCTGTCCACGATACGGTCAAACACAATCGGCACCCGCTCGTCCACTTCCTCATCGATACCGTACATCCCCTGGAATTGTTCATCATTCTGGATAATGTAATCACAGACATTGGGCAGATTTTCATAGGTATCTGTCAGGAAAACCGTCACAAGATCGCGATTATCTTCATCCGTGATATACTTGGTGATCAATTCCCCTTCCAACAGTTCAGCGTCCGCCACAAACAAAACATACTGAGGACAGCTTACCTTCTCATGATCATACCTTGCATGTGTTCCTCTGTTCTCCGCCCGAGTCCTGAGCACTTTGGTAATCTCATACAATACGTCTCCCGCCTCAGTCTTATTCCTGGCAACGAAACGTGTCTTCTTATCCTCCGACCACACATGAGGGAACCATTTCATGTATTCCCACTTTGCCGATTCATCAACACTCTCATCATATAGAAAAGCCATCTTCACATCAGTGTAGCAATTGGAAGCCGCAATCTGTGCCACAAGATTGTGCATCATCTGGACAGCCCCCTGCTTCTTCCTGCCGCCCACAATACCAATCATGCGGTGTTTCCATAAATCCACACAGATGGGAACCTCATGAAGCTGCTTATAACTTTGCTGTATCATCGCCGGTTTCTCCGCCAGAGAGTCATTCATGAGTGTAAACTTCTCTTTCGGCACGTTCACTGTCACCTGAAAAGGCATACTGCCGATGCCCAGCCGATGACTTAGGAAATCTCCATGATTTGCATTCCGATTCCAAAGCAGTGCATTGGACGCATTGTATCTGCAGCACTCCTCCGCAGACAAATACATACTCCGCAGATTGTTGGTGTTCTTCTCATATTTTTCTTTAATCTGGTTAGAGCACTTGATCAGGTATTCCCCGTATGCTTCGAAACGGTGCCTCTCCTCTTCTCTGTTTTTCTTCTTATCAAAGAACAGATTTAAAAGTGCCCACATGGTTCCAATCACCGCAGAAGACACCGCCGTGATTAACCCCGTATACATAAAAGCACTGCCCGTATTCCCGCTGGCTCTGTTGCCATAAATCGCCAGACCGCATCCCAGGAGCATTGGAAGCGCCATGGTCATGGAAGGCCCAATCAGCATACCGATCGGTTTCTTGTTCAGAGTCTTTGGAGACGGCGGCGGCTCAATCTCTATGGTATCCTTGTCAATCTTATAAAGCAGTCTCGGGCTCCGGTGATAGAGCACCTTCTCTCTATGCTCTTCCATCCGCGGAAGAATGCTGTGGGGCGCCGGTTTGTAAGGTATGAATTTCTGCCCGTTTATCTGCACATTTTCCGCATAGGTATTTACTGCCAGAACCTCTCCCAGAAAGACCAGACATAACCCAAATATATGTACACAATCTCCAAACGAAAGCTGCCTGCTTCCCACCACGCGCACAGCATTTACAAAAATACCGTTGGCACTCTTATCCTCTATGACATACTGTCCCTGCCTTTTACTGATCACCGCGTGCTCCCTGGAAATCAGACTCCTTGTATTATACTGAATATCATTACGCTCGGCACTGCCGATCGTAACCTCCGAAATGTTTCGCACATCATATTTTTCAAAAACCCGAAAAGGACTCTCCAGCGCATCCACCATCACAGATATGGTCTCTCCGCCTGTCAGAAGAATCGTGAGCAAGTCCTTATCTTTCAGATTGACGCCGGCATAATCTGTTTTATCTACTGCGCTTTCGACCACATAACCTGCTGCCGCAAGAAAATGCCAGTGATTCTCTATGACCTCCATCCGCAGTTCAACGTCCCTGTCCAAGACAAAAACATCTTTACTTAATATAATGGAATGCTCCGCGTTGTTGACCGCCGGAAGCAAAAATTCTTGAAACGCTTTCGGACTATGAATGGAAAGAACCAAACTCATGCCTTTATCCTCCGTAATTTCTCTTACTCCGTAATCGTGATATCATAAGAAACAGTGCCCAGCAAAATACGATCGCCTGACTGTAGTCTTATTCCCTTATCATCCGCAAGGGCCTGTTCTTTCTTTCGCCGGATGATGGTACGGGTGCTCTTTCCCGTATTTCTAATGTATACACCGCCGCCTGCGGCAAAAATCTCACAATGATGGGGCGAAACTCCCTGTGACAGAACAGAGATTTCATTATCCTGCAAATCGCTCCCGATGCGTATCCGCTTCGCCGGATTTAAGACAAATTTCCTGGTGGAAAGCTCTGTCTTTTCAACCAGCTGTAACATGGGCTGATGATATTTCCCGGACGATATATCCTGACTGTTGCCCTTGTTAGGGCCGCCCTTTTCCTTACTGCTGTAATCCACGTCATAGGGCTTGTAGATTTCCCGGCCGCCTGTGGCCGCGTGACTGTTTAAGATAATACTATTTAAATTCTCGTCCCGCATCCGGTCCGCAGCCGCCTGCGTAATTTCCTGCTTCTTCTCACGGTATCGCAGGAATTTCTTCAGGAAGAACAGTAGAAGAAAGAGGGCCAATGCGGACGCGAGGATGAGGAGCGGGGTTTTATATTTGGTTATGTAAGATGATAATAGTAGCATTTGTAGCTGTCTCCTGTATTTATTACAAATATCAACTATCCTGACTAATTCAAAAGTAATGTAATGCTTTCTTAATCCGTTTCACTTTCTTCCCAATAGGAAGATGGCAATAACCAAGCCACCCCATTATCTTTATTATCTTCTATATCGCACCACATTCCAGATGAATCTTCGCTTTCACATTGCAAAATGACTGCTTCACCATCCTCCACATCACTCAGCAATTTCCACACCCCATCTTCCGCCGTTCCTCGATAGCTTCTCAGCTCATCCCACCATATCACCTCTATGTATATTTCGCCGTGATATAGTCCATCTCTGAAAAACCCACGATACAATGAATATCTGCCTGTGTCTTCTTCTAGTTCGCTTTGTATAACCTGATACCTTTCCTCGCCTTGTCCATTTGGCAAATCGTTTTCCCACATTCCTGTATATAGCCCATATGGAGATATTGTATACTCTGGCGTTAAAGAAACCGCCGTTCCTTGCCCGCTTTTTACCCCTGCGCTCCATGAACCATAATAATAATATGCCCCATAATGTCCAGAAACTACTGCAATTCCCATACCATCCCGCTTTCCATTCTGATCGCGTTCTCCATAATAATATGATTCACCTTCCTGCAAAGACGCAATCATATCCTGATAATCCTGGGTTTGCACCAATTCATTCGCCCGATCATAATTCTCTGCTACAATCAATTCCTGCATGGCACTCAAAAGACTACTATACCCAATTTCTCTAAGACGCATTTCTACTTGTGCCAAAAAGGTATCAAAATCTGTGCCAGCTAAAATATCCTTATATTTGTCAACCAGTTTCCTCACTTCATCAGCTTTTTCTTCTTTCAACAGTACATTGATATATTGCTCCAGACACTTTTCTAATCCACTTAGTACATCCTCATTCTGTCCTTCTAATTCTATTAAACGGTCATAAATCTCCAGTTTCTCCTGATATGTCTTTCCCTCACCGCTGTCTTCCACAATCTCCATATATATATCAGTCAAAGCGGCTTTCATGACAGCATCTTCCGGTATAGCCAGATAACCCGTCTCCAAAGTATCGACTGCCATATCATAATTATCTAATCCAACATACGCCTTTGCCTTACCCAAGTACGCATCCGCATACATCGGATCAATCTCGATTACCTTGTCAAACTCAACAACCGCCTGCTCATAATCCGTCGCCTCTAAATATTTATTTGCCATATCCAAGTGCCTGTTCAGGCGGTTTGTCGGCGTATTATAAATACTGCTCCCGACAAGTATAGCAGTCAGTACTGCTATGGCTGCGATTAGCAAAGCCATTATCTTTCTATTCTTTGGTGGTTTTGGGGCAGATGCTTCCCTCATTTCTACGTGTTCGTCTACAACCACTTTCGATGCGGATACTTCTGTTTTCTTTATCATTTTGTCAGTCATCACTTCACTCCTCACGCTGTCTTAAGCACCGCTTCCTCAACTTTTCATCCATCGCCCATGAGCATAATTCTTACACTATCTATCCGGTTCTTTATTCATACTCCCGCATTAGTTCGTCCCTGATTTTCCTGCCTGCCGTCTTTCGATACGCCACACTTACAATCAATAAAATCACGGAAAGCACCACCATGCCAATGCCCCCAAACAAAACCATTATCCCACTCATCCCCATTCTCCCGTTTTATCTTTGTAGTCATGATAACCTGGCTTACAGAGCATTTACAGCCAACCGCCGTCCCTAATCTCCTGCATCATGACTTCCAGCATTTCCATTTCCGCATCCTGTTCTTTTCCGGTATACCGTTCCACTGCCTGTTCATAATACCCAAGCATCTTTTGATAATCCCGGTCTGCATTTTCTTTCACCTGCTGTCTGTCCGCTTCCAGATAGGCCAGCCTCTTATACACCTCGTACCGCTCCGGATAACGCTCCACCATGGAGAGAAGCATAGCTTCCGCCTCATCAAACCTCTGCAGATTTTCATACAAAATGGCTATATTCTCCTGAAGCTGATAGGTAACATATCCTTCTTCATAAATGGAAAGAAACAAATCCATCGCTTTCTCATAACAGCCCTGTGCCTGTACCTCATCCGTCTGCGCTTTGCGGGTATAAGCCTGTGCCAAACGTTCCGTTATGTCCAATGCTCCATTATCCGCAAACGAAACGCTGTATTGCTCCAAAAGCGCAATCTCTTCGTCAAGCACGGTATCCCCCATACTCTTATACACATCGTCACACAAAAGAATTGCTCGCTTCTGCATCTGCACATCTTCTGCCAATAGGATTGTCTGCCTCAGACACTCCACTGCCGTTTCATACTGCCCCCTGACATGGGCAATCTCACCCTGCGCCATATAGATGGAGTCCTGTCCAATCCCCCTGGCAATGCCGCTGTCCAATATATCCTGCGCCCGGTCAGCCTGTCCCATTTTAGCTAATGTAATGGCATAGTCTCTGTAATAAGCCCCGTTATCCGCATAGTATTCCAGCGCATGTCCGAAAAAGTCCGCCCCATTGGTATAATCCTGGGTCTCGAAACAGGCATTTCCCATGATATAATAGAGATTACCCATCTGCTCTTCGTCTTCTTGGGATTCCATCCGAAAAGGCATTGTATTGATATATTTTTCTCCAAGGGAAATGCACTCTTCATATTTTCCGCTCAAGTACAGCAGATAAACTTCCTCAACATATGCATCGATTCTCTCTTGGGATATCTTTTTCGCACTTTCCAACAGATTCCCCGCATCTTCCAATTCATACTGGTTCATGGCTTCTACAGCCTGCTGTAAGAAGCCATAGTAGGCTCCGTTCTTTTCCACGCGTATCTTATACAGTCCGCTAAAGATAAACAAAATCCCTATAACCAGACAGGCAATCGACGCAAACTGCATAACGGTCTGCTTCCTGTGCATCGCAATATAACGGCGGTCCAGCTTATAACAATTCCTGACTGCCTTTAGAAATTCCGTACCACTCCGATACCTGTCCTCCGGTGCCGGTTGTGTCATCTTGTCCAGAATACAAGCAAAGCCCTCACTGACAGCCGTATTTGTTTCAGACAGGGGAATCCTTTTCTCAAAATCCGCAGAGGGCTCTATACCTGTCAGCATATAGCAAAGCACAATGCCAAGACTGTATATATCGGAACGGGTATCTATGCCTCTGCCAATATATTGTGTATACTTCGCAGTAGGATTCTGAGATGTGCCAGTGGTTTTCACCTGCGGTAGAATTTCTGTCCTATCTTCGTCTGTGCTCTCAAGGACTTCGGTTTTATCTTCGTCAGTATAACCAGACACTTCATTTCTATCCTTGTCTGTATCTGCCAGCACCTCCGTCTTGTCCTTATCTGTGTGCGCTAACACCTCCGTCTTGTCTTCCATTGCATCAGCGGACACAGCCCTCTGCTTTGTATCTTTGTGCAACATCTTAGCATACAAAGCAGAATCGCGGTACTGTTCCGGCGGAGAAAATCCTGCGCTGATTCCCACGGAAGACTCCATGGTTCCGCCCATGGCAAGTGCGATATTAAAATCAATCAGGCAGACATTATCGTCCTGTGTCAACATGATATTCGCCGGTTTGATATCACTATGGATGATAGCCGGTTTTTGACTGTGCAGATAATCTAACGCCTCGCCCAGTTGTCCGGCCCATTTCCTGACCTGCTTTTCCGTATATTTCCCATGTTTTCTGAGGGCTTCAAGCAAGGTGACTCCATGAATGAAGTCCATGACCGTGTACACGCCGTCTTCTGTCTCTATGAAATCATAGACCCTGGGAAGGTAGGGGTGTTTCAGGTTCTTGAGAATGTCCGCCTCCTGACGGGACTTTAACTTACCCCGGACTTCGTCTTTCATCTTCTTGACGACCACATCGGTCTGCAGTCTGAGATGGCGTGCTTTATAGACAACGCCTCCGCCTCCGGAACCGATTTCTTCTATAATCTCATATGTATTTTCCAGTATGGTGCCTTTTAATAGAACTGCCATTTTACTGCCTCATTTGATTGAATCGTTATATCATCATTCATATTTCGTTTCAGAAAGCAAGTTCCCAGAACTATCATATTCCTTCCATCCTTTATAATTACCTTCCCCATCATATTCCTCTACCGTATAAGAAGTCAAATCACCAGATTTATTATAGTGCCTGCTTCCAATGTGCCTACCCTCTGTATCATACTCATATTCGTCACGTATTTCCAGGTTGCCGAGCTCGTCATATATTTTCCTTCCAACCCATCTACCCTCAGCGTCATATTCATATTCATATCTAGACAGTTCTAAAGTTGCCTCTTCAAGTATTTCACCCTGAGAATTATACACCGCCCCATGAGAGTCAAAACTATATATAGGAGTCCCAACATACTTGACTACCAAATTCCCATTTTCATCATACTGGTTATCTCCTGTAGCAATCAATTGATTATTTTTATCATAAATACTGGTTGTTTCCACTCTTCCCTGCATATCGTGTGTCCAGGTAACATATCCTAGAAAACCCAGATCATATTCATAATCATAATAACATTGCTTCATCACCCAACCATTAGATGCCGTTATATTTCCACTCTCAATCATATCCATTTTCTCTTGCAGGCGCTCATCTCCGGTCAGCTCATACCCTTTTGCGGCATATTCATATGCCTTATCAAAGTCACCCGTACGGATATAGACTTCCACAAGTCCCAGATATGCATCCGCGTTCATCGGGTCAATCTCGATTGCATTGTTAAACGCTACCACCGCCTCTTCATACTTCATTTCTTCCAGATACTTCTGGCCAAGTTCCAACTGCTTTGCCAGGCGGCCCGCCGGTGAATGGTTGATGCCAATCCCGATTAACAGGGCAATGAGAATCACTGCCACTACACCCATGATTCCCCACTGTTTCTTGCTAAATCTACCCGTCATTTTGTTATGCCCCGGCAGTGCAGAGGACTCTTTATTTGTTTCCGTCTTTGCATCTTCTGTATGTATTCCTTCGCTCACAAATATTATTCTCCTTCCTGGCCATAACTTTTTGCTTTTCATATTTTATTTTTCATAAGCATCATACCAGAATCTTAGCAAAACCATGCTCTTACTGACAGATGACCTGTTTATCCGGATACATGACCTGTTGCCTTTATATTCCCAATAATTTCCCATAGAAAAAAGACATAAAGAGAAAGCATTATTTTAAAAACCCAACAATACTTTTTCTTTATGCCTTTTGAAAACGAAACCTGCAAAAGCAATCCGTGCTGTCAGCAATTTTATCTATAATGTACATGCATGTTAACCTAATTTCTTAAATTTTTATAAATTTTTGTTCGACTTAACTTTATCATATAATTATAATGTACGCAAGTACAAAAGTTGCTGTTTCCTTATTCTACCCCGCTTATCTGTTCTTTTAGACGGTCAGAACTACCTTTTTCTTAAAGCTATTTTTATCACACGCGGTCTATTATATCTTTGCATGATAACAAATATTAAATCGAAGATAGCACCGCAAATAGATGTAATAAAAAATACATAAAATGATCCAAACCATTTGGTTGCTATGATAGGTACGAAACTAAATATAACATTTGTTTCATGTACCAATTCTGATTGACACATAGCTTGTGCAATTTCATTCCATGTATGTTTCTTATTTGAAAAAGATTGAGGGTTATATGCAATGTCATTTAGATAAGGACAACATTGCAGTTAGGATTCTTTTTACAGCGAGTA
>CAJUFU010000019.1:0-37066 GCA_910585555.1 uncultured Lachnospiraceae bacterium
CCCATTTTGGATATAATCTGAAAGCGACGGACTTGCAGGCGGCGATAGGCTGTGCACAGCTTGAGAAGTTTCCCTCCTTTGTGGAACGAAGAAAACATAATTTCGCAAGATTAAAAGAGGGACTGCAGGCAGCAGAACAGGGTGGACAGATAACGGACAAGCTCATTTTGCCGGAAGCCTGTGAGAATGCAGACCCCAGCTGGTTTGGCTTTATGCTGACCTGCCGGGAAGGCGTGAGCCGTGAAAAAATGGTACGGTATTTGGAAGAACACGGCGTACAGACGCGTATGCTCTTTGCCGGAAATCTGACAAAGCATCCCTGCTTTGACCAGATGCGCGCAAGCGGTGAGGGGTATCGAGTTGTGGGCGAGTTAAAGAATACGGACCGGATTATGGCAGACACTTTCTGGATTGGGGTGTATCCTGGTATGACGGACGAGATGCTTGATTATATGGTGCGGATGCTTGTGGAAGCTGTGAAGGAACAGTAGGCAGGGAATGAGGTTGTAAATGTTAGACTTGGCATTTTATCGAAATAAAAAAGTATTGCTTACCGGTCATACCGGTTTTAAGGGGACTTGGCTGTGTGCACTGCTCTCACAAGCGGGAGCTCATGTAACAGGGTATGCCCTGGAGCCGCCTACGGAACCGTCCATTTTTAAGCTGGCAGCTATGGAGAAGAAGGTAAATTCCGTAATAGGGGATATCAGGGATTTGCCCCGCCTCAAAAAGGTGTTTGTAGAGGTACAGCCGGAGATTGTTATTCACATGGCGGCACAGCCTATTGTGCGGGAATCCTATAAAGACCCGGTGTATACCTACGAAACCAACGTGATGGGAACGGTGCATATATTGGAGTGTGTCAGAACCTGCGACAGTGTGAAGTCCTTCTTAAATGTGACGACCGATAAGGTATATCTGAACAGGGAGTGGCCTTGGGGATATCGGGAAAATGAGGAATTGAACGGGTATGACCCCTATTCCAATTCCAAATCCTGCTCTGAGTTAGTGACAGGGTGCTATCAGAATTCCTTCTTTGGAAAAGACAATGACAGACATGTGGCAATCTCGACTGCCAGAGCCGGAAATGTGATTGGCGGCGGCGATTTTGCGGTGGACAGGATTATTCCGGACTGTATCCGCGCAGTCTTAAGCGGCCAGGAGATTATCGTTCGCAATCCCTATTCCACCAGACCCTACCAGCATGTGTTGGAACCTCTGGCAGTTTATCTGATGATTGTGCAGAGGCAGTATGAAGATGAAAAGTATGCGGGAAGCTATAATGTAGGGCCAGATGACGGGGACTGTTATACCACAGGGGAATTGGTTACTTTGTTTTGTGACAAATGGAGTCAGCTTGCGGATGAGAAAGCTGTTTGGAAGAATGTATCGGACGGCGGGCCCCATGAGGCAAATTTCCTGAAGCTGGATTGTTCTAAATTGAAGTCTGTTTTCGGCTGGAAGCCGGTGTGGAATGTGGAGCAGACGATGGAAAAGATTGTGGAGTGGACCCTTGCCTATGAGAGCGGAGAGGATGTCTGCCAGGTGATGGACAGGCAGATTGAGGCGTTTATGGCAGGGCGTGTAAGATGAAGTTGTAAATAAAAGACCGGCTGATTTTCATTTTTAAATGAGTCAGCCGGTTACTTATACTTTAAACGAAATTATCCCAAAACCGATTTCTATCCCTCAACGATTCTTCAAGAGCCGTCTTATTCCCAATAAGAGTCATACAGCAGGTATACAGGAATTCTGCATATTCATTACGAATGGTTTGTTCCAGATTTCCCGAAATGGATTGATCAGCCGACGCTGTTCTTGCAATCTGCTGTTCATATACATATTTGATGCATCTTTGCATCTGCAGACTGCTGTCTGTGTATTTTAATATATCTTCCCTTATTTTAGCGGCCGGTGTTTTATCCGCCGGCAGTAATGACTCCTTATCGGAGATAATCTGGTTTAGGCTATTTGTCAGCTCCCTGTCAAAAGGAGAGAGGATATACCAGCGGATTGGCATCGTGCAGGCTGTAGTGGACGAAGGTACTTCTCGAGTGGGGGAGTCTGTCTTCTAAATCTTTACGCAATAACATCCAGAGGCTGTGCAGCTCTTTTACTTCCGGATAATGTTCCGCGAGATTGGCAAAATATTGTTCCAAGGTCAGGGGAATGTTTCTTTTACTGGATTTTTTGTCGGTCATGTGGCTGGTCCTTTCGTGATATTGGAATAATAGAGATAATTTGGTACAAATATACTATATTATTAGTATTATATATAAAGATAGTAGGTCTATCAATAGTTTCACGTTCTCATTTGACGGAATTTGAGGTTGATAATTTGTGAATGGGAGGTTATCTTAGGCTCCAAACTGCTTGCCGTTTCAATTAATAAATGATATACTTTTATAAACTATAAACGACATCTATTACGAATCCAAAGAGATAAAATATAATACTTGATGAATACGTACTGAATATAGAAATTCAGTATCCTTTTGCTGTGCGATTTTTTAAATGTATTATGTTACGAAAAAAAGAATAAAAAATATAAAAAAAGAATATAATGTTTCAGGAAAAGTCTGTATGACAATGGGAGATCAACTATGCTGGAAGGAAAAAGAAAAATTTATTATCAAGAAGATATGGAGTTTCAATACGGGAGATTGACCATTGAACGGCAGCTTCAAATGTATGAAAAACATCCGGATAAAAATACGCGAAGCGCCACGCTTTGGCATGCGTGGCATCAAAATAAAAGCTGGCTGATACGTTTGCTGGAATTGACATTGGCTTCGTTTCCTTCTTATAGCAGACATGATGCTTCTCATGCAGAAGCAGTGCTCCATAATATAGAACGTATTTTGGGAGAAAATCGGATTGCGGAACTGACAGCAACCGATTGTTTTGCAATTTTACATACGGTCTATGTGCATGATATCGGGATGGCGATTCTGGCAGCAGACAGAGAAAAGATTGTAAAGAGTGATGAATTTATTGAAATGATTGATATGTTGTCTGAGGGTGCCGATAAGGATTTGCAGAAGGCGGCGTTACAGGTCAAGAAGAATATTTATTATCAAGAGGTAAATGAGGAAATAGATTATGAGGGGATGGAATATCATGAGAAGAAAAAGTATCTGTATCAGGAAAAATTGAAAACATACTATGCAGTGGTACAGCTTTTAATGGAGTATCAGAGAAAAAAGCATGGTGAAAAAGCCAGCAGCAGTATTAAAGATTGGCTTTTAGATGGCGATAAGCTGCGTTCGGAATTTTCCATGTCTGGTGTCCCGATGAGAATCTTCTTTCGGATAGCGGATTGTGCCAGCCTGCACACAGATTGGGATTTTGGACATATCATGGATTTACCGGCGGAAGAAAACGGTTATGAAAATGATATGCTTCATCCAAGATTTGTAGCGGTTTTGTTACAGCTAGGTGATGCATTAGATATAGATAATGACAGATTTCATCCCTTCGCGGAGGCTTTTTTAGGGCAACTGCCGGCGCAATCCCAGGCTCATTATGAAAAGCATCTGGCAATTCGAACGCTAAAAATTACTCCAGAGGAAATCCAAATTGAAGCAGACTGTAAGAGCAGGGAGGCTATGCGCTTAATCAAAAATGAATGTGACGGGATTGAGAACCTTTTAAAGGTGGCCAGCTATAATTGGTCCAGCATTGCACCCAGGGGGTTCAGCGGCGCATTACCGGCATTCCATATGCCCAGGTTATTGTTAGACGGGATAGAGATACCATTGGATTTGGCTATGGCACGCTTTAAAATATCACAGCAAAAAGCCTTCTCTATTTTGCAGGGTGAGAATATTTATTCAGGTTATTTTCCCTTTGTACGGGAATTACTGCAAAACGCAATTGATTCTACTAAAATACAATGCTATGAGGATTATAAGACCAGTCCGCAATTGCGCTTTGAAAGCAATCGAAATGAGATTAAGTCCCCATCGATTGTAAATATTTCCCATATTATCAATCCAATACAATATCCCATAGAGATCTCTATTAAGTGCTGTAAATTGCCAGAATCCGGTGAATTCCAGGTAATTGGAATAAAGGATATTCCGCAGAAAGAGAGCGAGAAGGAAAAATACGGCATATTATTTTCCATCAAGGACTACGGAACAGGGATAGATTCTAAATCTCTGCGGACCATTTCGTCAGTCGGAACTAGCTATAAAAGAAGAAAGAAGCTGCTGAGGGAAATACCGGATTGGCTGAGACCAACAGGGGAATTTGGGATTGGTCTGCAGTCTGTTTTTTTGGTAAGTGATCGATTTTATTGCGATACCTATGTAAGAAATGGGGAGCGTTATCGTATGGAGTTTCTCACCGGTGCAAATGGTGAGAAAGGGTATATTAATATTGAACCAAAGGATCCTGAGACGGAGCCAATGGCATTTGGTACAGAATTTCAAGTGTTTATCGAACATGACAGGAAAAAGGTACGCAATGAGTGTATGGATGCCTGGACTGGTTTCGACCCATTTGCTGACGAGTATGACAGTGAAAGAATACAGCGGAATATTATTGCGCTGACAGTGCAAATATTATTAGACATAGACAGTCAGTTGGAGGACTTATTATTTCCGGTTTATGCCTATGTGGAATTTGATTTGGGAGAAGAGCAGAAAGAGCAAATGCAAAGTAAATTGTCCCAAATTGTATTTGAGGATTTAAAGACAGGCGGAAATTATAATGAAGAGAGATTAAAGCAGAATGTCTGCTGGATGTATCGGAACAATGGCGAGAAAAGCATAAATGGAAATGTAATATCATTTGATATTGAAAATGGTGTCTGTATGGTAGATTTATGGAATATGCGAGTCAATCTTTGGCTGGAGGATGTATCCGTCAACGCGTGTATTGGAGTGGACTATCTTGTACAGGAAAGACTACAGATGACTAAATCACCATGCAAATTATACTATAAAGGTATTTTGATAGAGACACGTTATATTGAGAAAAGCGGAAATCTTTTAGAATACATCGATATTCAAGGGGGAAGAAAGGGAAGGAAGCTCATTCAGTTAAATCGAAACGGTCTTACGAAAGAAGGAGAGGAATATGTAAATACGATTATTATTCCAAAGATTTATGCCAGCCTGTTAAAAGTATTGGAGATGCTTGCTCGACAGGAATTTAAAAATGATGAAAATGACATGGTCCAGGAGATGTCAGAGAAGATTAGAGAAAACATAGAAAAGTCATTACGGAAAGATCAGATTGTCTGGCAGCGGCAGTTGGTAGGTGTGGGTCTATACTATAATTTCTACATGCGAAAGTATGAAAAGGATAATCTGCCGTATTTTTCAGTAAAATCACAAAATGAAAAGAAACAGTGGAGCCAGGCGATCAGGTATGTTGAACGGGCAATCAAAGATAAAGGTACACAATATATGCAGGAGATAAGTGGAACTGTTGAGGCAATAGAGATATATGCCGGTTTAAAGGATAATGAATTTAGGGTGTTAGATGTAGAAAATATCAGTATTGCAGATTTCTATGACAGAGACAATAAATTTGCCGTTGTTTCCAAAAGAAGGGATAAGGGTGATAAGTGGATTAACAGTCTGCTCTGGCTAAAAGGGACGAAGGAGGGGACGGATGCTGAGGATGACATGAAAATGCCAAAACCTAAATTGACGGAGGTGCTGGAAGAACCCATCAAGGAAAGAGTGCAGTGGGATGAAAAGGAACAAATTTTGGAAAAGTGGGCGGAGTTTCTTCTTGAAAATATAGGAAGTGTGCTCGAATACCAATCTGTTCAGCAGAGCGATCTTGTGCTGGAATTGCTGCAATCCGTATCCATCAGGGCTTGTTTTGTGGATGTAACAGGGAATCTTAAGATACATATTCTCTCCGGTCAATCTACGGGCGGTGTTTTTTATAACATCAACGCAAAATACAGGTTGCTCAAACAAATGTCCGATAGAAATCTGCAGACACATGCAAAGAGATTTGCAGGGAATGTATGGATGGGATATGAACCCTTGCGGGTGGGCAGTATACAGGAAGATGTATGTAATATTAAGGAAAAGTACATTGACCAAAATGAGGATTTCATGTTAATGCCCTGCAGCGGTGAGGCAGTTACGGAACTCATACAATTTGCAGAGGGCATGGAAAAGGGGGAAGGAGATAAAAAATATACTTATATTTCGGATATGCTGCTGAAGACAGCTAATATGCTGGATTCTTGTCTGATGTTTGAATATAGGGGAGAACAGGAGGAATTGCTGGAAAGACAGTACGGTGAGTATTGTAAAACTGAGAAGGTATATTTGAGAAAAGAATCATTTGTGAGACAACTGAGAAATGGGTACTCCTTTTTGCTAAATATGGAGTTTGGCAACCGACAAAGTGATTATACAAAGAAATATGAAGGTATAGTCAGTGAATTGCCCTCAATAGAAGAAATAGAACAGACACAGAATATGCATATTGTAAAAACAATAGGAGATATTTTCCCTTCACCAAAAGAGATACAAGAGTTACGGCAGAATATTACTCGAGAAATCCTGGAAAATGCAAAGTATATTATGAAAGGTGAGTGGTTCGACGTAAATAGGAAAGAGATGCAGTTATTTCAATGTTTGGAACGATTGATTGGGTATTGCTGTCAATGGAAATGTATATGGGATTATTTTGAACAGCAACAGATGCAGACGCATATGATGAGGATTAAGCAGCGTTACTGGCTCAATTCCAGGGAACGGCAGAATCTGATTGCGTGGACCATCAGGCAAATACGCAACAATCAGGATATTGTGGAAGAATATTATGATAATATTTGGAATGAGCTTGAGAATGTGATAAAATATCATAGAAAAGGGGAGCTGTTCCAGAATCACCAGTATCGTTTCTTGGAATTGCTGAGAATGTAGAAAGGAATGGAAAATGGAACAATTTGATGTAAAGGAATTCCAGGAGCTTAGTTTGAATGAAGGCGTAGAAGCTATGGCTGATCTTTGCTTGAAAGTTGCGAAGACGGCGGAAAAGCTGGTAGAAGAATCTTATGCGGAGATAAAAGAGTTCAGGATAGAGAATGAACAGCAAACGGCTAACAAATATGAATTTCCGATTGATATTGAACTGATTGCAAAATATCTTGGCATGAAAATTGAGAAGAAAAGTCTGAACAAGGAAGAACCTAAGAGTTTTAGCCGGATTCTTGGGATTATAACCTCCCAAAATGGAAAAGTAGAGGTTACAATCGATAATGAGGTCAGTTACAAGACCCAGCGTTATACCATCGCAAATGCAGTGGGGCGTTTCCTGCTGAATCAGGCGGGGACGTCATTAAAGTGCAGTTATGCAATCCCTCTGATACCGCAAAGCTTAGAAGAAGTGGCGGCAGACTGTATTGCCCTATTTCTATTATTACCTATGAAAACATTCAAGGACGAATTCTTACGATATTTGAACAGTTGCGGTGACCGGCCTTTGGATGTCGATGCATGGCTGATACATCTGGGAAATAAAAGTCAGATATCACAATTTAATCTTGCCATTGGCTATCAACAGTTAAAGCAGGTATTGTGCTATCAGAGACAGGCGGATTTTCAAGCAAGCGGTTTTGATATCAACAAAATACTGGATGATCCCTATGACAAAATTTTTGCCTGACATATAGGAACTGTGGCGGCCGGATAAGCGTGTAGTGCTTTTCGGCCGTTGGTTTATATCATCCCGTTTGATTTGCTGGCTTTATGTAGATGCATGAAGGCTTCTACTTACTTGAAAAAGCCGTTAATTAAGGCTATTATAAAAAGAACAACGATACTATTTGGGAGATTAATGGATGGAGTGTAATAAAATGTGGGCATTTGGAATGACACCCCATTTTTCTATTTTGAAGGCAAAAGGATATTAAGGGAGAACAGGCTATGGCAAGAAGGATTGGCATCGGGCATCAGGATTTTGAGGCGGTTAGGCAGGGCGACTATTTTTATATTGATAAGACAAAGTTCATCCGGGAATGGTGGGAGTCTGGCGACGAGGTGACCCTGATTACACGTCCCAGGCGTTTTGGCAAGACTTTGAATATGAGTATGCTGGAAAAATTCTTTTCTATTAACTATGCGGACCGAGGAGAACTTTTTGAAGGCCTGTCCATATGGCAGGAAGAAGGTTACCGGCAGATACAGGGGACTTATCCGGTCATCTTTTTAAGCTTCGCAAACATTAAGGCAGCTTCCTACGTGGATGCAAGGAAAATGATCTGCCATAATATCACGAAACTGTATAATCAGTTCGATTTCCTGGCGGACAGTGATAAACTGAATGAAAAGGAAAAGGCATTTTACCAGGAAATCTCGGCGGATATGGAGAACTTCGTTGCGGTAGATTCCCTGAACGTTTTGTCAAGTTATTTGATGAAATATTATGGCAAGAAAGTGATTATACTCTTAGATGAGTATGATACACCCATGCAGGAGGCTTATGTAAACGGATATTGGCAGGAGATGGTTGGATTTACGAGAAGTTTTTTTAACGCTGCTTTTAAGACAAATCCTTATCTGAAACGTGCCCTTATGACAGGCATTACCAGGGTGAGTAAAGAATCCATCTTTTCTGATTTGAATAACTTAAAAGTCGTGACAACAACATCGGAGAAATATGAAGACTGCTTCGGATTCACCGAAGAGGAAGTGTTTGCAGCACTGCGGGAGTATGGGTTATCCGGGCATGAACAACAGGTAAAAGAATGGTACGATGGGTTTACTTTCGGTAAGCAGTCGGATATTTATAATCCATGGTCTGTCATTAACTTTTTGGACGATGAAAAAGTGGGGACTTATTGGGCCAATACAAGTTCTAACGGCCTTGTGGGCAAATTGATACAGCAAGGGGACGCAGAGGTCAAGAAATCATTTGAATATTTAATTCAGGGCGGGAGTATCCGCATGGAAATTGATGAGCAGATTATTTACGATCAGCTGTTGGTGAAGAAAAATGCAATCTGGAGTCTTCTGCTTGCTGGCGGATATCTGAAAGTGAAAGACTATCAGTCCTATATGACGGCATATGGTGAGTGGAAAGAGGAATATGAGCTGGCATTGACCAATCTGGAAACCAGAATCATGTTCGTCAATATGGTACGAGGATGGTTTGACCGCGTATCTGTTGATTATCACGGTTTTATCAAGGCCTTGCTGGATGACGATATCAGAACCATGAATATTTATATGAACAGAGTATCTTCTGAAATGTTCAGCAGCTTTGATACGGGAGAGAAGCCTTCTGAAAGACAGCCAGAACGGTTTTATCACGGTTTTGTCCTGGGGCTGATGGTGGAACTTGTGGACAAATATGTGGTGACTTCTAACAGGGAGAGCGGTTTTGGACGGTATGATGTGATGCTGGAACCAAGAAGTATGCAAAACGATGCGATCATTCTGGAATTTAAGGTGCAGGATGAGGAGGAAGGGGAACTGTCTGATACCGTAAAGGCGGCTGTCCGGCAGATCGAGGAAAAGGATTATAAGGCAAATCTCATTGCTAAAGGAATTCCGGAAGAGCGAATACGAAAGTACGGGTTCGCTTTCTGTGGAAAAAAGGTACTGATTGGCAGCAGCGCCACATGATGCAGTGCCAGTAGAAATAGGAAGCGGCAACTCTGACAGCAGTGGGCGATACAGAAAGCGTTAACAAGGGAGGTCAAATCGAATGCAGTTTACCTACAAAGCATATGAAAATCTGGTAACATTACTGCGCAGATATAATTATACCATCTGCAGCTATCATAATTACCAACAGGCAGAAAAAAGTGTAATTCTCCGACATGATATTGATTTACAGATAGAAAAGGCAGTGAAAATGGCCAAGTTGGAACATGACATGAATGTCAGTTCCACCTATTTTGTATTGGTGAGCAGCAATTTTTATAATATTTTCTCGAAAAGAAATCAAGACGGTCTGCGGCAGATCTGTCAGTTAGGACATGCTGTGGGGCTGCATTTTGACGAGGCGAAGTATGAGGAAAAGGAGACCGACATGGTATGGGCCATGGAGCAGGAGGCCGCCTTATTGGAGCAGTGTCTGGGACGGGAAGTGAGAAGCCTTTCCATGCACAGGCCGTCCCCAAAGACCTTAGAAGCGGATTATGCAATTGCGGGGGGCAGGATTGTAAACAGCTACGGCGCGGAATTCTTTCGCAGCCATAAGTATGTTGCGGATTCCAGGAGGAATTGGCGGGAGGATGTGGTGCAGATCATAGAGAGCGGGAAATACGACAGGCTTCATGTGTTGACGCATCCTTTCTGGTATGAAGACGAAGAAGAAAGTGCATCAGATGAACTGAAAAGATTCTGTACAAACAGGGGCAGGCAGTGTTATGATGATTTGAGTGATAACATACGCGACTTGACAGAGTTTTTGAGGAAAGAAGATATATGACGGAGATTGGACAGATAGAGGCTTTTTTGGCCGGTGAAAAAGAAGAATACCGTATGCAGATTACGGCTCCCTGTGCAGTGCAGGGGTTCTCTTCCCTGGATGCTTACAGGGAGGGGACCTTGACTTGGATTAAATCGGCTGACAAGTGGCGTGGGGATATGCCGGATATTGCCCTTGCCGTTGTGCAGGAAGGGGTGGAACTGCCTTTGCCCAACCAGATTATCTGCAAAAATTCCAAGGCAGCCTTTTTTTCCTTGATTGAGCACTTTTTTGCGGTGCCGGAGGAAGAGGAGGAACCGATTGGCCGATGTACGGTAATCGGTCCCCATGTAAAGCTGGGAAAGCGTGTCAGAATCGGACATAATTGTTCCATCACGGGAGAAGTGACGATTGGTGACGACACGGTAATTTCCGACAATGTGGTGATCAAGAACCGGGTACGGATTGGACAAAGATGTACGATTCAGGCGCTCACCATGATCGGGGAGGACGGATTTGGCGCTTATAAAGAGGGAAACCGTTTGGTCATGATCAGGCATTATGGCGGTGTTTGGATTGGAGACGATGTGTTTATCAGCAGTTTTGGGAATATCGAGCGGGGCACCATCGACGACACTTATATTGGAAATGGGGTCAAGATAGGACCTTGTACGCTGGTTGCGCACAATAGCAGGATTGCAGAAAATGTAACTCTGGTGGGTTCCCAGCTTTACGGCAGTGTCACAGTGGGTGAGAATTCGCTGGTGGCGGGAAGTATTATTAAGAACCAGTGCACAGTGGGCAGGAACTCCGTCGTGGGCATCGGCTCCGCAGTTCTTAGGGATGTGGAAGCACAGAAGGTGGCTGTGGGGGTTCCGGCACGGGTGATTCGGGAGAACAGCCCGCAGGGTATCTTATGAAGAGCAGGAAATATTATAGTAGAAGAATCATACAAATTCTCATACTGCTGGGTCTATTGTATGTCTTGGTAAACTGGAGGGAAATCACGTTCCGGCTGGGAAATCAGTGCCTGGCGGTAGATATCGTATCTTGGGACGAGATGCATACAAAGCTGGCGGGCCATGCGGATGCCGGACACAGGCCGGCCCTTTCATTCAACGACCATGAAGTTGCCTGGGATGGCATTACAGAGAAATATTATCTGCCGCAGAATATGAGTGAAGAAATATGGGACGGCCTTTTATCTTCCCGTGACGGTTCTTTGTTCTGGCTGGAAGATGCCTATTTCGACAAATACCAGGAAGCCATTGCCCAGGGTCATGCTTTTACCTTGTATTGTATAGGGGATGGGGCATGGTATCGCTGCGAGGTGGTATTTACGGGTATGCCGGTGATGGTCATTGAGACCGAAGACGGCATGGAGATTGACAGGGAGGGTGCCGTTTCACAGGGCAGCATGTGGCTTTGGGATGTGAAATCCCAGGGGAAGCAGTACCAATCTGTGGGATGTCAGGTTTCTGTCAGAGGAGATAGTTCCAGGGGATTTCCCAAGCAGGGTTATAAACTGGTATTAGAAAAAAAGTTATCACTTTTAGGATTGCGAAATGATGAAGACTGGGTGATGGCAGCGCTGTGGGATGATGATGGGCTGATTCACAACAAGTTTTCTTACGACGTATGGCAGAATATGGCGGCCCACAATACAGTCCGTAAAGATGAGGGCACCAGAATGGAGTTTGTGGAGTTGTTCTGCAACGACATTTACATGGGCGTCTACGGCCTGGTAGAGAGGATGGACGCAAAACAGCTGGGGCTGGACAAAAATGATATTTTATATAAGTGTCACGGATTTCAGGTGGCAGATGACGCTATAGAGGAAGATTTTGGGCTCAGCATAGCCTACGACATCAAATATCCCAAAGCCTATGACAAGGATACATGGATTCCTTTGAAAGAATATCTGGATGTATGTGCGGCGGATGTGGTGACAGATTATGATAAGGCGGCCTCTTTTCTGAATATGGAGAACGCCATCGATTATAATATTTTTATGATGCTGACTTGGGCGGAAGATAATAATGCCAGGAAGAATATCTGTTTTGTGGCAGAGTACGGGCGCGATGGTCCCAGGCAGTATCAAATCATTAAAGTGCCCTGGGACCTCAATTTCAGTTGGGGACAAAGTACCTATGACGGTGATTTCGACCGGAAACTGTATCATCCGGAACGGATTTGGGACCCGTCCTTGTGGAGCTTTGATATTCAGGCCATGTACCAGTGCTATCCCGATGAGATTGAGGAGTTGACGAGGAGGCGCTGGCGGGAACTCAGAAAGGATGTGCTTTCTGAGCAAAGATTATTCACCATGCTGGATGAGGAATTTGCCTATCTGCATGGGTCAGGTGCTTACGACAGGAATTATGTCAGGTGGGATGAGCATGGGCGCAAGACATGGAAGGATGAATACATTTACGAGTATGTGGCGGGCAGGCTTTCTTATCTGGATTCCTTCTATGAGTATTTTCAGATGCCTGAGCAACAGGAGTAAGGCGGGGATAGCGCGGTATCAGAAGCGGCCGCAGTATTCATGGAGACAGCCACAGATATAGCATTAGACAGGAAATGATAAAGGATTTGAAAACGCATGTACCATGCGTAAAGAGCAGTAGAGAAATGAGGTAAAGTATGTACCGGGTAGAGAACAAGTATAACTGCAGTGATACGGAGATGTATATGCTGCAGCAGAGGGTAGAGAGCGTTTTGCGGCCAGACAGCAATGAGAGCAATCCGGAAGGGTACAGTGTGGTGAGTCTGTATTTTGACGATCTGACAGACAGCTGCCTGCAGGAGACGGTGGACGGGGTGAACCTGCGGGATAAGTACCGTGTCAGGATTTACAACGATTCTCTGGATGTGATTAAGCTGGAGGTAAAGTCTAAGAAAGACAGCAGAATCATCAAAAGATCGAAATCCATCACCAAAGAGCAGCTGGAGATGCTGATGAGAGGTGAATGCATTGAGGATACAGCATCTGCGGAGGACCCGGCAACTCTTTTTAATATAGCGATTCGGACCAGAGGGCTTAGGCCTAAGGTGGTGGTGGCGTACGAGAGAAAGGCCTATGTGTTCGGGCCGGGCAATGTGAGAATCACCTTTGACAGGAATGTGCGTGCCAGCGGCCGGACAGAGGATTTCGGGAAATCAAATATTAGCTATGATTTTTTGCGTGAGTATGATAAAGTATTAGAGGTAAAGTATGATGAATTCATACCGGACTTTCTGGTACAGCTTTTGGAACTGGGCAATATGCAGCAGACAGCCTATTCCAAATACCAGTTGTGCAGGCTGGCGGAGGAGCTGCAATAAGGAAGCAGTGGAGTCTTATGAGGTTTACAAGGAAAGGTTTCATGACCTAAGCGCCGCGTGTCGATGCCGCATAGTGCATTAACAATATACAATAAGCGAAAGTGTAAAGGAGAAAAATCATGTCAATTAAGGATGTCATTAAAAGTAGTGTGTATGAAAGTCTGGGTGGCGGCACCAATCTGTCAGTGATGAATATTCTACTGCTCATTGTGCTGGCCTGTCTGGTGGGTGTCTATATCTTTACGGTGTACAAGCTGAGCAGTAAATCGGCTTTCTATTCCAAGGATTTGAATGTGACACTTGCAGGTATGCCGCTTATCGTGGCTGCGATTATGATAGCGATGCAGTCCAATCTGTTGGTATCTCTTGGTATGGTGGGCGCGCTGTCTATTGTCAGGTTCCGTAATGCAGTGAAGAATCCCCTGGATCTTTTGTATCTCTTCTGGTCCATCAGCGCGGGTATCATCGTGGGCGTAGGACTTTATATTCTGGCATTTGTGCTGTGTATCGTGATGACCATACTGCTTCTTTTACTGGATATGGTTCCCAATGCGAAAGCGCCTGATCTGCTGGTGTTGCGCGCAGATGCAAAGAAGGTGGATTATGCGCAGGTGGAAGATGTCTTGAAACAGATGTGTAAATATCATAAAGAGAAATCCAGATGTATCAAGAACGGCGAGGCGGAACTGATCATTGAAATCAAGACGGCAAAGAAAGAGGAGCTGCTTGAAAAAATTACGGGAATGTCGTGTATGACACAAGTGAACTGCATCTCTCATGACGGGGAGAGCCGCGTCTAAGTCCCTTTGGTATTATGTTGGTTTTGGAAGAGATGTAGTAGTTATTAGGAAAGGTATAATTAGAATGTTACTTGCGATAGCGGGATTATGTGGTAATATTCATTTGTATAAGAAAAGAAAGAGTGTGATTGATACAGGCCTCAGTTCTTACATTGAGGCCTGTTGTGTATGGATGCTCTTTTTGTTTGTGGTGACGGAAGGTTTGTCTGTCTTTCATGCCGTGCGGTTTCTGTCGCTGTTTGGAGCCTGGGGGCTGCTTGACTGTATCTTGTTTGTGTTGTTTGCAGCGCAGTGGAGAAAGTACAAAAGGCCGGATGAAGATGAGAGTATAAAGGGCAGGGGATGGACAGGAAAGTATGGATTATTAGGCGGCCTGCAAAGGGGCTTTGGCGCTATCTGGCGGTTTTTGAGGGAAGCGCCATATTATGGTATTTTGCTGATGATTGCCGTGGTCGTGTTGTTTCTTGCCCTGGTCACGACACCTAACAACTGGGATTCCATGACCTATCATCTGCCGCGGATTGCTTATTGGGTCCAAAACCGTTCGGTGGAACATTATGCGACGAACAGTGTGAGACAGATTTCCAGTCCGGTATTGGCGGAATTTGTGAATTTACATGTGTTTATTTTATGCAGAGGGCAGGATCTTTTCTTTAATCTGTTACAGGCGGTATCCTATGTGACCTGTGCTGGGGCGGTGGGGGCGATTGCCGGAAAGCTTGGCTGTGACAGGCTGTTTCGGTTCTTGGCTATGCTGGTGTATATGTCCATGCCCATCGCTTATGCGGAAGCCCTCACCACCCAGGTAGATAATTTTGCCACGGTGTGGCTGGTCTTTTTTGTGTATCTGCTGCTTGATCTGACAGGAAGCAAAGAAAAAATATTGGTGGATTCTGTCACGGTGCGCCGGGTTTGTATGATGGGCCTGTGCGTGGCTTTTGGTTATCTTACGAAACCTTCCGTCTGCATCGGTATGGTGGTTTTTGCATTTTGGCTTTTACTTGTGTGCATTGGCAGAAAAGACAGGGTGTGGAATCTGGTGCGGCTGTTCTGTTGTGCACTGCCCTGTGTGGTGCTGCCGATTGTTCCGGAATTGCTGCGGAATGTCAAGACCTTCCACGCTTACGCTAGTCCCGTTACGGGGGCCAGGCAGCTGGTGGGGACCCTTGAACCACGATACCTTTTTATCAATTTTATGAAAAATTTTTCCTTTAACCTGCCTACGGCGCTGTTGAAGGACAGTGACGAATTCTTTGGCAAATTTGCAACGAAAGCGGCCGAGATACTGCAGGTGGAAATAAATGCGGAGTCCATAGCGGAGAATGGTCTGGAGTATGGATTGCACAGAGTCAACACTTATGGATGTGATACGGCTGTGAATCCGCTTGTTATGTGGCTGTTTATCTTTTGCAGTTTATGGGCGATTTTGCAGATTAGAAAGACAGATTGGAAAACATTGCAGAGCGGCTACTTAATGACAAGTGTGTCATCTTTCTTGATCTTTTGCGTATTTTTGCGCTGGGAGCCTTATGTCAGTAGATATATGGTGTCTTATCTGGCTCTTTTGTGTCCCATGATTGCTTCCCAGATACAGATGCGGACAGCCAAGGAGAACAGGAGGCCGTTTCGACATGCACTGGCCGGTATTATCGTCTTTCTGGGAGTGATGGAGACCTTCAGCGTGACCTATTTTCACTATCAGATCTGGGCCCATGGAGGAGCAGACAACAGACCCTATGGATATTTTGCATCCAGACGGGACCCGGCTGTGTACTATGCGGCGCTGACAGACGAAATGAAAGCCAGAAAGTATGAGTCGGCGGGGCTTCATCTGATGAAGGCGGACGATTATGAATATCCCCTCTGGATGATGCTTGACGGATGCAGAATGGAGCATGTTTATGTGGAAAATGAATCTGCGGTCTATGCAGATTTAGAGTTTACACCGGATTGTATCATATGGTTTGGCAGTCTGCCGGAAGAACCGGTTGCGGTCAACGGCAGAGTATATGATCAGATCACAGATTTTGGAGAAAAATATTATTTGTTGGAGTAATTTACGAAAAGCAATGTCTGGCCTTACTGTGCCGGGCATTGCTTTTTAGTCGGGATTTTTGAGGAACTTAATATATTTGAGTAAGTCTCGTCTTTCGCGGGCGCTGAATTTCTGTAAATCATATACTACATCGTGCATGGTGACGTCGCCAAAATATTTACTGCGCAGATTGGTGTTTCCAAGATAGCCGGATTCTGTGCCGAGCAGATAGTCAGTGCTGACCTTATAATATTGCGCCAGTTTGACGACAACCCAGATGGGAATCTCACGGTGGCCGTTCTCGTAATTAGAGTAGGTCTGCTGTGATATGCCAAGATAATCAGCGATGGTCTTCTGCTTGATATCATTATCTTCTCGTAAATCTCTGAGCATTACACGTAGTTCTTTCATTTTACTCTTGTTTCCTGCGCCGGCAGACTCCTTTCTATAGATATTCTGACCATTTTAGCAACGGTTATGTTGTTACAAATCCTATCACACAACAAAAAGTTGTAGATGAGAATTCTCGAAATGAAATGTGTACAGAAATATTACAACATATTATTGTATGAACGGCCAATGTAGAGGTAAGAAAAATGGGAGCAGGATGTGGGGAAGTGCATTATTGTATTTTACGGAAAAACGGGGTAGAATGGATAATATAAATTTTGAATGATACAAGGATTCGATTATGAGAAGAGTTTCACTGCTGGTGACTGTTTATAATG
The DNA here is from genome assembly GCA_910585555.1 of uncultured Lachnospiraceae bacterium. Taxonomy (GTDB): domain Bacteria; phylum Bacillota; class Clostridia; order Lachnospirales; family Lachnospiraceae; genus UBA3282. Next base: position 17,289 of record CAJUFU010000019.1, read on the forward strand.
CGGCCAAAAATCTGCCAATCACCTTACAGAGTATAGAAGAACAGGATTATCAGGATATAGAGGTCGTGATTGTAGACGGAGGTTCTACGGACGGCACGGTAAATCTGATCAAAGAATTTGCAGGCAGGATAAAGGAGCGCGGGACGCTTTCCTTAAACTGGGTGTCAGAGAAGGACAAGGGATTGTATGATGCCATGAACAAGGCATATGCGCTCAGTACCGGTGATATCATTGCCGTATGCAACGACAGGCTCTGTGAGCCTGACGCGGTAAGCAGTCTTGTGAACGCCATTTGTGCCGGCGGCCCAGGCTGTATCGGAGCCCATTCCGACTTGGTATATGTGGAGGGCGGGCGGGTCATCAGAGGATGGCATATGGGAGAGGGGAAGCTTTCCCAGGGCTGGATGCCGGGGCACCCCACGCTTTTTCTGAAAAGAGAGGTGTACGAGAAATACGGCCTCTACGATACGTCTTACCATTGTGCGGCGGACTATGAATTTATGGTGCGGTTCTTAAAAGATCAGGATAACAGGCTGGCCTATGTGCCCAGGGTACTGGTGGCCATGTTTTATGGAGGCACCAGCAATGCGGGAATCCGTAACTACCTGGTTTCCTTTCAGGAGGGGTATCGGGCGCTTCGTAAGAATGGGGTGCGGTTTCCCTTGTGGATTACACTGCGAAGGACTATGAAGGTGCTTTTACAGTTCGGGAAAAAGGTCTGAGGATTTGACGAAGGCTGTTGGAGATAGAGAATGGACAAGCGATTGGGCAGAAATATTTTATATGGGCTTTCGATGCTTGCGTTTTGTGGTTTGCTTTTGTATGGGGCCAGGTTTGACCGGGCGCCGTCAGTTTCTATCAGGGAGCGGGGCAGTGCGAACGCTGCGGTCTTGGAGGAGCTGGAAGCTGCGAAAGCGCCAGAGCCGGATGAGCTGAAAGGGCGGGCGGTGCGCAGTGAAGGGTATGAGGAGATTGCATTAGAATGTGAGACGCCTGGAGGAGATCAGGAGCTTTTACTTTTCAGACAGCAGGAACAGGCGTATTTTTTTCTGCCTTCTTTTGCGGACGCCGGGACACTTACCTGGAGGTATGACGAGGGAGAGTATACGTTGACGCTGGGGACCGGGCAGGTGCATAACGGGGACAGATGTATGCTTTTACCAGGGCAGTCTGAGACCCTGACCTATACGAAAAGGGGACAGGAAGCACAGACATGCAGTCTTACGTTGATGCAGTCAGATACGCTGCCTGCCGTGTTTATCGAGACGGATTCCAGTTCTATGGCGTATCTGAATGAAGATAAAACCCATGAAGAAGCAGGGTCTTTCCTGTGTGTGCTGGCGGATGGCAGGGTGGACAGTGCAGGCAGGCTGGGAAAGGTTTCCGGCAGGGGATATTCCAGCTTTAATGCGCCCAAGAAGTCCTACGGCATCCGCTTTGCGGCGGCCACGGATGTGCTGGGCATGGGACATGCCAAGAAGTGGGTGCTGCAGGCCAATGCCTATGATTTGAGCCGTATGCGCAATCGGGTAATCTACAGTCTTGCCCGTGAAATGGGTGTTCCCTTCGCGGTGGACTGTGCTTACGCGGATGTGTATTTTAATGGAGAATATGCCGGTAATTATCTGCTGTGCGAGCGGGTGGAAGTGGGCAGGGAGCGGATTGGGATTAAGGACGGCTGTCTGTTGGAAGGGGTCTTTGAAAGCCGCGTGGATGAGGAAAAGGAATACAACACCTTTCTGAACAGTAAAGCGGGCTGGTATGAAGTGAAGTATCCTAAGAATATTTCCGATGAAAAGCTGGAAGAGATGCAGGAACTTTTGGATGAGACGGCGTATCTGATAGAGCAGAGTGATTCGCCGGAGGCTTATGAACGGTTGAAAAGTCTGGTGGACATAGAATCTTTTATCCAGATGTTTCTGCTGGATGAGTTATCCAACGAGGCGGACTTAAATCGGGCCAGCACTTTTTATTTTACGGCGGATGACGGGAAGCTCTATGCGGGGCCGGTGTGGGATTATGACAGATCTTTAGGCAATGTAAAATCAGCGGACTATGAATTGTTAGACTGCTTTACGGTGGGATTAGGGGAAAAACTCTTTCAGAGTCCGTATTTTCAAAAAGATGTGGCTGACAGTTACAATGCACGTTACAGGGAGCTGATTTCTGATTATGAAGCTTCCTTTATACAAGAACAGAAGGAGCAGATTGACGCCTCAATTGCCATGGACACGGTGCGCTGGGGTGATGAGAGTGTGAACAAATACACGATTTTTAATGATGCCTGCCAAACCTTTGATGAGGGTACGGCGTATCTAAAGGCATATTTTGGGATAAGATACCAATTAATAGACGATATTTTGAATACTCCGGGGAAATATCATCAGGTGGAATTTGTGAACAGCAGTGTGGTGTCAGAGTATGTCAGTCAAAGATTCTGGGTGCTGCATGGAGCGTACATTCCGGAGGATGTGATGGCCTATTTAGCGGGGCGGTATGAGAGTGATGTGTGGCTGTATGAGGACGGCCTGGAATATCAGGCTGCTCCGGTGATGGAGGATATACGCCTGTTATCGGGCGAGATTGATGGTTAAAGGACGATAACTTTGTGAAAAACAAAACATATATAAGACAAGAAGAGCGTGGAAATGAGGAAAATATGAGAGATTCCTTTGAGCGGATTGTGAATATTTTGGTCAGGGCCATCATAGCGGTGGTGGTGTTCCTATTATTTTTACAGAGCATCTTCAGCACCAGTTTTATCGGACAGATTCCGGGAGAAGACGGAGGCATACAAGATCATACCTTAAATGTGGCGGACAGCCCGTTTCTGCATCTGGGGATTCTTTTGACTGTTACGGTTGTATCGGTGGTTCTTTACCGGGCGTATCAAAAAAGAGAGCATAACATACAGCACATAGGGCTGAATGCGGTGCTGTATATCATTGCGGCGGCAGGATTTCTGCTGGGAACCGTCTGGATTCTAGCCACACAGTTATATCCGGGTTCAGACCCGGCTAAGGTATGCCATGTTGCCGCACAGTGGAGGGCAGGGGACTTTTCCGCCTTTGAACAGCTTGTGGACGGGGAAGAGGGATATTTGTTCCGGTATCCTTTTCAGTCGGGGATTGTGTTGTTTTATTATCTGCTGATGGGCATTTTGGGGACGGAAAACTATGTGGGTCTGCAGTTTGTCAATCTGTTGGCGTTGACGGTATCTTATTACTTGATTGTGCAGATTCTCAAGCAGTTTTGGAAAGAGGATAAGGCGGCCGTGATACTTGCTCATACGGCGCTGATTTTGTGGGAGCCCTACATGTTCTATATCACCTACCTCTATGGGATTATGCCGGGGATGGCCTGCTCTTTGGGTGCCGTATATTGTGTGGTTCGTTATCTGGGGACGCGTAAGCCGTTGTATATGCTGCCGGCCGCTCTTTTGATGGGAATTGCCACGGTATTTAAAATGAACTGTCTGATCTATCTGGCTGCCATCGGCTGTTTCCTTGTATATGATGGAATCAAGGGGCTGCTGGAAAAGGAGCAGGGAAAAAGGGCCGGGAAATCCTGGCTGATATCCTTTCTGTTTCTGGCGGTGATGGGGGTTGGCGTGGCCGGAACGAATGTGGTAGTGAACAGTTATGTGGAACATTTATCCGGTTACGAGATGCCAGAGGGACAGGTGATGCTCTCCTGGGTGGTGATGGGATTGCAGGAAGCTCCCAAGGGGCCTGGAAATTATAACGGTTTTAACGGCAATGTCTATACGAAGAGTAATTACGATACGGAACTTGCCAACGAATTATCGAAAGAGGCATTGAAGGCCCAGCTTGCGTGGATGGGGGAGGATCCGGTGAATAACGGGCTGGTTTTCTTTGCCAGGAAAACGGCTTATCAGTGGAACGATCCCACCTTTATCTCACTGGACAGGATGGCCGGACGGGATTCCAAGATAGAGATGTCACCTGCGGTGCTTAGCTTGATTGAGGGGAAGGGATGTACCTACCTTTCCATTTGGCTTAACATTGTGCAGACCTTGGTCTTGCTGGGCGCCTTATTTTATCTGCTGTTTACGTGCAAAAAGACGAAATTATATGAATTGATTGTTTGTGTGGTGTTCCTGGGCGGTTTTTTGTTTCATCTGGTGTGGGAGTCCTCCGCTTCTTATGCGATTCCTTATTATGTGCTGATGATTCCCTATGCGGCCAAAGGGTTTACGGAGTATATTAGATGGGCGGACAGGGCATTAAGATGGCTTATGGAGGAAGCGGCAGACAGGAAGAAAGAGGATATCCGGGGGTTCTTTTCCAGAAAAAATGCGCCCCTGATCGGGAGCGCGGCGGTTCTTCTGGCACTTCTCGTATTATTTGGCCAGACAGATCTTTTTAAACGGACAATCGCTTTTGATGACGATTTAAAAGGCTTCCATGCCAGCGAGCAGTTCTATAGAACCGGGGACTGGACACCGGAGGATTAATGCTTTAAGAAAAAGCGGAATAGCGCATAAAGACCATGCTGAATACAGAAAACATAACATTTGTTATGTAATCCTTTGATGCTGCCGATGTTTACACTGTGAAATGCTTTCCGGATAGGCGGATAGCTGCATTCTTTCAAAAAGAGCCGCCTGGTTTCTTTGAAGGAGGCCGTCATGTCCTGAAACACAGGGACGAAAGTCAGAAGACACTGGTACACGATATAATAGTCCAATTGTCTTTCCATATACGGATAGACGCGGCAGTCAATGATCTGATGGAAGGTATCGAAGAGCGTATGGTTTTCAAGCAGGCGCTTATCGTCCATATGGTGTGTGAGCGAGGAAGCGCTGCTGCGGTAATAATAGAGGGTTTCCTCTAAAAAGTAGACAGAGGAAGCTTCCAGCAGGCAGATATAGGAGGCAAGCCCGTCTTCTCCCAGCTTGAGAGAAAGAGGTACTTGAAGCAGGTGCGGGCCGATCAGTTCCCGTCGAAACAGTTTATTGCATAGGCTGGGGGCGATTCCGTAAGTGAAAAAATCGCCGAAATAGATCATATTGGGATAAATCTTCTCTTCCAACCGGGCTTTGTCGTACAGACCGCCCGCAAAGGGAGAACAGCAGGGAATTTCTTTCTTGGGAGTGACGGCGGTATAGTTACAGCAGACCACGTCCGCTCCGGTGTCTTTCGCGGCACTGCACATCAGGCGGTACATGGATGGGGCAATCCAGTCATCGCTGTCCACGAAGGTGACATACTGCCCTTTGGCCTGGGTAAATCCTTTCTGCCTGGCGCTGGTGTGGCCGCCGTTTGGCTGGTGGAAACAGTGAATGAAAGCATACTGCCGGGCGTAGGTATCGCAGATGTCAAAAGAGCCGTCTGTGGAACCGTCATCCACAAGGAGCAGTTCATAATCGGTCCACTCCTGGGCCAGGATGCTGTCAATACAGCAGGGCAGGAATTCTTCTACATTATAGACAGGGATGATGATGCTCAAAAAGGGTGTGGATGACATGGCGGCTCCTTTGTATTTATGAATCAAATTGCTATTGTTTTCTATTGTAACGTTTCTATTGTTATTTTGCAACATGATGGAGGTTCCTATGACGGACAGAATCGTATTTGTCATACCAGATATGCCCGGCGGCGGCACGGAACGGGTGGTAGCGCTTTTGGCAAACGAATATTGCAGGCGGGGCATTGGGGTGACGATTCTTCTCTTTGCAGGAAATGAGAGGGCCTATCCGTTAAGGGAAGGGATAGAGGTGGTCTGCGTGGGGAATCCTTCCGGCGGCAGTATCAGAGAGCGGCTGGGAAGAATCGGCAGGATGCGGCGGTTTTACAGAGAGCATAAAGGGTGCCAGATCTGGGCTTTCAGCGTGATGGGGGCGGTGTTCTCCGCGGTGGCGGCTTTCGGACAGCGGCATTTTGTGCTGGTTTCCGAGAGAAACGACCCCAACAAATATGAACATCCCAAAATCAGGAATCTCAGTTACCGTCTGGCGGATGTGGTGGTATGCCAGACGAAGGATGCGGTGGAAAGTTTCCCTGGGGCCATCAGACGGAAGGCGGCGGTGGTGCCGAATCCTCTAGCACTGAAAGACGTTTCGCCTTATGAGGGGAAGCGGGAGGCGCGGATTGTGGCGGTGGGCAGACTGAGCGCCCAGAAGAATCATAGGCTCCTGCTAGAGGCCTTCGTTGCTTTTGCCAGAAAGCATGAGGCGTATGTGCTGGAGCTTTACGGCAAAGGGGAACTGGAAGAGGACTTAAAAAAGCTGGCACAGAGCCTGGGAATCGGGGAGCGCGTGCGGTTTTTGGGATTCTGCGATAACGTGCAGGAGAAAATACGAAAGGCCGGCATGTATGTACTGTCCTCGGACTATGAGGGTATTTCCAATTCCATGCTGGAAGCCATGGCCTTAGGGATGCCGGTGATTGCCACAGATTGCCCCATCGGCGGTTCCAGGATGTATATTAAGGACGGTATAAACGGTCTTTTGGTGCCGGTGGGGGATGCGGGTGCGCTTTCGGCGGCCATGGACAGACTGGCGGAGGACCCCGCTTATGGCGAAAGGCTTGGCAGGGAGGCGGCGAAGCTGAAAGAGGAGCTGGCCGTTTCCAAAATCGGGGACAGATTCCTTGCGCTGTCAGGGAAAGAAGAGGTTTATTATGCGTAAAGTGTTGGTCATCAATCCTATTTTATATACGGCGGAACATAATCGGATTCCACAGGTGTCTTCCATCAAGGATACCATGATTTATACCATGTGCCTGGGATTTCTGGAAGCGGGGTGCGAAGTGACGCTGGTTGCCGCCAAAGACTACCGTCCCGCCAAAGAGGAGACGTACCCCTTTCCGGTTTTGTGGTTTGGGACAGTGTGGCACAAACTGTTTCAGCCCAGATGTTTTCCCTATATGCCGGCACTGCGCCGTTTTTTAAGGGAGCACAAAGAATATGACATGATTGTCAGTAGCGAAGTGTTTGCATCCTGGTCTTATACGGCGGCCAGGCTCTATCCGGATAAGACCCTGTTGTGGCATGAGCTGGCGGCCCATAACCATATGCTTCATCAGCTGCCTTCTAAGTTCTGGTATCGGTTTGTGGCACGCCTTATGATGAGAAGTGCCAAAGTGGTGCCCCGCTCAGAGGCGGCGGCCTCCTTTATCGGGCAGTTTATGCCCAGGGTGGCGGGAACGTGTATCGATCATGGGGTAGATTTGGCCAAATTTCCCCTTCCCGATGTACGGGATAAGGCGGATCAGTTTGTGGTGGTATCCCAATTGATTGCCCGTAAGCAGATCGAGCGGACCATCGAAGCCTTTGCCGGTTTTGTGAGACAAGGAAATGCCGGATACAGGCTCTGCATCATCGGACAAGGAGAGGAGGAAGAGCGGCTAAAGGGGCTTGTGGGTAAGCTTGGGCTGGTGGAGCAGGTCCTCTTCTGCGGGCAGATGTCCCATGCCCAGCTGATGCCCATCGTGGCAAGATCAAGGGCTCTTTTGGTGTCCACCAGGAAAGACAATAATATGGTCTCCATTGTGGAGAGTATCGCTTTGGGAACGCCGGTGCTGACCACCTCGGTGCCTTACAATGCGGCCTATATCAGGGAGCAGGAACTGGGTATTGTGGAGGATGCCTGGGGCGCAGATGCCCTGGAGCGGATTGTGGCGCACAATGAGCGGTACGTGGACAATTGTGTGCGGTATCGGGAGCAGTTATCGAACGTCTCCTGTGCGGAGAGATTCTTTACGCTCTTGTGAACAGGATTTCTTGCTTTTTTGACGGTATCCATGTAAGATAGGTAATAGGGAAAATTTAGATTACAGATTTTCCCAGAGGGAGGAAGATACTTGGAAATGATAAAGACAGCCTTTTGTTTTGACGAAAATCTTACCGCGCTGGTACAGGCCACGGCTGCCTCCCTGGTGGACCAATGTGTTAAGGATTCCGTCCATTGTGAAATACATTGTGTCTGTACAAGTGCTGCCGCATCTGTGGAGGAACCGCTTAGACGGATTGTGGAGGCAAGGGATCCGGCGTCTTTATTGTATATGCATTGTATAGACAATCCTTATGCGGATTCTTATGAGGTGCGGGATATTTCCGTTGCCACCTATCTGCGGCTTGCGCTGCATAAGCTGTTGCCCGAAATCGATAAGATTTTGTATATGGATGTGGACGTTCTGGTATTGGACAGCCTCCTGCCGCTGTGGGAAACTCCTTTAACGGACCATGTGCTGGCGGCGGTCAGGGGCACTGTAAATCTTTCCGATAAGTGGGAGTGGAACAGCGACAGACCTTACTGGCATCTGCTTGCGGCGCAGAAGGGCAACTATATCAACGCAGGCATTACCCTGTTGAATCTTTCAGAAATCCGCAGACGCGGTCTGGATGTGCAGTGGAATGAACTTGCAAAGGAAAAACTGTATTATCAAGATCAGGATATTTTGAATATTACTTGTCAGGGGGCTATGGTTTATCTGCCGCCCAAATATAATCGGTTGACTTATATGGAAGATCTGGAGTATCACAGACTGGTGGAGGAGGGGATTTACACCCAGGAAGAATACGAGGAAGCCTTGGAAAAACCGGCTATTCTGCACTATGCGGGGGATAAACCCTGGAATCGCTATAATGCGAATCTGGGAGAGGTCTGGTGGGACTATGTGAACAGCCAGCCGGATTTACAAGGATTGTTTGATGAAAATAAAGCGCGCCGCAATCACGGGCCCACCCTGGCGGACAGGGCAGTGCGCAAGGTGAAGAAGATATTGAGTAAAGAGAAGCTTTAGGCGGGAAGAAAATATATAGAGAAAAAGAGAAAGGCCGGGAAAAAGGATTTTCCGGCAGACGTGAAAGGAGCTTGGTTATAATGAAAATAGCAGTGGCGGGAACAGGATATGTGGGTCTTGTGGCAGGGGTGTGCTTTGCGGAGAAAGGACATGATGTCACCTGTGTGGATGTGGACGAGGCGAAGGTAAAAATGATGGAGTCCGGTGTAACGCCCATTTATGAGGAGGGCCTGCAGGAACTGATGCAGAAGAACAATGCTGCCGGCAGGCTGCATTATACCACGGACTACCGGGAAGCATACAAGGACAAGGATGCCATTTTTATCGGCGTGGGTACGCCGGAACAGCCCGACGGGTCCGCTAATTTAAGCTATATCGCCACGGTGTCCAGACAGATTGCGGAATCGGTGGAGCGGGATTGTCTGGTGGTGGTGAAATCCACTGTGCCGGTAGGCACCAATGATAAAGTGGAACAGTTTATTCATGATTTCCTGGAGCGGGATGTGAGGGTGGAAGTGGCTTCCAACCCGGAATTTCTGGCTCAGGGGTCTGCGGTGCATGACACCCTCCACGCGGCGCGTATCATCATTGGCACGGAGAGCGACGAGGCGGAAGTGCTTTTAAAGAAAATCTATGAGCCCTTCGGACTTCCTATCGTATCAGTCAACAGGCGTTCTGCAGAGATGATCAAGTATGCCTGCAATGATTTCCTGGCCCTTAAGATTTCTTATATGAATGATATTGCCAATCTCTGTGAGCTGGTAGGGGCGGATATCGATGCGGTGGCGGAGGGCATGAGTTATGATGCCAGAATTGGGGCCAATTTCTTAAAGGCCGGTATCGGGTACGGCGGCAGCTGTTTCCCCAAAGATACCAAGGCCCTGAAGTATCTGGCGAACCAGCACGGGTATCAGTTAAAGACCGTGGAGGCCGCTGTGGATGTGAATTCTACGCAGAAGACCAGGCTCTATGAGAAAGCCTGTCAGCGCATGATTACCTTCCAGGGTCTTAAGGCGGCGGTGCTGGGCCTGGCTTTTAAGCCGGGAACGGACGATCTGAGAGAGGCGCCTTCTCTGGATAATGTGAAGCTTTTGCTGGAAGGCGGAGCCCAGGTCATGGCCTATGACCCGGTGGCCGTTACAAATTTTGAGAAGCACTATCCGGAAGGGGCTAACGAGAAAGGTTCGATTTTCTATGTGGATACGGTAGAGGAAGCGCTTTCGGGGGCCAATATCTGCTTTATCTTCACAGAATGGCAGGAGATTAAAAATGTGACACCGGCTGTATTTAAGAAGCTGATGAAAAATCCACTGGTCTATGACGGACGCAACGTGTTTGACGTGCAGGCCATGAAGGAAGCGGGTATAGAGTATTACAGTATAGGGCGTTAAGGGAAAGGGGTATCATATGAACGGATTGGATACTTCCAGAAAATATCTGGTCACCGGAGGCGCAGGGTTTATCGGCTTCCATTTATCAAAAAGGCTTCTGGAACAGGGGGCCTCGGTAATTGGTTTCGACAACATGAACGACTATTATGATGTGAAGCTGAAAGAGGACAGGCTGGCAATCCTGGAGCAGTATGAGAAATATACATTTATCAAAGGCGATTTGGCGGACAATGCCGATGTCTTCCGCATCTTTCAGGAGTATCGGCCCCAGATTGTGGTCAATCTGGGCGCCCAGGCGGGTGTCCGGTACAGCATAGACAATCCCAGAGCCTATATGGAATCCAATATGATGGGATTCTTCCATATCTTAGAAGGATGCCGGTATTTTCCGGTGGAGCATCTGGTGTATGCTTCCTCCAGCTCTGTTTACGGCGGCAATGAGAAGGTGCCCTTTTCCACCCAGGATAAGGTGGACGAGCCGGTGAGTCTCTATGCGGCCACCAAGAAATCCAACGAGCTGATGGCCCATGCTTACAGCAAACTCTATCATATTCCGGTGACAGGCCTGCGGTTCTTCACGGTCTACGGACCCTATGGCAGGCCGGACATGGCATACTTTAAGTTTACCAATAAGATTCTTGCGGGAGACCCCATCCAGATCTACAACAATGGGGATATGTACAGGGATTTCACATATATTGACGACATCATAAAAGGGGTGGAGAATATTCTTTGCAATCCGCCGGCGGAGAATGATAAAGGCGCTCGCTATAAGATTTACAATATCGGCAACAACAAGCCGGTGAAGCTGATGGACTATATAGAGACGCTGGAAAAATGTCTGGGAAAGACTGCCAAGAAGGAATATCTGCCTATGCAGCCCGGCGATGTGTATCAGACCTATGCGGATGTCAGCGAGCTGATGCGGGATTATGATTTTAAACCGGATACCTCTATTGAGGATGGTCTGTCCAGATTTGTGGCATGGTATCTGGCATATTATAAGAAGTGAGGCAGAGAATCAAAGGAGTATAGATAAGGATGAGTGAAATGGAACAACGGCAGATACCGGTACTGTATTTGGTGGTGCCTTGTTATAACGAGGAAGAAGTGGTGGAGAAATCCGCAAGCGTCATGGGCGACAAGATCAGACGTCTGGAGAGAGCGGGAAAGATTGCCAAAGGCAGTAAAATCATGTTTGTCAATGATGGCAGCAAGGATAAAACCCTTTATCTCCTGCATCAGATTGCAGGGAAGGATAAGCTGTTTTGTGTGGTGAGTCTGGCAGGCAATTACGGGCATCAGAGCGCGATTTTGGCGGGCATGATGATGGCGAGGCAGTATGCGGACGCGGTGGTTACCATTGATGCCGATTTACAGCAGGATATTGAGGCTTTGGATACATTCCTTTCTCGCTATATGGATGGCTGTGAAGTGGTTTATGGGGTGCGCAATGACAGGCATTCCGACGGTATCTTTAAGAAAGCTACAGCCACGGCTTATTATAAACTGATGCATATGCTGGGCAGTACGGTTATGACAAACCATGCGGACTATCGGCTGATGTCCAAGAAGGCTTTAAACGCCCTGGCGGAATATAAGGAGACGAATCTGTTCCTGCGGGGGCTGATTCCCACCATGGGATTTCCCTCTGATGTGGTGTATTTCGATGTAAAGGCCAGGGAAGCGGGACATTCCAAATATACGTTGAGTAAGATGATGACCCTGGCTCTTGACGGTATCACTTCCATGAGTGTCCGTCCCCTGCGGCTGATTGCAGGGCTTGGCTTTTTGGTATGTATCTTCAGTTTTGTGATGTGCATCATCAGTCTGGTAGACTGGGTGAACGGCAACAATGTGCCCGGCTACACGACGACCTTGATCGTGACGCTGATGCTTGGCGGTATCACCCTCTTATCCTTGGGTATTATCGGTGAATATGTGGGCAAGATTTATATGGAGACCAAACACAGGCCCAGATATATCATAGATACCTTTGTCTGGCGTGAGGATACAAGGGAGGAGTCTTAGAAATGGTATTGGTGCTTTTTTCCTGGCTTGTCATGGGTGCGGCATCTTTTATTTTCGGGAAAGCGGTGGTGGATGGAATCTGGCGCAAAGACCAGAGCTGTATGGGAAAACCGGACATCTATATGATGGCAGGTCTTATTTTCTTAAATCTTTATGCCCAGCTTTTTAGCGTGATTTATAAGGTGGCGGGTATCGCCTGTACCATTTTGGGACTGGCAGGCATCATTGTGACAGTGGTCTATGGGATACGGTATCTGCGGGAAGGCAGACAGCGGAAGCTTTTCCCTGGTGTGGGGAGCGGGAACATGCCGTTTCTTAGAGTGGTGTTTCTTTTTTTATGCCTGCTGTCCATGGTTCTTTGGACGACCCAGGACCCGGGGCAGTATGATACGGGACTGTATCATGCTCAAGCCATTCGATGGATTGAGGAATATGGGGTGGTGCCGGGGCTTGGCAATCTGCATATGCGGCTGGCTTACAACAGTGCTTTTATGTGTCTGCAGGCGCTTTTCAGTTTAGAATGGCTGGTGGGACAGTCGCTTCATTCCCTGAACGGCTTCTTTTGTCTGTGCGCGCTTTTCTATGCCTTTGGCACGGTGCGGATACCGGGCAGGGAAAGATGGCAGACTTCCGACCTGCTCAAATGTGTGACGGTGCTGTATGTGGTGAGAAGCCGTTACAGCATTGCCTCTTCCGGCACAGATCTATGGGCCATGCTTTTGATTCTCTATATCAGCACCAAGTGGTGTGAACTGGTGGAGTGCCAGGAGGAGAAGACTGCACCCTGGTGCTATGTCTGCCTGGTGGGTTTTTATGCCCTTACGGTGAAGCTCTCTGCGGCAGCGATTGTGCTCTTGGTATGTTATCCGCTGTATTTATTGATTCGCAGGAAAGATTTCCGGGGGATTTTCCGAAATGGTATCCTGGCATTTGTGATCGTGCTCCCCTATCTTGTCCGCAATGTGATTATTTCCGGCTATCTGATTTATCCTTATGCGGGTATCGATTTGTTTTCCGTGGACTGGAAAATGAACCCGGAGGTGCTTAACAGTGACAGCTTCGATATCAAAATGTGGGGCAGAGGCTGCACACGGATTGACGAGTATAACAATACGCTCTTTGGCTGGATGCCCGACTGGTTCCTTTCCCAGAGCATGGGATACCGCATCCTGTTACTTGCGGGGGCAGTCAGTGCCTTGTTTGTTCTGTATATGGCCTGGAAACAGATGCGGCAGAAAAGATATGGTTACAGTGCCATTCTCACAGCCGGTGTGGTGTGTCTGGTATTCTGGCTGATGACGGCGCCCTTAATCCGGTATGGGCAGGTCTATGTGGTGATTGTCATTGCCCTGGCGCTTGGGGGATGGGAGAAAAAGGCAGTGCCAAAGCGGGATATTCTGGCGGCGGCAGGAACCTTTGCCATGGTGGCAGCGCTTCTCTTCTTTGGCAGCAAGGTGCGGGAATTGGTAGGCATGGAATCCGGATACTGGCTCAGACAGCCGCCCTATGGCGCCTGGCCTGCGGAACAGGTACAGCTGGATAACGTGATCATCTGGGAGCCTGTGGATGGGGATTTAATCGGCTACCCGGCCTTTCCGGCCACGCCCCAGGGCCGTCAGCTGAAACATTTACAGCTGCGGGGAGAGGGATTTGAGGACGGCTTTCGCTATACGGAGGAAGCCTGGCGTTAGAGGAAGGTGTATATATGGTAAAAATAGATATTCATGCGGATGATTATGCTCTGACAGTCCATACTTCACAGGATATGTTGGAATGTATGCGGGCCGGTAAACTGGACAGCATCAGTATCGTACCCAATATGAGCTGCTTTGAGACCTGTATGGAGATGCTGTATGCCCAGATTCCCACACTGCCTTTTGTACCGCTTATGTCGGTGCATCTGGACTTTGTGGAGGGCAGGAGCCTGGCCGGCAGGAAAGAAGTGCCTCTTCTTGTACGTGGGGATACGGATTTGATGGGACTCTCCTGGGGAGGACTTTTTACCTATTCTTATCTGCCCGGGAAGCGCAGACAGTTGAAGAAGCAGTTAAAACGGGAGATCAGGGCCCAGATTGCACAGGCTCAAAAAGCCATTGACAAATGTGTGGAGATTGCGAACCGGCATGGGGTTGCCTGTGAGCAGAAGGGACTGCGGCTGGACAGCCACCAACATGCCCATATGATACCGGTGGTGTGGGAAGCTGTCTTAGAGGTGGTGCGGGAGGAAGGGGTTCCCCTTTCCTATATCAGAAATTCCAAAGAAGTGCTGGGGGTATTTTTGGCGCAACGGTCGTTGTGGAAGACATATCGGCTGGTGAATTTCGTGAAGAACAGGCTGTTGTCTTTCTATGCCCATAAGGTAGACCGGTATTATGCGTCCCAGGGAATGGAGCAGATGTATCTGTGGGGGCTTGTGATGAGCGGGCGCATGGATAAGGCGCGGATAGAGATTTTGTATCCGAAGATGCTTCAGAAGGCTAAGCAGGATGGCAGGACATTGGAAATCTTATTTCATCCCGGCCTGACGTTGCGTGAGGAGGCTACGCCGGAGATTGCCAAAGAGGCGGCGGATGACTTCTATATGCGCAAAGACAGGCATGTGGAGAAGGCGGCGGTGCTGCAGTGGAAAAGATAGAACAAATGACATAAGTGTCATAAAGATAAGAAAAAGCGGGAGGTGCTAATCGAGCGCCTCCTGTAATTCTGTCACGTCCTCCATCAGTACTTCCATGAAATAGCTGCGGCCCTCCTCGTTGAGATGATCTGCATCTGAAAAGTATGCCAGGTTGGATTGAAACCTCTCGTCGTGGGAATAATCATAATAACTGACATTTGTGTCATTTACTATCTGTTCAATGACCCCTTGAAATTCCTGCAGGAACTCATCGGACACCAGGTCCGTGTAGTATTGGGAGAAAGGGGTGGTGATAAGAACCGGTGTAATCTCATGGGCCTCACAGTAGGCAAGGATATCGTACAACTCCTCTATCCGCTCCGGCAGGAAATAGTTGTCCTTGTTGTTAAAATGCCTGTCATAGCGCTGCATGGCGCGGCTTGCAAATTCTTCCACGTTAATACCGCTGTCCTCCCCCTCGGCCGCCTGGACCTTTAGGCTTAGATTCCAGTTTGGAAAGAGCTTGAGGATGTCCGCACCGGCGGATAAGATCG
Source organism: uncultured Lachnospiraceae bacterium (assembly GCA_910585555.1). GTDB lineage: Bacteria > Bacillota > Clostridia > Lachnospirales > Lachnospiraceae > UBA3282. The sequence goes on from CAJUFU010000019.1 coordinate 32,647, forward strand.
GCAGTCGGGTGGTCACAATATCTTTATATAAATCGTAGTCAGGTATATTCTGGGGAGACAGGAAATGATAGTATTTGACGCTGAGCGCTTCGGCCTCCGTCTCGTCCACCGTTTCATTGTTGAAAGAGAAATAAGAGACCGGAATAAACAGCAGGCAGCCCTCGTCTAAATATTCTCCGTATTCTTTCAAAAGGGCCAGGTCGTAAGCGTAGGTCTGACTGGCATGGCCGAAGTTAAAACAGGTTTTGTCCCTCTCTTCTATGACTGTGTAGTCGAAGTTGTAAGCGCCGTGGGAACTGCCCACATTGGCGAAATCAATCTGCTTAAGTTGAATCTGGTTACCCAGCATACGCAGGTTCCAGAAATCCATATATTTCTCATCGTCAATCTTCCGGTAAGGCACATTCAACAGATAGAGCAGAAATACTGCCGCCGCCGGGATGGCTATACATTTGATCACAAATTGTAGAATCTTCCTATTACCATGCATGTCAATTCCTCCTTAGAACTGGAAATAAATAAATTCCGTGGCAATGCCCTTGTTGGAGAACAGGGCGATTACTGCCAGCAGCAGGACATAGATGGGCCAGCGCACGAAACACTTTTGCCGGGAAATCAGCTCGATCACATCCTGCTTTAGGGAAATCCAGTCATAGATGCCAAGGACCACCGCAGACAGGAACATGCCGGCCATGGAAATATAAGGCATATCCAGACAGATGGCGGCTGTCTTTAAGTAATTGAGGGGTCTGGAAGCATCCCAGAACAATTTATAGATAACCCAGAAAGCATCCTGTATGGTATTGGCCCTGAAAAAGATCCAGGTAAAGCACAGCAGGATAAAGGTGATGGGCAGCTGCCACCAGTGCTTTTTGCGTACCACAGTCTCTCCTTTTCGTTTCTTGGGGTAGAGAAAGGTCTCTATAATCTGTAACAGTCCATGGATACCGCCCCAGAAGATATAGGTGAGGCTGCTGCCGTGCCAGAACCCGCTGACCAGAAAGGTGATCATCAGATTCAGGCAGTGGCGCCATCTTTTCACCCGGTTGCCCCCCAGGGGGATATAGACATAGTCCCGAAACCAGGTGGAGAGGGAGATATGCCATCTGCTCCAGAATTCCTTGATGGAAAAGGAAAAATAGGGGCTCTTAAAGTTGGTCATTAAGTCGATGCCAAAAAGCTTTGCACAGCCCACCGCGATATCCGAATAGCCGGAGAAATCGCAGTAAATTTCAATGGCAAACATCACGGTGACAATGATGAAGACCAGGCCCACATAGCTGTAGGGCTGGTTGTACACCTTATCCACTACCGTGGCAAATACGTCGGCAATCACCAATTTCTTAAAATAGCCCCAGGCCATCAGTTTGAGGCCGTAAGTCACGTTGTCATAGTCAAAGGGCCGCTCTTTCTTGTATTGGGGCAGCAGACTGTCCGCCCTGCCGATGGGACCTGAGAGAAGCTGGGGAAAGAAGGAGACAAATAAAGCATAATAGCCAAAATGCTTCTCCGCTTTGACCTTGCCCCGGTAAACATCGATTAGATAGCCCATGGACTGGAAAAAATAAAAGGATACCCCTGCCGGCAGAAGAATCCGCAGTGTGATTGGCTGCAGGGCCAGCTGTCCGGCCGCGATCTGCGCGTTTATCCTGTCAATCAGCGGGGAGGCTGTCTTAAAGACCAAAAGAAGCAGCACCAGGGGCAGAACACCGCCTAACAGGCAGCGTTTCTTCGCACGGAGGGTTTGGGCCTTTTCTAACTGCAGGGCCAGCACATAGGTCAACAGGGTGGTCCCAAGCAGCAAAAAGCCGTAGCCCACATGCAGATTCATATAGAAAGCATAGCTGGCAAGCAGCAGAAAAAACCAGCGGAACCTGTGCGGCATAAAGCAGTACAGGATAAATACGGTGATGAGAAAAACGGCAAATGATACGGAATGAAACAGCATGGGTGTTCTCCTTGTATAACGAGATTACTATATTTGTGATATATTCTACTTTATATATAAGGAATATGCAAGTTTACAAAATCTTGAGTTTCCGCAGTTTTATCCACAAGACCCTGATTTTATGAGTATCATAGTGAACAACTCTCAAAAAATGCCTAAAATATAAGGAATCTCATTCCCTTTTGATGTAAAATTATGCTACCAAATAAAAATCTCACTAAACAAAAAAGAAAGGATTCCTTATGGCTTATTTTCCGCTGCAAAAAGCAGATGTTCCAGTTTGAAAAATTTCGTGTGCGCAGACTGAAAGCAATCAACGCACTTAACTTTTATATCACCTTATGCATGGCGTTTCCTGCAAGGATCTCCATGAGTTCAGAAACCAATGCCCTTAAGGTTTCTATCCTAAAGACAGCAAATCCTGTAAAGGAAAAAGGTTTCTTCTGCTATTACCGGCTGGCAAAAGGCATCTCAGGAATACTCTCGTATGCAAAAGAGGGCGTCAGGCTCTGGTTCCGGCGGGGCTTATTAAAGTGTCTCTATTCACAGAACTGCCATTCTTAAAATCACAAAAAATCGGCAGATTGGCGCTTTGTAGAACTGCATTCATTTTGGAATTACATTTTGCGGAAACTCAAGTATTCAGTTTTCAAAGTGCAAAATTAAAAAGGTGCAAAGCCTTAATAATTCAATAGACTTTACACCTTTAATTATTCTAGTTGCTTTTTGTGTCTGGTTCTGTGACCTCTAAGAGAATACTATCAAATTCATTTTCAAGTTCTTCTCTTCTTTCTTGTGGTACAAGTTTCAATAGCTTCCTCACAAAAACCGTTAATCTGTTAATATATCGTAACTGTTTATCTGTCATATAATACAACCACCTGCTTTCATATTGCTAGATTATACTGTTACAATAAAAGTATATCACAACATAGGTGCAAAGTCTATTCAATTATCACTTCTTGAGTTTCCGCAGTTTTATCCACAAGATCCTGATTGTATGAGCATCCTAGTGAACAACTTTCAAAAAATGCCTAAAATATAAGGAATCTGATTCCCTTTTGATGTAAAATTAAGCTACCAAACAAAAATCTCACTAAACAAAAAGGAAGGATTCCTTATGGCTTATTCTACATCAAATACTTACTCTTTAAAACGAAAAATTTTAACTTTCTCTGATAAAATTTCAAAACACCTTTCAAAGCCTGAAAAGAAATTTCCATGAAATCAGAAACCAATGCCCTTAAGGTTTCCATCATTAAGACGGCAGACCCTGTAAAGGAAAAAAGTTTTCTTCTGCTATTACCGACTGGCAAAAGGCATCTCAGGCATACTCTCGTATGCAAAAGAGGGCGTCAGGCTCTGGTTCAAGACAAAGCGTCCTGCATATCGTCAAATCTGCCTTGAACTGGCTGTTTGAATAGATAAAAGAATAAATCTCCCAAGGTCCGGTTCCGGCGGGGCTTATTAAAGTGTCTCTATTCACAGAACTGCCATTCTTAAAATCACAAAAAATCGGCAGATTGGCGCTTTGTAGAACTGCATTCATTTTGGAATTACATTTTGCGGAAACTCAAGTACAAAACGGTTTCTTTCACGGGAATTTTATGATAAAATCGGAGTAGTACCGTGATAGGGCAGTCATATTTGTGTCTGCGCAAAGAGCAGCGCGGTAATGAAGGAAAATATGGGAATTACATCGTTCTATTTTTTGTGCTTTTTTGCAGTTATGCTGATACTTTACTACAGTATCCCCCGGCGGTTCCAGTGGGGGCTTCTTTTGCTGTGCAGTATTTTGTATTATCTGTTTTCCGGGCAGGGAATCTTGATTTTATATCCGGTGGTTTCGGTGACGGCCTGTTACGCGGGCAGCAGGCTGCTGGCAAAGACGCCGGCAGAGGAGGAAAAGAGAAGGAAGGGAATACTTTTATTGACTGTATTAGTCAATATCGGTATCCTGGTGGTCTTAAAGTATGTGAATTTTGGCATTTATACCATAGACGGCATGGCCAGACTCTTTGGCAGTAACAGGACATTAATAGAGAGCGTGGATTTTTTGGTGCCCCTGGGGGTATCCTTTTATACTTTTTCCCTGTTGGGCTATGTGATTGATGTATATTACGGGATAGGGAAACCCCAGCAGAACTTCTTAAAGCTGGCGCTCTATGGCATGTATTTTCCGGTGATCATTTCCGGACCGATTTTAAAATACCGGGAACATGGGGAGCAGTTTTTTGAGCCCCATGCCTTTGATTATAAACAGGTAACCTTTGGATTACAGCGGATGCTGTGGGGTTTCTTTAAGAAGCTGGTGATTGCGGAGCGTCTGGGGATATTTGTGGATACGGTGTATGGGGACTACATGGGGTATCCCGGCGCCTATATCTGGGCGGCCACCATCTGTTATGCGTTCCAGCTGTATACGGACTTTTCCGGGTGCATGGATATCGTGCTTGGCATGTCGGAGAGCTT
>CAJUFU010000019.1:37076-48748 GCA_910585555.1 uncultured Lachnospiraceae bacterium
GAGCTTTGGGATTTATCTGCCGGAGAATTTTCAGACCCCTTTCTTTGCAAAGAGTGTGGCGGAGTACTGGCGCAGATGGCATATCACGCTGGGAATCTGGATGAAGGAGTATGTGTTTTATCCGGTTCTTCGGTCTGCGTTTTTTACCAATGTAAATAAATCTTTCAAGAAAAGGTTTGGCAAGAAGAAGGGCAAGCAGTATGCAACTTTTGGGGCCATGTTCATTCTCTGGCTGACGGTGGGTATCTGGCATGGAGGAGACTGGAAGTTTGTGATTGGTTCCGGCCTTCTGCACTGGCTGTATATTGTGATGGAAGAACTGTTAGAACCTTCCTGCAAGAGGATTATGGAGCGTCTGTCCATCAACAGTACAGGGAAGTTTTTGAACGGCATCCGTATGCTTCGGACTTTCTTTTTGGTGTGTATCGGCGATCTGTTCTTCCGGGCAGCTTCCGTGGGAGATGCCTTTGCCATGTTACGGGAAGCGGTGACAGTCTTTAACCCTCATGTGGTGTGGGACGGCTCTATTTTCATGGCGGGGCTTGACAGGGTGGAAGCCGGGATTGCGGTATTGGCGCTTTTGCTTCTGTGCGTCGTATCGGTGCTGCAGCAAAAGGGCAGCGTGCGTGAGAAGATTGCAGGAAAGCCCCTGCCCCTGCGGTGGATACTGTGGTATGGGCTTTTGTTCGGGGTGATTCTGCTTGGCTGTTATGGGCCGGGATACAGCGCCTCAGAGTTTATTTACCAAGGGTTTTAACCCTGGATTTTGACCCTATAAAATAAAAATAGTAAAGAACGGTATTTTGTGGTAAGATAATATCTGAGAACAAGAGCCGAGGTTTAACAACCAGAGAGTACAGCCTGTCCATCTGGCAGGAAAAGGATTTAGGAGAAAGAGAATGGATAAGATAGCCGTGTTGATTCCCTGTTACAATGAGGAGAAGACAATCGCGAAAGTGGTAAAAGACGCAAGGCAGGCCCTGCCGGAGGCAGTGGTCTATGTCTATGACAACAATTCCAAGGACCGCACCGTGGAGCTGGCAAAGGAGGCCGGCGCGGTGATACGGTATGAACATATGCAGGGAAAAGGCAATGTCATACGCAGAATGTTCCGGGAAGTGGAGGCGGAGTGCTATATCATGGTGGACGGGGATGATACCTACCCTATGGAGTATGCCAGACAGATGGCGGACGAGGTGCTTTTACACAGTGCGGACATGGTGGTGGGAGACAGGCTTTCCTCCACTTATTTTACGGAGAATAAGCGGCCCTTCCATAATTTTGGCAATTCTCTTGTGCGCAGCAGTATTAACAGACTGTTCAACTGTGAGATTAAGGATATCATGACGGGATACCGGGCATTCAGCTATGGCTTTGTCAAGACCTTCCCGGTGTTGTCCACAGGCTTTGAGATTGAGACGGAAATGACCATCCATGCGGTGTACAATAATATGCAGATTGAAAATGTGATCGTGGATTATCGGGACAGGCCGGAGGGCAGCGAATCTAAGTTAAATACCTTTTCCGACGGCTTTAGGGTACTGCGCACGATCTTAAAGCTGTACCGGGATTACAAGCCTATGGGTTTTTTCGGCATGTGCTCGGCGATTCTGGCAGTGATCGCAGTGATTTTGTTTATCCCCATCGCGGTGGCTTATCTGGAAACGGGGCTGGTGCTTCGGTTCCCTACACTGTTTGTCTGCGGCTTTATTGGGCTGGCGGCGATTCAATCTCTGTTTGCAGGACTGATGCTGTCTAATATGGCACTTAAGAACAGACGGGATTTTGAGTATCGGCTGACCCTTGTGACAAGAAGGGTGCGGGAACAGTAGAAAAGGCAGGTTGAGGACGGGAATGGAAAAGAGCAAAGATAGATTTACAGCAGGGGAAGCAGTTGTTACAGGTATGGCAGCTGCTGTCTCCCTGCTGGCGTCAGGGCGGATTTATATGCTGCTTTACAGGCAGGGAAGTCTGTATACTGTGGGACTTTTCCCACTGGCGCTTCTTTTGGGAATATATTGTTTGTGGAAAAAGGCTTTGTTTATGAGAGAAGTCTTTTTTGCTGTCTGGGTGAGGGCGCTGCTATCTTTTGCTTTCACGGCATTTCAGGTGACGGGCCTGTGGTGGAGTAATCCCTACCTGGAAGAGAATGTGAGCGGGATAGAGGTCTTTGTCTGGATGGTATGTCTGTGGCCTTTAAGTTTTGCCGGACAGAATATGCTCTTTGACTGTGTTGCCCATTGGGGGGAGAGAAGATTTGCCTGTGCCCGCAGAGACTTTTCCCCGAAAAAGGGATTCCTGTACGCCTTTCTCGTTATCATGCTGGGGTTTTTGATTCCCTTTGCCGCGTACTATCCGGCCATCATGGCCTATGATGTGATTCCCCAGCTGGACCAGATCAGGAGCAGCGGCTATACCACCCATCATCCCCTGATTCATACCTTGATGCTGGCAGGCAGTCTGAAACTGGGCGAAATACTGCCCTTCGTCTCGAATGCTGACCGGGCGGGGCTTGCGATATATTCTTTGTTACAAATGACAGTAGTGTCAGGCTGCTTTGCCTATGTCTATACCTTCTTTCGAAAGAGAGGCGTAAACCGGTATTTTTGTTATTTCTTTGTGCTGTGCGCCGCCTTTTATCCCACCCATGGACTGCTTGCGGTCTCCATCACCAAGGATACCATCTACGCGGTGCTCGTCATGGTCTTTGGTGTGTTTGCCTTCGAGGCGGTCACCTGTAAGGAAGAAGGGGGGCCCGGAAAGGGCTGGTTTGCCGCGTACACGGTGCTGACGGTATTTCTTCTGCTGTTTCGCAACAACAGCATTTACGCCTGGATATTGTATGTGATTGTCGCGCTTCTGGCATTGCCTAAGATGGGTAAGAAGCTTGTCATGGCGCATGGGGCGGCGCTTCTTTTGTATTTTCTAATCAATACGCTGATGGTACAGGCATCGGGGGCTTCCAGTGATACCTATGCCAGAGAGATGCTCAGTGTGCCTGCCCAGCAGATTGCCAGGGTTGCAGCCTTTCATGAGGAGGAATTGTCGCAGGAAGATTTGGAGAATCTGTCGGTAATCTGGAACCAGGGAGCGCTGCCGGAATATGTGCCGGCCATCGCAGACCGCAGTAAGAAAGACATTGTGGGAGATGGCGAAGTGCTAAGGACCTTGGCGAAGGAGTGGTTTTCCTTGGGATGCCGGTATCCGGGAGAGTACTGGAAAGCCTTCTTGCTCAAGAATAAGGGGATGTGGTATCTGGAAGATATGTCCTATTTAAACGATGTCTATTCCTATGCCAAGGGATATTTACAGCTTACTTATCCGGGGGACCAGCAGGCTTATATGGAAGCGCTGGCACCGGGCTATGTGAGACATCAGAAATTACAGTTTTTACAGTCTGTGTACCGATATTTCGCGGCTGGGGACGAAGTTTGGAGGTATCTGCCGCCGCTTTCCTTGGTGATGCAGCCCGCTTTCTACTGCTTTGCGCTTTTGTTCTACTGTCTGTGTTGTATCGGTCTTCGAAAGCCTTTGCTGCTGGTGCCTGCCGTATATGTGACAGCCCTTGTGGGCACGCTGCTATTAGGACCCTGCGTGCTGACCCGTTATCTCTATCCGGTGATGCTGTCGGTGACGGTGCTGTTTGTTCTGTTCCTGCAGGAGAGCGCTTCACAAAAGTGACGCAGGCCTGGCACTGACCGGTCATCTGAGCTGATACACATGGTAGACGGTATCTCCGGCGGTGAAGATGTCCGCAATTTCGGACTCCACGTTATACTTATGTCTAAAATACATGATCACGGGATGTTCCCTGTTATAGGGGGCCTCCCGCAGAAGGAAATAGACATGGTCGCTTTCTGTCACATCTTTTTCGAAATTGCCGATGCCATGGGCGGAGAGTTTGATCTTGCTGTTCGGATTACATACCACGCCCCAGTTCGTATAGAAAAAGTTATTGTACGTATCCAAAGTCATATCGAAGGGTGATTCGCAGTAATTCTCCAAAGTTCCCGAATCGTAAGTCCATATGTAGAAATTGTCCGGGTGGGCGTGGCAGTAAGCTTTCAGCTCTTCCCAGGTCTTTTGATGCACATGATAGTTTTCATCCACATTCACTTTGGTGATGTGGAGAGAAAGGATGCTCAGACATATGGTAAGGGGCAGGATGAGCAGATAAGGTTTTTTCGTTTCCAAATGCAGCAGATTAAAGCCGAACAGGATGCCGAATAAGATCATAAAATCCACAGTGATTAGGGGCTGCACAATGCGTTTGGGGAAACGTCCCTCATAGAGCACATAAACCCAGCTGACACTGCGCCCCAACAGGTAGAACAGATAGACCAAAAGGGCCTGGCGGTTTCGCCTGACAAGTATCAGGACAGGCGTGCATATGAGCAGGAGCCCGGCTAACAGATTGGCGGGCTGCATACCGTCTTCGTAGAAAAAGACAGTGATGCTGCCTGTGAGGATATTTTTAAGTCTCTCCCGCATGTCGGTGCGGGCCAGATAGCAGGTTCTGGCGATATCGTGCATGGTCTTCCAGTCTTCTACGGACATGCCGTGGCCGATATAGGGGGCGCCGCTTCTGCGGTACATATAGTCTTCTTCGGTCAGGCCTTCCGCGGCCAGGGCATCGGCACATTCCTCGTACTCCGGCCACTGGTAAAAGTCCCCCACTCGCTCCCTGTAGTGGTTGATCTTACGGAAATCGGACCACTGGGTCTCAGAGTAGGCCAGGACATTTATACCCCATAAAATACCCATGCCAAGACCCAAAACCAGAACGAATCCTAGTAGTTTCAACGCCGTATTTTCCACTTTGTTCCGGCGGGCCACAACCCATTTGGCAAGCCAGAGCATTCCCGCCATGGGCAGCATCAGATACAGGATATTCTGACGCATACTAAAAGAAATCCAGGCGAAGAGGAGGGTGGGTATATTGTGCACGAAGAAGACAGGCGTGCTGCTGCCAATCTTGGCGGTGGTAAAGCAAAACAGGGCGGCGGCCGCAGAGAGTCCCGCCGTGGTGGTGTACTGTGCCTCTGAGAGTACGTTGAGATTCACCAGGAAGAACAGAATCAGGAAAGAAGTCAACGCCGGTTTCCAGAAGACATCCTGGGGGTTGTGTCTGTGCCAGATGCGCATGGACCTGTGGTAGACTGCAAAAAGGCAGGCAATCTGCACCCCGTGCTGGAACAGGCCGTACCAGGGGATGAAACTGCACAGCTCATAGAGCTTACACAGCAGCCAGGACAGGGGGTAGAGGAAAAACATGACATGAGCGTCAGGATATCCCAGATAAGCGCCCGAGAGGATGCTGTACATACCCCAGTCGTCGTTGATGCCGTCCACAGGCCGGATATAGAAAACTTCCAGACAGTAGAATAGAAGCAGGAGCACAAGAAAAAAAAGCCTCCACATCCAGGGGGAGGCGGTGTAAGGTTCCTTGGGGTGTCTTTTGTATTTTGGATGTCCGGACTTAAGCGGCACCAATGTAGGATGTGAACCCTGGTTGACCAGTGACATCAGTATTTCCCTTTCGTAAGTGTTGATTAACTGTAATTAAGGTATATTTCTATTTTTTCATTATATACTATATTACAGGTCAGTTACAAATAGAAATAAGATACAATTCTTAAGAATTAGAAAAGTTTTCTTTAATAAATAGGCATAGGCATATTCAAAATTGGAAAAATGTGATAAAGTCAGACATAGGATATAAGACGATCATATCCGGAAAGGTTGTGAAAACAGATGGATGAAAAAAAGGGTCCGCGCAGGAGAAGACAGAGCAACAATAATCTGCTGCTCATCGTTCTGATAGGTTTCTGTATCCTGGCGCTGATTGAAATTTTATACGGACAGGCGCAGATGAAGGTGGAGAAAGAGCGCCTGGCCCTGGCGGAGGAGAACAACCAGACGGTGCAGGAACTTAAGAATGAGTGGAACCAGATCAAGGAAGGCACCAGTGTGGTAACCCAGGAAGGGGAATCCCACCAGACTGTCAGCGACGGGGAAGAGAACCAGGAGGAGCCCAAGGTTGTGGAGCAGGCAGCGTCGTCTCAGGCGCAGGCCGACCAGCCGAAAGAAGAGCAGGATAAAGATAAAGAGGACGAAGCGGACGACGAGGACGAGGAAGAGGACAAACACGATATGCAGATTGTCATCCTGGGGGACAGCATCATGGACCATGACAGAACCGAGAGCGGTCCGGCGGCCATCATAGCCCATGACTGTAATGCCAAGGTCTATAACATGGCTATGGGCGGCACCACGGCGGCGCTCCTTCCCGGAGAATCGGCTTATCACAGCGACTGGAGTTCCAGAGGTCTGTTGGGAGTCATTCAGGCAATCCTGGGAAACGTGGACAGAGGCCTTTTCAAAGGATACCCTGCTTATGAGGCTCTGGAAGAATGTGATTTTGACAAGACCGATTATTTCATTATAGAGTACGGGGTCAATGATTTCTTGAGCGGCCAGATTCCCCAGAGCAACCAGCTGGCGGAGGGCGGCACCTCAAATGTGGGGGCTATCTATACTTACACGGGAGCCCTGGAGGAGGCGGTCAAGAGTTTACAGGCTTCCTTCCCTAACGCGAAGATACTGCTGATTGCCCCCCATTACTGTCAGGTCTTCAGCGGCAAGACTTTTATGGGTGACGGATATTCTGTGGATTACGGCTACGGACCGCTTGTGAGCTTTGCAAGAGGAACCGGTTACGTTTATGAACAGCATAAGGAAGAGAACGTGATCTTCTACAATGCCTTTGAACTGAGCGGTATCAATGCGGAGACAGCGGACGATTACTTAGAAGACGGGGTTCATATGACGCCCCTTGGAAGCCGCGTCTATGCGGAGGCCATCGCCAGAATTCTGAATAAGGATTTCCGGCCTGAGGAATGATTGCATAGAACAAACAGATTATGGTATGATAAAAGACAGGTGTAAGAGACGCCTGTCTTTTTTGAGTATGACGGCTTATGTCCGTGTGACTGGGCGGAAGCTTTAAAGCAGGGAGAAAGAATACAATGCGGGAATTGGAATATCCTTTTGACAGTGAAGAGATTTTAAAGAAATCCAAGAAAATAAAGAGAAGACTATTAGAAGAGCGGTCAGACTTTCTGCACAAGAAGATTGCCGTCCTGGGGGGCAGCACCACCCATGATATCATCAGGGTTTTGGAGGTATTCCTGTTAGAGCAGGGTATCCAGGCATTTTTTTATGAGTCGGAGTATGCCCAGTACTGGCAGGATGTGATGTTTGACCAGCCTGCCCTTGCGGCCTTTTCGCCGGACCTTATCTTTATCCATACCTCCTGCCGCAATATCACGGAATTCCCGGCCCTGGAGGACGACAGGGAGCAGGTGGAGGAGAAGCTTTCCAGACAGTATGCGCATTTTCAGGTCATGTGGGACAAGATCGAGGAGAAATACCACTGTCCCGTGATTCAGAATAATTTTGAGTATCCTTTTTACCGGCTTTTGGGGAACCGGGAGGCGGTGGATATACACGGCAGGATATATTTTATCAACCGTCTGAACGAGAAATTCTACGAATATGCCAGGAGCCATGACCATTTCTATATCAATGATCTGCAGTACATGGCCTCTGCTTATGGCCTGGACAAGTGGGCCGACCCTTTGTACTGGCATATGTATAAATACGCTATGTGCCTGCAGGCTATCCCGGAATTTGCCTACAACACCGCCCACATTGTGAAAGCGGTTTTTGGCAAGAATAAAAAGGCCCTGGTGCTGGATTTGGACAATACGCTCTGGGGCGGCGTTGTGGGAGACGATGGGGTGGAGCAGTTGGAAATCGGCCAGGAGACGTCCATGGGACAGGTATATGCGGAGTTTCAAAGCTATGTGAAAGCCCAGAAAGATATCGGTGTGCTTCTGTGCGTGGATTCCAAGAATGAGGAGGAAAATGCCCTGGCAGGCCTAAAGCATCCGGACGGGGCCTTAAAACCGGAGGATTTCCTTGTCATAAAGGCGAATTGGGAGCCCAAGAGCAGGAATATCGTGGAGATTGCGCAGGCCCTAAATATCCTGCCGGACAGTCTGGTCTTTGTGGACGATAATCCGGCGGAGCAAGAGATTGTGGCGCGCCAGGTGCCCGGCGTTTCGGTGCCCCGGATTGGCACGCCGGAGCAATATATCCGGGTGCTGGACCGCTCCGGTTTCTTCGAAGTGACACAACTGTCAGAAGATGACAGGAAACGAAATGAGATGTATCAGGCCAATATCCAGAGGCAGAAGCAGGCGCAGAATTTCGGGGATTACAGGGAATATCTGTTGTCTTTGCAGATGCGGGGAACCATCCGGGCCTTTGAGCCGTTGTATGTAGCGCGGATTGCCCAGCTTTCCAATAAGAGCAACCAGTTTAACCTGACCACCAGGAGATATACCCAGACAGACATAGAGGCTTTCGCCGGAGATGCTTCCTATATCACCAGATACGGCAAGCTGGAAGACAAGTTCGGAGATAACGGAGTGGTGAGCGTGGTGATCGGCAGACAGGGAACCTTAGAGGACATCCCAAGCTTCCAAAGGCAGGAGACCGGAACGGGCGAAGGCGGGCAGGTGCTGCATCTTCTGCTGTGGCTCATGAGCTGCCGGGTGCTCAAGCGGGATATGGAATATGCCATGATGGACAGTGTGGTGAGCGCCTGCAAGGACAGAGGCATCGGCATCATCATGGGTTATTATTACCCTACGGCCAAGAACGCCATGGTGAAGGAGTTTTACGGGCAGATGGGGTTTGAGAAGATTGCAGAAGATGACACGGGTGTCAGTACTTGGCAGTATGTGATTCCTAAGGACTATCAGAAGAAAAATACCGTGATCGAGGAAGTAAAGTGACCAGGTTTATGATGAAAAAGATTGCCAGGACGCATGAAAAGGGATATAGTAGTAAAAGATTTTACAGATTATAACATTGGAAAATGGTTCGGAATGGAGGAGCTATGACAAGAGAAGAAGTGTTTGCAAGATTGAATGAAGTATTTCGGGATGTGTTTGACGACGAGGAGATTACGGTGTCGGATGCCACCACGGCGGATGATATCGAGGAGTGGGATTCCCTGGAGCATATCAATCTCTTGGCTGCTGTGGAGCAGGAGTTTGGCATGAAATTTAATATGGGCCAGGTGGTGTCCATGAAGAATGTTGGAGAGATGGCGGATATCATCCTTAGTAAGGTTGGGTAATCGGGGCGCGGTTTCAGGGCTTGATCAGTTCAATCATGCCAAGGACAGCGTTTGTCAGAAAGACCACTTGGCGGCCGGATAGAGCCGGTGCCGGGGTGAGCGTGTCGATGGCCATAAAACCGTCCGCTAAAAGGGATTCATAGGCGGCCTCAAAGTCTGTGGTCTCGTAACAGATGTGGTAGGGACTGTTCTTGAAGCGTTTCATCAGCCCGGATACCACCGAATCTTCGGCATAGGGACAGACCAGCTCTATGCGGTAGCCGTCTTTGATGAGAAAGCAGATATCTACTTTGCGGATTTCATCGCGCAGGGTATCCTGTTCGATCTGGTAGCCGAGGGATGCGAAAGCGTCCTTGGCTTTTTGTACTTTTTTGACCAGGTAGCCGATGTGATGTACGGTCAGATCAGGGGACATAGCACTCCTTTCGGGCCTTACGGGGACCTTTGCCCGCAGCCTTTACACGTATTATAATATTTACGGTATTCTTTTATATTATATCTGATGAGGTTTGAAAAGAACAGTGTGAAATCATGGAGATTGATATGAAGATTAAAGCACTCTACGAGAAATATAAAGATTTTATTATGGAAGTGATACATTTTGGCATCGTGGGCGTGATGAACACGATTCTGGGATATGTGATCATGTCGGGATTATATAATCTGGCCCACTGGAATTATTGGGTGTCCAGCGGCACATCCTATTTTATCGGCAGTGTATTTTCTTATTATATGAATGGCAGGGTCACTTTCAAGGTGGAAAACAAGGATAGATGGCTTCCCTGGCGGTTTGCCATTAACATAGTGGTCTGTTATGGATTAGCCTACGGGATTGCCAGACCCCTCATCCGTTATCTGCTCTCGTCTCAGCCGGCAGTGGTAGTGGATAACGTGGCTATGGTTTTGGGAATGGGTCTGTTTATTGTGATGAATTTCTTCGGACAGAAGCTGTTTGTGTTCCGGACAGGGAGAAAAGGATGAGGCATAAGTGGTTTGTGTGGCTTACCAGATACTGGTTTCTCTTTCCCATCGGCGGTTTTTTGCTTCTTACGGCGGGCGTGTTGTTTGGATTTGGGGAGCGCAGTTATATTGCGGTGCATGATAACATGGACTTGTTTCTGGCACAGTACCAGATGTTAAAGAATACGGGCAGCTTTTTCAAACATGGAGTGGATGTGCCTTTCTTAGGGGGCGTAAGCAGGGACCTTCTGCCCTCGGAGCTGTCTTTATACAGTCTGCTGTATATGCTCTTTCCCACGTATACGGCTTATGTGCTTGGTCTGCTGTTAAAGATTGTGCTTGGCATCTTTTCTTTTTGCCTGCTGGCAAAAGAATTGTTTGGCGAAAGGTACAGGATTTACCGGCCGGTCATTTATATGACAGGCTTTGCCTACGGCATCCTTTATTTTTTCCCGGCTTTCGGCTTTGCCTTTGCCTCCATTCCGCTATGTGTATTATTGTTGATCAAAATTTACAGACAGTCGGCCCTTCGCTGGTATCTGGCGCTCCTGGCTTACCCGCTGGTATCCTATTTTTCTTATCATGGCATTTTTATTCTGGGATACTTGGTGCTTGCTATTGTATGGATTTCCATCCGGGACAAGAAACCGGCAAAACCGCTGATTGCAGCGCTGTTTGTGCTGGCGGCAGGGTATGTGTTGTGCGAGTACCGGCTGTTTGGACAGATGCTTCTTAGCGATGAGGTTACGATACGGTCTACTATCGTGAATCCGTCTCTTACTGTGCCGGAGATTGGGCAGGAGATTGTAACCGTGTGGAAGGACAGCATTTTCCATGCGGAGGATGTGCATGGGAAGGTGATCATGCCAGTCTGCGCCGTGTATTTTGTGGTTTTGAATCTGTCTTATCTGCGGAAGAAACAGGGCGGCAGAATCCTGCGGGAGCCCTTTAACCTGCTGATGGTGTTTATCCTGTTTAATTGCCTGATTTATGGAATGTATGACTTTGCGCCCCTGCGCAGGTTTGTGGAGATGATTCTGCCCCCGCTGGAAGGCTGGCAGTTTAACCGGACGATTTTCTTTAATCCCTTTTTGTGGGATATGGCGCTTTTGCTTATTTTGGTCCGGCTCTATGACAGGGGGGCCATCACCTTGTGGGGGGCCAATCTTTTGGTCTGCGGGGCGGTGCTTGCAGTGATTCTCTCCCCCACCAGGTACAATGATCTCTATGCCACCTGCCATCACAGATTTTATGAGTACAATCACGGAACGGAAGTGGACGAGCTTAGTTACGAACAATTCTACGCGGTGGAGTTATTCGATCAAATCAAGGAAGAAATCGGCTATGAGGGCGAGTGGGCCGCAGCCTATGGGATGCATCCGGCGGTGCTTGAATATAACGGGATTGCCACCCTGGACGGGTATCTGGGATTTTATACACAGCAGTACAAAGAGGATTTCAGACAAATCATCGCCCCTGCCCTTGACCGTGTGGAAGCAAG
>CAJUFU010000020.1:0-6016 GCA_910585555.1 uncultured Lachnospiraceae bacterium
CAAATTTACTATAATAAGAATTATATAAGATGTAGGCGGCCTTTTCAAGGAAAAGATACACTTTTCCCGGAGGAATTCCGCAAGGATACAGAAGCGTTATGGTAAGGACGTTCCTCTGATTCCATAGGCGGATGTGCGGTAAGATTGCGTTTGCCGGCAGGGTGTGGTATTATGGGTAACGTATTGAAGTACTATATATAGCAAGCTGTTGTACGTATACGGTGAAGATTGCAAGACCGTTGCGGCAGTGGTTTAGAAGGCGTAGATGATGAATAGAAAATATATCAAAAAAAGACTTTCCTCTTCCCGCATTATTCTGCTGGGGTTTCTGGGGGTGATTCTTGGCGGGACCCTGTTGTTGATGCTTCCCTGGGCCACCGCCAGGCGGGGCGGCGCTTCTTTCCTGGATGCGTTGTTTGTGGCCACCTCGGCCACCTGCGTGACGGGACTGGTGACCCAGGATACGGCCACTTACTGGTCTTTGTTTGGCAAGGCCGTGATTCTTTTGTTAATTCAGATCGGCGGTCTGGGAGTGATTACCATTGCGGTGTCCGTGGCCAGATTTTCCGGCCGTAAGATTGGGCTGATGCAGCGAAGCACCATGCAGGAAGCCATCGCAGCGCCTCAGATGGGCGGTATCGTGCGGCTGACCGGCTTTATCTTGAAAATGGTGGTGGCCATCGAAGTTCTTGGCGCCATAGCGCTGATGCCTCCCATGATTATGGAGTTTGGCCTGGTAAGGGGAATCGGCTATGCGGTGTTTCATTCCATATCGGCGTTTTGTAACGGGGGATTTGATCTGATGGGCGTCAAGGCGCAGTATTCTTCGCTGACTTCCTATCTGGGCAATCCGCTGATCAATATTGTGATCATGGTTCTGATTGTGGTGGGCGGTATCGGTTTCTTAACTTGGGACGATATCAGAAGAAACCGCTTTCATCTGCGCAGGTATCGGATGCAGAGTAAGGTCATTTTGTGCGTGACGGCTTTTCTGCTCGTCCTGCCGGCGGTATACTTTTATTTCTGCGAGTTTAGCGGGAGCTGCTGGTCCGGGATGAGTGTGCAGGAAAAGGTTTTGGCTTCCGCATTTCAGTCGGTGACAGCCCGCACGGCCGGCTTCAACACGGTGGATTTATCCAAGCTCACGGAGGCCGGACAGATGATCTTTATTCTGTTGATGTTAATTGGCGGATCGCCCGGTTCTACGGCCGGCGGTATGAAAAATACCACCTTTGCGGTGCTGTTTGCCACGGCCATTGCGGTGTTTCGCAGAAGGCCGAACGCCCATATTTTTGGCAGGAGAATCCCCAATGACACGGCCCATTACGCGGCTACCGTCCTGCTTTTGTATACGGTATTGTTTTTGGCGGGCGGGATTTTTATCAGCTATCAGGAAGGAATGCCCATCATGCCGGCGCTGTTTGAGGCGGCCTCCGCCATCGGTACGGTGGGCGTGACTTTAGGCATTACGCCCACATTGAGCGCCGCTTCTAAGGTGGTTTTGATCTTATTGATGTTCTGGGGCCGGGTGGGCGGCATGACCATTGTCTATGCGGCATTGGCAACGAAACACCCCTATGTCTCCGAGTTCCCGCAGGAAAAGATTACGGTGGGATAAGGCAGAAGGAAGCCTGTAGGAGAATGGGCATGGCAGGTAGGTTATACGATAAAAATATGGATGGAGGATTTTTATGAAATCAATCTTACTGGTCGGCCTTGGCAGGTTTGGCCGTCATATCGCAGAGAAATTAAATGAACTTGGCCATCAGGTGATGGCGGTGGATAAGAAGGAAGACCGGGTGGACATGATTCTGCCTGTGGTGACCAATGCCCAGATCGGAGACAGTACCAACGCAGATTTCCTACGGTCATTGGGAATCCGCAATTTCGATCTGTGTATCGTGGCCATCGGCGATGATTTTCAGGGGTCCTTAGAGACCACCTCCCTGCTAAAGGAGCTGGGAGCAAAGCTGGTAGTCTCCCGGGCGGCGGGGGATGTGCAGGCCAAATTCTTACTGCGAAACGGGGCGGATGAGATTGTCTATCCGGAGAAACAGCTTGCCAGCTGGACGGCCATACGCTACAGTGCCGATCACATTTTTGATTATATAGAATTGGATGAGGAACATGCCATTGTGGAAGTGTCTGTGCCGCAGGAATGGGCGGACAAGACGATTGGGGAGCTGGATGTGCGCAAACGTTACGGGCTCAATATCATGGCCCTGAAGAAGGATGAGCGGATGAATCTGGCAATTACGCCGGGTACCAGAGTGTCCAGCGATCATACCCTGCTGGTGCTAGGGACCATGAAACAAGTGCAGAAGGTGTTCCACATTTGATAGAGAGGGAAGTATGTGTTGAGGAAAGAGCATTCTGCGGAACATAGAAAATGGAATAGGAATCCGAATACCTGGATTATGCTGCTTACGATTGTCTGTGTGGCGGCCACGCTTGTGATGGCGGTTTATGTGTTGTGGTTTTATCAAAACAGTTATTATGAAGAGACGGAACAGGCGGTGTATGATAAGTATTATATGATGATCACGGAAGACAATAAATCCTCCATCTGGCGGTCTATTTATCAGGGGGCCAAGAAGCAGGCGCTGGAAGAGAATGTGTATGTGGACTGGCTGGGAGAAGAGCTGTTCCAGGATTACAGCGTGGAAGAACAGATGGAGATTGCCATTGCCTCCGGGGTGGATGGTATTATTGTGACGGCCAATGAAAATGATGAAATGACTGAATTGGTCAATAGAGCGGCAGAAGCGGAAATTCCTGTGGTCACACTCTATGGGGATAACACCCAGAGCGCCCGTTGCAGTTTCGTGGGGATTGGCAGTTACAATCTGGGGCATGAGTACGGGCGGCTGGCCCTGCAGATTATCCGGGAGAAATTGGTGGGGCAGACCGAATCCCTATCCTTAGATATGCCGGCGGAGCAGACGGCGGAAGATACTGTGGCAATGTCACCGGGTCCGGCGTATGTGATCAATGAGGTAAAGATGGGAAGCAGTGAGCGTCCTGTGCGGGTGGCCGTACTGGTCAATGCCTATGCCCAGGGATTAGACCAGAATATTCTCTGTTCCGGTATCCAGGAGACCATCGAGCAGGAGCGGGGAGAAAGCCTGGAGATTGAGCTGATGCTTTTGACTGTGGATGACACCAATGCCTTCTCTGCGGAAGAGTCTATCCGGGATATTTTCATGGAAAAAGAGATTCCGGACATTATCATCTGTCTGAATGAACTGAATACCACCTGTGTCTATCAGGCGGTGGTGGATTACAATAAAGTGGGAGAGGTCAATATCCTGGGTTATTATGATTCTGACACCATTATCAATGCGATTGACAGAAATGTCATTTATGCTACGGCAGCCATCGACACGGAACAGATGGGGAGATTTTGCATCAATGCCCTGCAGGAATATCATGCGCTTGGCTATACCAGTCAATATTTCACAGCGGATATCCGGCTCATCCAGAAGGCGGATGTGGAAGGATATCTGGAGAAAGGAGACCAGGCCGATGAGAGTGATGGATAAAAGACGCAGTGTCTCCTTACAGTTTAAGATCAGCAGTATCTATATCCTCACCAATCTTCTGGTAATGATTGTTAACATTGTCCTTTTGATCGGCATTAACAACATGTCGGGCCGTCTGGACATGGTCTACCGGGATAACCTGCATCTGAACAATCTCTCGGACGCCCTGGGCAGCGTGCAGGACAACATGACGGACTATTTGAATGCCAAGACCACGGATGCGCTGGAAGAATATTACCGCAGTGAGCAGAATTACAGGACCATGGTGGCGGATTTAAATGACAGGATTACCGGCGTGCCCTTTGACCGCATGGAGCGCAATATCCGGAATATGTCGGACTCTTATCTGGAAGAGGTGGAGCAGACCATTGAGGCCAAGCGCGGCCGCAATGTGGAGAAATACAGGATTCACTATGAGAAGGCAACCCAGATGTATGAGTATACGGATACTTATATTTCGAATTTGAATTTGGAAAAATTCCGCAGCAACTCCGAACGCTACAGCGATCTGCTCAAGCGGTTTAGGCTTTTTGAGTCAGTATCCCTGATTGCCATGCTCTTGGTGATGGCCAGCAATGTCTGTATTATCATCCGGTTTGTGGGTACGCTGATTGGTCCCTTAAAGAAACTGGCGGGTTCGGCCAACGAGGTGGCCAAGGGGAACTTTGAAATAGCGCTTTTGCCGGTGGAATCCGAGGATGAGGTAGGGGTGGTGACAGGCGCTTTTAACTCTATGGTGGTGAGCATCGGCAGATATATCGAAAGAATCAGGGAGAGTATGGAAGCCGAGCGGGCCTTAAAGGAGCGGGAGCTTCTGATGGAAGGGCATTTAAAGGATGCCAGGCTGAAATATCTGCAGGCCCAGATCAACCCCCATTTTCTGTTCAATACCTTGAATGCCGGGGCTCAGCTTGCCATGATGGAGGGGGCGGACCGGACTTACGAGTATGTGCAGAAGGTGGCCCAGTTTTATCGTTATAATATGAAGAAAAGCGAAGAGACCGTGACGATTGCGGAGGAGATAGAGATGGTGGACTCCTATATCTATATCCTGAATGTGCGCTTTGCAGGCGATATCCATTATGAAAAGTATATTGACAAGTCCCTTCTGGGGGTGGAGATGCCGGGTATGATCTTACAGCCTGTGGTGGAGAACTGTGTCAATCACGGGATTCACGAAATGGGCGGTAAAGGAATCATCTGTCTGTCCCTTTACGGCAAAGGAGAGAAGGTCTGCATCAGTGTGAAGGACAATGGAGTAGGAATGACGCAGGATACGATTCGTAAAGTGATGAGCGGCACCTACAGGGAAGACAACATGACGGCCGGGTCCAACGGGATTGGCATGGACAATGTGATCTCCCGCATGAAACTTTTTACAGGCAGCGAGGACGTGATGGTCATTAGGAGCGGGGGCAAAGACCAGGGGACAGAGGTATGTCTGTACCTGTCCGGACAAGACGGCAAAAGAGCGTCGTCGTAATACTGTGAAAAGACAAAGAGCAGAGAGAAAGCCAGGGGAGGACAGGGATAAATGAGCGCAGGAAACCGCTATAAGATTATGCTGGCGGACGATGAGGGGATTGTGATCGATTCCCTGAAATTCATTATAGAAAAAGAGTTCGGCGACGCCTGTACGATTGAGTATGCCAAGACGGGCAGGAGCGTCATTGAACTGGCGGAAACCTATCGGCCGGACATTGCCATCATGGATATCCAGATGCCCGGCATCAACGGCATTGAGGCCATGCGGGAGATACGGGAGAACAATCACAGAGTGGTCTTTATTGTCATGTCCGCCTATGATAAATTTGATTATGCCAAGGAGGCCATTAAACTGGGCGTTCTGGAATATATCACCAAACCCATGGAACGCACCAGGATTATTGCGGCCCTGACCCGTGCCATGGAGCAGATCGATAAGGAGCGGACCAAGAGAAGGAATGACCTGATGATTCGGGAAAAGCTGGAGACCGTCATGCCCATCATTGAGAGCGGGCTGGTCTACAACATGCTTTTTCAGGAACATTTCACGGAAGATATTGAGAATTATAAGAATCTGCTGGGGATTACCCAGGATCAGGCATATATGCTGGCCGTGGTCTGCGGCGAGACCCAGGAGGGAAACCATATGACCAATGCCGTGGGCAGCAGTGTGAAGATACAGGAACACGATAAGGTGGTGCGGGAATGTATCAAAGAATATTATCCGGGCGCCATTCTGGGCACTGCCATGGCCAATAAACTGGCGGTGATGGTTCCCTGCAAAGAGCAGAAGCTGACCTACAATGAGCGGATTGCCATCATCGAAAAGTCCAGGGAGCTTGTGCGGGAGCTGCGCAAAAGGACGGACATCAGTTTCCGCATCGGCATCAGCTCCATCCAGCGGATAGAAGAAGCCAGGAATTCCTATAAGGAAGCTTTAAATGCACTGATCATGACCAAGATCGGAAGAGCGTCGTGTAGGGAAAGAG
>CAJUFU010000020.1:6026-24100 GCA_910585555.1 uncultured Lachnospiraceae bacterium
TGCCCATTGGCTGTATCTATGAGGAGAGCTATCCCATCGACCTGGAAAGGCGCCTCTTTGCGGAGGTGCAAAACGGCGAGACCAACCATGCGATGGCCACGGCGGAGACTTATTTTGACCTGATTGCACAGACCCATGGAGAGTATCTGATGAACATGCGGCTTAAGGTGCTGGAGTTTGTGCTCTATGCAGAACACCTTGCTTACACTTCCGGCGGGATGACTTATGAATTCCGGGCCAGGGCGGATTATCTGCCAGCCATCATGGAGATGAATGACCTGGGGTCTCTGCGTAACTGGTTTATCGAAAAGATTGCCACGGCCAGCCATAACGTGAGCACTAAGGCCAATGAGAAATCCATGAGTGTCATCGAGACGGCCAAAGAGTATATACAGAATAATTACAGTAAAGATATCTCTTTAGACGAGGTATCCCAGGCGGCCAATATCAGCCCCTATTATTTCAGTAAGATATTTAAGGAAGATACGGGGGAGGGATTTGTGGAATATCTCACCCGGATTCGTATGGATAAGGCCAAAGAACTGCTGACTACCACGGAGTGTTCCATGAAGGAAATCTGCGCCATGGTGGGATATGCGGACCCCAATTATTTCAGCAGATCTTTTAAGAAAAACGTGGGTGTGACGCCTACGGAGTACAAGCAGCTTTGACTGCATGAGAAGAAGTATGGAGGAAATGATGAAACGATGGTGCAGTTTTTTACTTATCATCAGTCTGTTGTTTGGGGTGAGCGCCTGCGGGACCAGTGAGAGCAGTAAGGTAAGTGAGACACAGGAAGAGAAGAAAATACAGATTGGCCTGACCTTTGATTCCTTTGTCATCGAGAGGTGGCAGAGGGACAGGGATGTGTTCGTGTCGGTGGCCAAGGAGCTGGGCGCGGAAGTGAATGTGCAGAACGCCAATGGGGACGTGGAGGAGCAGAAGAGACAGATTGAGTATTTCATCCAAAAGGGGATGGATGTGATCGTGATCATCGCCATCGACCCGGAAGCGCTGCGGGAGTCGGTAGCAAAGGCCAAGGATGCGGGCATTAAGGTAGTGTCCTATGACCGCCTGATCGATGATACGGAAGTAGATCTCTACATTTCCTTTGACAATGAGATGGTGGGGACTTTGATGGGGGAGGCCCTGGCGGATGCAGGTCTTGGCGAGGGCGGTTATGTGATCATGCTGTGCGGTTCTCCCACGGACAATAATGTGCCTCTGGTGGACGGGGCTTTTAAGAAAGTTATGGAAAAGAACAGAGTGACGATTCTGGATATCATCCATGCGGAAGGCTGGCGGGCGGAGATCGCGTCGGCGTATATCTATTCCCATGGCGTGGCCATACAACAGGCGGACGCTATCATGTGCGGCAATGACGATCTGGCCACCCAGGCGGTGCGGGCGCTGGCGGAGACCCGGCAGGCGGGAGATATTCTGGTGGTGGGGCAGGATGCAGACCTGGCCGCCTGTCAGAGAATTGTGGAGGGCACGCAGCTGATGACGGTCTATAAGCCTGTGGAGCGGCTGGCCACCAGGGCGGCGGAGGCTTGTGTGGCACTGGGCAGGGGAGAGACGCTTAGCGGGGAGGACGTGACGGTGATAGAGAGCGGAGCGTATTCGGTTCCTTATATAGGGTTGGAACCTGTCAGCGTCAACAGGGATAATATTGACGAAGTGATTATCGGCAGCGGTTTTCATCTGAAAGAGGATGTCTATTTGAACGTACCCTCGCAGATGCCGCAATAGGAAATTTTTGCGATGATAGGATGTACTGGCGCAAGATAATGCTAGTACATCCTGTTTTTATGCCTTTGTCATGGTGAAAATGTACAGAAGGTCGTAAATTATTCCTATTTCTTTTGTGATATATTAAAACTACAGACGGGATGACAGTCTGTGTAAATTTATTCTAATAAAGGGAGGAAAAGAAACATGAAAAAGAAGTTAGTCAGCATGATTCTGGCAACGACCATGGTTGCAGCTACTTTAGTTGGCTGTGGCAATTCCGGTTCTTCTGAGACAGCAGCACCTGCAGCGACAGAAGAGGCACCGGCAGCAGAAGAAGCACCTGCAGCGGATGCAGAGGCTGAGGCACCTGCAGCAGATGCAGAAGCAGAGGCGCCGGCAGCAGGCGGCGGTAAAGTTGGTGTGGCTATGCCGACCAAGGATTTACAGAGATGGAATCAGGATGGTTCCAACATGCAGAAAGAGTTAGAGGCAGCAGGTTATGAGGTGGATCTTCAGTACGCTTCTAACGATATCGCAACACAGGTATCCCAGATTGAGAATATGATCAACTCTGGATGCCAGCTTTTGGTTATTGCATCTATCGAGGGTGATTCCCTTGGAACAGTTCTTGAGCAGGCGAAAGAGAAGAACATTCCGGTTATCGCTTATGACCGTCTGATCATGAACTCCGACGCAGTTTCCTACTATGCTACCTTCGATAACTACATGGTAGGTACGAAGCAGGGTGAGTACATCAGAGACCAGCTTGATCTCGACAACGCAGAAGGCCCGTTCAACATCGAGCTTACAACAGGCGATCCTGGTGACAACAACGCAAGATTCTTCTTCGGCGGCGCTATGGATGTTCTGCAGCCCTACATCGATTCCGGCAAATTGGTTGTAAAGTCCGGTCAGACCGATTTCGAGACCGTTGCTACAGCTAACTGGGCAACAGAGACCGCACAGTCAAGAATGGACGCTATCATTTCCGCAAACTATGCAGACGGTACACAGCTTGACGCATGTCTTTGCTCTAATGACTCCACAGCACTTGGCGTAGCGAACTCTCTGGAAGCTAACTACACAGGCGAATGGCCGATCATTACCGGTCAGGACTGCGATATCGCTAACGTTAAGAACATGATCGCAGGCAAACAGTCCATGTCTATCTTCAAAGATACACGTACACTGGCATCTAAGGTTGTAGAGATGGTTGACGCTATCATGAAGGGCGGCGAGGCTCCGGTTAACGATACCGAGAGTTACGACAACGGCACAGGCGTTATTCCTTCTTTCCTTTGCGAGCCTGTATTTGCTGATATCGACAACTACAAAGAGCTGTTAATTGACTCCGGTTACTATACAGAGGCTGATTTACAGTAAAACAACTTGGCAGGCGGGAAATCCCGCCTGCTGATTTTAAAAAGGAAACAGATCGATCGGATATTGCAGAAACTATGGTTGGGAGGAATAGAATTTGGCTAAGATTTTACTGGAAATGAAAAATATAACCAAAACATTCCCTGGCGTTAAGGCACTTGACAATGTAAATCTGAAAGTGGAGGAAGGCGAGATACATGCTCTTGTGGGGGAGAATGGTGCCGGTAAATCCACCTTGATGAACGTGCTGAGTGGTATTTATCCTTACGGAACTTATGAGGGGGACATCATCTATAAAGGTGAGACATGTCAGTTCCATGAGATTAAGGACAGTGAGGCAAAGGGAATCGTCATTATCCACCAGGAATTAGCCCTGGTCCCTTATATGACGATTGGTGAGAATATGTTCCTTGGTAATGAGAGAGGGCATAAGTATAAACTGGATTGGAATGAAACATTTGGCCGGGCGGGAGAACTGTTAAAGACGGTTGGTTTGCAGGAATCCCCGCAGACCTTGATTAAAGATATAGGCGTGGGCAAGCAGCAGCTGGTGGAAATCGCGAAAGCGCTTGCAAAAAATGCAAAGTTGCTGATCTTAGACGAACCCACAGCATCCTTGAATGAGACGGATTCCAAGGCGCTTTTGGATCTTCTGCTCAAGTTTAAGGAACAGGGTATGACGTCCATCATCATATCCCATAAACTCAACGAAGTCTCTTATGTGGCGGATAAGATTACTGTCATCCGTGACGGTTCCACCATTGAGACAATGGATAAGAAAACAGACGACATTTCCGAGGCGCGCATCATCCAGGGTATGGTGGGCAGAGAACTTTCCGACAGATTCCCCAAGAGAGAGTCCCATATTGGGGATGTGATGCTGGAAGTTAAGGATTGGAGCGTTTACCATCCGCTGTATTCTGAGCGGAAGGTGGTAGATAATGTGAGCATGAATGCCCGCAAGGGTGAGGTGGTAGGTATTTCCGGACTGATGGGTGCCGGCCGTACGGAACTTGCCATGAGCGTATTTGGTAAGAGCTATGGGGTCAATATCAGCGGCCATCTCATTATGAATGGAGAAGAACTGCATCTGAATTCCGTGCATGATGCCATCAAACATAAGATTGCCTATGTGACAGAGGACCGAAAGGGAAATGGACTGATCTTAAGCAATCCCATCAAGATCAATACCACGCTGGCTAACCTGGAAGGCGTAAGTACGCACTCTATTATTGATAAAGATAAAGAGTACGGTGTGGCGGTGGAATACAAAGAGAAACTGAAGACCAAATGTCCTACTGTGGAACAGAACGTGGGCAACTTAAGCGGCGGTAACCAGCAGAAGGTGCTGCTGGCAAAGTGGATGTTCGCAGACCCTGATGTGCTGATCTTAGACGAACCTACGAGAGGTATCGACGTGGGCGCCAAATATGAGATTTACTGTATTATCAATCAGCTGGTGGCAGAGGGCAAGACCGTCATTATGATTTCCTCGGAACTTCCGGAGATTCTCGGCATGTGTGACAGAATTTATGTCATGAACGAGGGTAAGATGGTGGGAGAACTCGACAGGAGCGAGGCAACCCAGGAGATTATCATGTCGCACATTTTAAAATCCAGTAGCAAAGGAGTGTAAGGAAAAGTATGAATAAGACAAAAGCCATTGAATTTATTAAAAAATATACAATGATACTTGTGCTGATTCTGATTACGGCGTTTTTCGCGTGGCGGACCAGCGGTGCAATTCTGTTACCCATGAATGTCAGCAGTTTGATTTCCCAGAATGCCTATGTGTTTATCCTGGCAACCGGTATGCTGCTCTGTATTCTGACCGGTGGTAACATTGACCTTTCCGTGGGCAGCGTGGTCTGCTTCGTAGGTGCAATCGGTGCAGTGCTTATGGTGAATAAGGGTGTTAATATGGTTGTGGCGGTCATTCTTATGCTCTTAGTCGGGCTTGTGATCGGCGCATGGCAGGCATTCTGGATTGCTTATGTGAGAATTCCTCCCTTCATTGTGACCCTGGCGGGTATGTTGATGTTTCGAGGTTTAAGTAATACGGTGCTGAATGGTATGACCATCTCGGTCAAGGACTGCACTACTTTCGTGAAGCTTTTCGGCGGCGGTGCGGATTGTTACATACCGGATGTTTTTGGCGGCGGCTCCATCAATATAACCTGTCTGGTGGCGGGCATTGTGGCTATTATCATTTATGTGATCGCACAGCTTCGCAGCAGAATGAATAAGGTAAAGAAGGGTTATGAGACAGAAAAATTTGCAAGCATGATAGTGAAGATGGTGCTTTTGAGTGCAGTCATCTTTGTCTTCTCCTTGAGACTTGCGCAGCATAAAGGTATTCCCAGTGTGCTGATCTGGGTATTGATCGTGGTTATTGTATACAGCTATATTACATCCAATACCACAGTAGGACGTTACTTCTACGCAGTGGGCGGCAACGAGAAGGCGACCAAGCTTTCCGGTATCAACACCAACAGGGTATATTTCCTGGCTTATCTGAACATGGGGCTTCTCTCCGCTTTGGCCGGTATGGTGACCATCGCGCGTATGACTTCCGCACAGCCTACTTACGGACAGAACTACGAGATGGACGCTATCGGCTCCTGCTTCATCGGCGGCGCTTCCGCATACGGCGGAATCGGTACGGTGCCCGGCGTTATCGTAGGTGCGGTGTTGATGGGTGTCATCAACATGGGTATGTCCCTGATGGGCGTGGACCAGAACATGCAGAAGGTGGTAAAGGGCTTAGTACTTCTGGCAGCCGTTATCTTCGATGTAGTATCCAAACGTGGTGGAAAATTAATTGCGAAAGATTAATTTCTGCGATATCTGATCGGAAAAACTCCTGTGCGTTATGTGCAGGAGTTTTTCTTGTGGGCAGAGTTTCCTGAAATTTGTCTGAAAGTATCATAATTCTCTTATAAACTTCCCGTGAACTTTTTGTGAACTTTTATATTGATGTTGACAATCAATTTTATTTGTACAAAAATAATGGAAGTGAACTTAAAAAGAACGGAGGCAGCTATGATAAGAACGTTGGCGGCACAAATCAAAGAGTATAAGAAGGCTTCGATCATCACGCCTGTTTTTATGATTTTGGAGGTGGTTTTTGAGACCTTGATTCCGTTTCTGATGGCATCCATCATAGATGACGGCGTGGAGGCGGGCAATATGCATCATATCTATGCGGTAGGCGCTTTTATGATTGCGGCGGCCCTTGCCGGACTCTTCTGCGGTGTTATGGGCGGTAAATACGGAGCCAGGGCCTCCACGGGATTTGCCAGGAATCTTCGGCAGGCCATGTTTGACAATATTCAGACCTTTTCCTTTGCCAGTCTGGATAAATTCAGTACCGCGGGACTGGTGACCAGACTGACCACGGATGTGACGAATATGCAGATGGCTTACCAGATGATGCTGCGTATGTGTTTTCGGGCGCCGATCAGTATGATCTGTGCCATGGCGATGGCTTTTATGATCAATGCAGAGCTTGCCAGTGTCTATCTGGCGGCGGTGGTTCTTCTGGGCATTGTGCTGGCATTTATCATCCGGGGCGCCATGAAATATTTCCAGGAAGCTTTTCCCAAATATGATGAGCTGAACGCTTCCGTGCAGGAGAATGTGGGCGCAATCCGTGTGGTCAAGGCCTATGTGCGGGAAGATTACGAGACGAAGAAACTGAAGAAAGCCAGCCAGAATATCTATGATATCTTTCTGAAAGCGGAAAAGCAGGTGGTGCTCAATATGCCCGTCATGCAGTTTACGGTTTACAGCTGTATCCTGTTACTCAGCTGGCTGGGAGCAAAGCAGATTGTGCAAAACACGCTGACCACGGGCGAACTCATGAGCCTGCTGACTTACTGCATGAATATTCTCATGAGTCTGATGATGCTCTCCATGATCTTTGTGATGATGAGTATGAGTATGGCCAGCGCCAGACGTATCTGCGAGGTGCTGGAGGAAAAGAGTGATCTGACAAACCCGGATAAACCTTTGTATGAAGTGCAAGACGGCGGCATCGAATTCCAGCATGTCCGCTTCTCTTATCAGAAGGAAAGCGACGAGGCGGTGCTTCACGATATCCATTTGAAAATTCAGCCCGGCGAGACCATCGGTATCATCGGCGGCACCGGCAGTGCGAAGACCAGTCTGGTCAATCTGATCAGCAGACTTTATGATGTGACCCAGGGAGCGGTCCTTGTGGGAGGTCACGATGTGAGAGAATATGACCTGGAAACACTGCGCAATCAGGTGGCTGTGGTATTGCAGAAAAATGTGCTCTTTTCGGGCACTATCCTGGAAAATCTGCGCTGGGGCGATTCAGACGCCACGGAGGAAGAATGCAGGCGTGTCTGTAAGCTTGCCTGCGCGGATGAGTTTATTGAGAAAATGCCGGATGGCTATCAAACTTACATAGAGCAGGGCGGTTCCAATGTGTCCGGCGGGCAGAAGCAGCGTCTCTGCATCGCCAGGGCCCTTTTGAAGAAGCCCAAGGTACTGATTTTGGATGATTCCACCAGCGCGGTGGATACAGCCACAGACGCCCGCATCAGAAAGGCGTTTGCACAGGAGATTCCGGATACCACGAAACTGATTATCGCCCAGCGGATATCCAGCGTGCAAAACGCAGACCGTATCATTGTCATGGAAGATGGGCGGATTCACGGGGTTGGCACCCATGAAGAGCTGCTTGCGGACAATGAGATCTACAGAGAGGTCTATGAGTCCCAGACAAGCGGCGGCGGAGATTTTGATGAAAAGGCAGGTGAAGCATAATGCCGGGTCCAGGAATGAGAAGAGGTATGCCCAAGGGCAAAAGAATAGAGAACCCAGGAAAAGTATTCAAACGGCTGATGAAATATGTAGCGAAAAATTATGCGCCTCACTTGGTACTGACAACGGTGCTGATTTTCATCAGTGTACTGGCCAATGTACAAGGAACCATGTTTATCCAGCGTCTGATTGACGATTATATTGCACCCATGTTAGTGGCGGATACACCGGATTTTGGGCCTTTGGCGGGGGCAATTGCCAGGGTGGCAGGCTTCTATCTAATCGGTGTGGCGGCGGCTTATGCCTGGAACAGGATTATGATCTGTGTGACCCAGGGGACACTGCGCAATGTGCGAAATGATTTATTTTCCCATATGGAAACCCTGCCCATCAAGTATTTTGACACCCATGCCCATGGAGATATTATGTCAACCTATACAAACGATACAGATACGCTGCGGCAGATGATCAGCCAGAGTATGCCCCAGGTCTTAAACAGTTTCATTACGATTGTCAGCGTGTTTATCAGCATGGTGATTCTAAGTATCCCCCTCACCATCGTAACCCTTTTGATGATTGCCGTGATGCTTGTGGTGACCAAGAAGGTAGCGGGCTTAAGCAGTCAGTATTTTCTGGAACAGCAGAAGAACCTGGGCAAGGTCAACGGCTACATCGAGGAGATGATGAACGGCCAGAAGGTCGTCAAAGTGTTCTGCCATGAGGAAGAAAACAGGGAGGAATTCCGTAAGTTAAACGATGCTCTTTATGAGAGTGCCGATCGGGCAAACTATCTGGTCAATGTCGTGGGACCGGTCAATATGCAGCTTGGCAATGTGAGTTATGTGGTCTGTGCCATCGTGGGCGGCGCCCTGGCACTCTCCGGCATGACGGGGCTGACATTGGGGAAACTAGCCAGTTTCCTGACCTTCAACAAGAGCTTTAACGGGCCCATTAACCAAGTGAGTCAACAGTTTAATTCTATTGTCATGGCCATGGCCGGTGCAGAGCGTATCTTCCAGATGATGGATGAGAAACCGGAGGTGGACGACGGCTATGTGACTCTGGTCAACGTCCGGGAAGAGAACGGGAAATTGGTGGAGACACCGGAGCGTACCGGCCGCTGGGCCTGGCGTCATGAGCACCAGGCGGACCACTCGGTGGACTATGTGGAACTGCGGGGCGACGTGGTATTTGACGGGGTAGACTTTGGATACAACGATGATAAGATTGTGCTGCATGATGTGAAATTGTACGCAGAACCTGGGCAGAAGATTGCCTTTGTGGGCTCCACCGGTGCAGGCAAGACCACCATCACCAATCTGATCAACCGGTTTTATGATATACAGGATGGTAAGATACGTTACGACGGCATTAATGTAAATAAGATTAAGAAGGCGGATTTGCGCCGTTCCCTGGGAATCGTGCTGCAGGATACCCACCTGTTTACCGGGACGGTGATGGAGAATATCCGCTACGGTAAGCTGAATGCCACGGATGAGGAAGTGGTGGCGGCGGCGAAACTGGCCAATGCCCATGGGTTTATCAAGAGACTGCCGGAAGGATATGATACAGTGCTTTCCGGGGACGGAGCCAACTTAAGCCAGGGACAAAGGCAGCTGCTTGCCATTGCCAGAGCGGCGATTGCGGACCCGCCGGTACTGATTCTCGATGAGGCCACCAGCTCCATCGATACCCGCACAGAGCGG
Organism: uncultured Lachnospiraceae bacterium; assembly: GCA_910585555.1. Lineage (GTDB taxonomy): Bacteria > Bacillota > Clostridia > Lachnospirales > Lachnospiraceae > UBA3282. The sequence continues at coordinate 15,638 of CAJUFU010000020.1, forward strand.
ATTGTGCAGGACGGCATGGATAAGCTGATGAAAGGGAGAACCACCTTTGTGATCGCCCACAGGCTTTCCACGGTCAAAAATTCCGACTGTATCATGGTGCTGGAGCAGGGACGGATTATTGAGAGAGGGACCCATGAGCAGCTTTTGGAGGAGAAAGGAAAGTATTATCAGCTGTATACGGGAAATGCGATTGCTAATTAGAGGAAGTGCGTGTTCTTTTTGGTGCCATAGGTATTAGTCTTGCACTTTTCTTGTGCCCTATTGTATAATGGTATTACATTTTGGCGATAGGGGATAGAAGAGAAAAGCCGGTTAAGGGGTGGAGACGTTTTATGACACATGAAGAGAGGGCAAATGAGCTTTTACGGCAGGATTATCACTGCTCGCAAGCTTTGTTTGGGGCCTTTGCAGGGGATTTGGGGCTGGATATTAAGACGGCTCTAAAGCTGAGTACCTGTTTTGGTGTAGGGATGCGGCAGGGAGATGTCTGCGGCTGCGTGACGGCAGGGTTGATGATACTGGGTGTGGCATTCGGATTTGACGACCCGCAGGAGCGGGAACTGGAAGTGTTTGGCAATAAGAAGACAGAGGAGTTTATCAGTCTCTTTAAGGAGGCTATGGGCGGCAGCTACCTGTGTAAGGATATATTACATACGGATGTATCCAACCCGCAGGGAATGGCTAAAATGCGGCAGGAAGGGCTTAAATTCAAGATTTGTCCCAATGCGTTGGCGGCAAGTATCAGGATTCTGGAAAGGATGCTGCAAGAATACCAGGACAATATGCAGGATTTGGATATGGTGGTACTTCCTGAGGATGATGCCATGAAAAGCGCGCTCAGGCGGGTCAACAAACTGACCAGATTCCGAAGAAATGTTTTGGCGCTGCTTAGTCACTGTGAGGGAAAGATAGCTTTTCTGCAGTTTGATATTCGCAGTTTTAAGGTCATCAATGACATCTATGGGGAGATGATCGGCGATGAGATTCTGGATTTTGTCACAGAAGGGTTAAAGAAACTGTGCGGTGAACAGCAGTATTTTGTGAATTTGAGAAGTGATGTGTTTATGATCGTGACGCCTTACGAGGAAGAGGAAGAGCTGACCGTTTTTGTGAGCTGTATCCGGGAAACGCTGGGTGATTTTAAGCATGTCAAACTGCAATATACTTTTGGAATCTATATCGTAGATGACAGGAATATGGAACTGCGGCAGATGGAAGACCGTGCGGCCATGGCACGTAAGGCGGCCAAGGAGAATATCATGTCAGACACGGCCTTTTATCAGGAACAGTTTAAGGAAATGCTCTATACGAGACGATTCATTGAAGACAGTATGAAATCCGGTATCACACAGCGGCATTTCCAGATGTATTTGCAGCCCAAGTACAGCATTTCCCAGCATACCATAGTGGGAGCGGAGGCGTTGGTTAGGTGGATACATCCGGTGAAGGGGATGATTTATCCGGGTGAATTTATTCCGGTATTGGAGGAGAACGGTTTTATCCGCAATGTAGATTACTATATTTGGGAGGAAGCGTGTCGTTTTATCAAACGCTGTGAGGATGAGGGCATAACCGAATGTCCCATCTCGGTCAATGTGTCCAGGTATCATCTTGTGGAGGGAGAATTTATACAGGTGTTAAATGGGATGATTGACAGGATTGGCATTGAGAAACAGCATCTGGAGCTTGAGATTACGGAGACGGTCAATAACCAACAGATCAGCGAGATGTCCGGCCAGCTGAAAGACGGAGGATTCATGCTGCTGATGGATGATTTCGGAAGCGGGTATTCTTCTCTCAGCATCTTGTTGGAGACACCCTTTGATGTGATTAAGATTGACAAGAAATTCATGGAGAACATGCTGGTATCCAAGAAAGGAAGACTGATTTTGGAGCAGGTGGTCGCCATGGCAAAGAAACTGGACCTGGGCCTTCTGGCGGAGGGTGTGGAGACCCGGGAGCAGGTGGAACTCCTTCAGGAGATTGGCTGCGATATGGTGCAGGGATTTTATTATGCAAAGCCCATGCCGGCGGAGGAGTTTTATGAGCTTTTGAAAGAAGACAGGAAATTAAATGCTGTATAGAAATGAAAAAGGCGCTGCGGAAAAATGCGGTGCCTTTTAAGATGGACTGCTCCATCAAGCTGTTCAAGCACCGTACCGCGGGAGTAAGGGAGTACTGGATTGTGGATTTGTTGAAAAAAACGGTGGTGGTTTATCATTTTGAGACGGATGATTATGCAGAGTACAGCTTTGCGGATAAAGTGCCGGCAGGGATTTATGAGGATTTTGAGATTGATTTTACACAGGTGGACATCAGTTAAATGGATTGGGAACTTAGCTATTTTGTGACAAGTGAGATATACCAGTTTTTTATGACGCTTTGGGCGGCATTTGCCTATTTCTATCTGGTTCGGGATTTTGTACGCAGCAAGAAGACGGCAGTACTTACCGGGGGCGCATATCTGGCCGTGATGCTGATTTTATGGTATGAGCCCTATTATATACTGAGTTTTTGGGCCTATTTGATCGGGGCGGCGGCAGGTCTTGGTGTTATGTGTCTGCTGGAGCGGGAAAACTATCTGCAGAAAGTTTTTCTGGCATGGACTTTCTATGCTGTCCGCTGGCTGGTGGCGCGGCTCACGGTCACAGTCGGCGCATTGCTTTGGAAGGTCTTTCTGTTTGTGATTCCAGGTTATATCGATGTGGAGAAGGGCTATTATCTGTATGTGACCCAGAGTCTCATAGAGATTCCCACCCAGATTGTGCTATATATCTTAGCGCTGGCGCCGATTGTGAGGGCATACCGGGGGAAAGGACAAAAGATGCAGGGCCGGGAATTTCTGCTGATGTCTCTGCCCTCCTTTACCTCTGTGATGGGGTATGCCTATGTGAAATATATATGGGAATCGCCGGTTGGCTTACAGTATAGTGAAGTGGATTCTTCCCTTTTGTATCATGGAATTGTTATGGTATATTGTCTGAGCTTATACATACCTATTTTGGTTGTGGTTGCGCTGTATCAGAATATCAAGGAGAGTCAGCAGGAGAAGATGCGCAAGGACCTGCTGGCCGGACAGATGGAGGATATGAAACGCCACATTCGGGAAGTGGAGGAGCTGTATCAGGAAATCCGCAGTCTGAAACACGATATGGGAAACCATGTGATGGTGATGCAGAAGCTGGCCGGTCATGAGCAGGAACAGTACGTCCAGTCTCTGAGAGCGCAGTACAGCGTAGTGGCTGATCGGATTCAGAGCGGCAATCCAGTGACGGACGTGATTTTGATGGAGAGAAGCAGAGAGGCGCAGGCGAAAGGAATTGCCTTTGACTGCAGCTTCCTGTATCCTGCCGGGCGGGAAGTGGATGCCTTTGATCTGAGCATTATCTTAAACAATGCGCTGGCCAATGCCATTGAGGCGGTGCAGAGGAAAGCCAGCGCAGAGGATGAAGCCCTAAATGGAGAGGGGGACAGAACGCCTGGATATATCAGGATTTCTTCCTCCCTCAGAGAGAATGTGTATATGATTGAAGTGGAAAATTCCTGTTATCAAAAGATTGTCATGGACAGGGAAGAGCATCTGCCTGTTACCACCAAGGAGGACAAAGATTTTCACGGGTTCGGACTGCGCAATATCCGCCGTGTGGCGCAGAAATATCATGGGGATATAGAAGTGGAGGCGGACCAGCAGGTATTCCGATTGAGCGTGATGCTGCAGGTCTGCAGGGTTTAGCGGCCTCTTTAACTTGCGGCGGCCCGCCTCCCATGTCTCATCCTCCACTCCCCCCCCTAAATGGCAGCTTTTGGGTGTTTACAACAGAAAATATCCCTCTCACAACAATCTGCTTATCCGTGGATTTGGGCGTTACGATATAGAATGTGACGACAGGATTATCTGTCTTAGATACTTTAGGTAATTGTGAAGCGCATTTTCAAAAGTTTCCGTTGTACAAAATAGACAATCACCGTAGGGCACGCTTGCGCTGCACTGTCGCTCGCAGCGGTGCATAAGACGCCAGAATACGGCGTCTAAACACCGGCGGCGCCAAAGCACCCTGCTTGCGATTTGTCTATTTTGCACAACTGCTTCCTGAAAGAATGTGTTTCGCAATTACCGATGAAACACTTTATGACAAGGAGGAGACAGACATGACAATAGGCGCAGTGAACGGCAGTCAGGGTGTACAGCAGCCCGGCAAGATGGGCGGCAGACAGGACGATCCAGTGGCAAAAGGGATTCAGGATAAGATTAACCAGGCCCAGAAGGAGCTGCAGGAATTAAACGGCAGACAGGATATGCCGCCTAAAGTAAAACAGGAGAAACGGCAGGAACTTCAACAGGAAATCAATGATTTGAACATGCAGCTTCGTCAGCATGAAATGCAGGAAAAGATGAAGGAGCGGGAAGAGAAAAGACAAGGACAGGATAATCCGCTGGGGCTTCCCGAATATCAGGACAATGTCCGCAAAGATTCCAGACCGGGTGTGGAAATGGGTATTTCAGCGGCAGGCATGGAAGCGCTGATTTCGGCGGACGGCGCCAGAAAGACAGCGGATGTACAGGGCAGTGTGGCACAGCGCATGGAGGGTAAGGCAGGTGTACTGGAAGCAGAGATTCAGCTGGACAGTGCGCGCAACATGGATACGAGCAGTAAGCAGGAACAGCTTGCGGACGTCAACAGCAAAGCCCAGGCCGCTCAGACAGCGCAGATGAGTACTTTACAGAAGGCCGGTGAAGAGCTGAAAGAGGCGGCAGAGGCTGGAACAGATGCGGAGGGCGTTAAGAAACAGGATGAAGATAAGGTTACTTCCAAGGATAACGCTGAAAACGAAGCGAAAGAGGGAAATCCGGACGAAAGCCAGGACGGCATGGGACAGACAGACGGGTATGTGCCGGTGGATGTGAGAGTATAAGATAAAAAGGTTGTCATAAGAATGCACATGCGTTAGAATCAGTATGAACTAAAAAAAGACGCATGAGGATTGTTATGAAGATGAAAAGAAAATATAAGCGCCGGAAAACGTATGGAATTTGGAAAGTAATCTTAACACTTGTTATGATGATGACGCTGACGGCATGTGGAAATGGGGCGGTCATAGGCGCCGGAAAACTCGATACGGCGTCCGGCAGGGAGAATGGGCTGTCTGAACTGACAGTCCATTATATGGATGTGGGGCAGGGGGACGCGATCTTGCTTGCCTGCGGCGGGGAGTATATGCTGATTGACGCAGGCGACAACGACCAGGGTACTACCGTACAAAATTACCTCACCAAACAGGGAGTAAAAACCTTAAAATACGTGGTGGGAACCCATCCGGACGCGGACCATATCGGTGGATTAGATGTTATCTTGTATAAATTCAACTGTCAGACGGTGATGATGCCGGATGTGGAAAGCGATACGGCCACTTACAGGGATGTGCTGGATGCCATGAAGGAGAAAGGGTATCGAAATACGGTGCCCAAGGCAGGGACATCTTATGAGCTGGGGGATGCCAGTTTTGTGATTGCAGGTCCGGTCAACTCCTATGAAGATACCAATAATCATTCCATTGTCATTCGTCTGACGCATGGAGATAACACCTTCCTGTTTACCGGGGATATGGAGGAGGAAGCCGAGGACGATCTGCTGAAAGAGAAGGTTTCTCTGCAGGCGGATGTATTAAAAGCAGGGCATCACGGCAGCCGCAGTTCGTCCTCGCAGGCTTTTTTGGAAGCCGTTTCGCCCGCCTATGCAGTCATCAGCTGTGGAGAGGATAACAGTTACGGGCACCCACATGCCCAGACCTTGAATACCCTGCGTCAGATGGGAGTAAAGGTGTTCCGCACAGATGAGCAGGGAACGGTTTTAGCTTCCTCGGATGGCAGTGAAATCACGTGGAACTGCACGCCTTCCGACAGCTGGAAGGCAGGAGAGGGCACCCAGAGTCAGAAGAACAGCCAGAATAATGGGAAACTGGAAAATCAGACGTCTGCAGATACAGCGTCTGGGGCAGCCCTGCCGTTCGCAGACAGTTATATTGGAAACCGGAGAAACCATAAGCTGCACCGCGCCGATTGTGAAACACTGCCGGCGAAGAAGAATCAGGTGCCTTTCCGGACCAGGGAAGAGGCGGTGGCGGCAGGATACGATGACCCTTGCGGCAACTGTAACCCTTAATTTTGGGTAACGTTCGGGAAAAATGGAATACGCGCCTGCTTGATAATGGAATAGATTTTACATCTTAGCTGTGATACAATGATATTGTAGCAGTATAAGCCACAATATGGAAAGCAGGTGATTATATGCCGACAAGTTTAGAAGTAACCAAAGCGGCCATAGACGATTTTACAAAAATCCAAAGACATATGTTATTGGCAAAAGAAGAGGGCGCAACAAAAACATATGCAAGTTTGAAAGACGAATATCTATCTTTAAAAGCAGTTTTGCAGGTAGCCGGCGTCAATCTCACAGATATTGACAAAATAAAAGAGTAGCACGGAAAAATGTAAAAAGATATTGTAAAGGCTCTTTCCTTGTGATAGAATACACATGATAAAAGAATAGAAATTCAAGTATTCCACAAAAAGGAATGAAACCCGGCAGATGAGCGACCATCTACCGGGTTTCTCCTTCTTTTGCGGAGAAGTTAACCGCCGGGCTGGGTCACTGCCTTACTCGTCCCCATTCAGCCACTTACATATGTAGTATGCAGCTACATTCTGCATTATGGAGACGATAAAAGAATATATGGAACTCAAGCATTCCACCCCCTTCCTGTTACCAGTATGGGAGCAGTAACAAGTCAATCTTATCATGCCATGCAGGAATATACAATATATTACATTTTGCGAACGCACGGAAAAACCCGTTTCAGATTGGAGAAAACATATTGACAATTCCTGCATACTATGCTATAAAGGAAAACAGAAACCGTTGAAGAAGAGTAAGTACTTCCGGTGATTCGTAAGAATCCGTTCATTACAGAGAGCCGTGATTGGTGGAAAGCGGCATGAACAGCTTGGAGGAATGGGCTTCGGAGGGCGAGTCGAAGATAGTAGACGAGACGGAGAGGAGACTTCGTTACCAAATCAGGCATATGATAGTATGCGATGAGCGGATACGTTATGTATCAAGCCGGGTGGCACCGCAGGAGAATGACTCCTGTCCCAGCATTTTGGATTGGGACAGGATTTTTTTATGCAAAAATCATATTCCAATCCGGACTGTGATAAGATAACAGCTAAACCCGCGCAGTTAAAGAGCGCGGACGGCGCAAGGAGCGCAGAATGGAGGCCATTATGAGCGAAACAACAAGAATCCCTTACAAGATTTATCTGGAAGAAAGCGAGATGCCAAGAAGCTGGTATAATGTGCGGGCGGATATGAAAAATAAGCCGGCGCCCCTGTTAAATCCCGGTACTTTACAGCCCATCACCTTTGATGAGTTAAAGGGAATCTTCTGCGAGGAACTGAGCAGACAGGAACTGGATGAAAATACGGCTTACATCGAGATACCAGAGGAAATCAGGAATTTCTATAAAATGTACAGACCCTCCCCTTTGGTGCGGGCATACTGTCTGGAGGAGAAACTGCAGACACCGGCCAAGATTTATTATAAATTCGAGGGCAACAACACCAGCGGCAGTCATAAGCTCAATTCCGCTATTGCCCAGGCTTATTATGCGAAAAAGCAGGGATTAAAGGGCGTGACCACGGAGACAGGAGCAGGCCAGTGGGGGACAGCGCTTTCCATGGCATGTGCGTACCTGGATTTAGACTGTCAGGTATATATGGTGAAATGTTCTTATGAGCAGAAGCCTTTCCGCCGGGAAGTGATGCGGACTTACGGGGCGAATGTGACACCCTCTCCTTCTAATACCACCGAAGTGGGGCGCAAGATTCTTGAAGAGTTCCCGGGCACCACAGGAAGCCTTGGATGCGCTATCTCAGAAGCAGTGGAAGCAGCGTTATCTCAGGAAGGATATCGTTATGTATTGGGTTCCGTGCTCAACCAGGTACTCTTACACCAGTCCGTGATTGGTTTGGAGGCCAAGGCGGCTTTGGGTAAATATGGAGTGAAGCCGGACATCATCATTGGATGTGCGGGCGGCGGTTCCAACCTGGGCGGTTTGATTTCACCTTTTATGGGAGAAAAGCTCCGCGGGGAAGCTGATTACCGTATTGTGGCGGTGGAGCCAGCATCCTGTCCGAGTCTCACAAGAGGTAAGTTTGTGTATGATTTCTGTGATACCGGTAAGGTATGTCCTCTGGCAAAGATGTATACCCTTGGCAGCGGTTTTATGCCGGCACCGAACCATGCAGGCGGTCTTCGTTACCACGGCATGAGCTCTGTACTTTCCCAGCTGTATCATGATGGCTATATGGAGGCTGTCAGTGTGGAGCAGACTTCCGTATTCGCGGCGGCGGAAGAGTTCGCCAGAGTGGAAGGCATCCTGCCTGCGCCGGAGAGCTCCCATGC
>CAJUFU010000020.1:24110-47549 GCA_910585555.1 uncultured Lachnospiraceae bacterium
TGGCCATGGATGAGGCTCTTAAATGTAAGGAGACAGGGGAAGAGAAGACAATCCTCTTTGGCCTGACGGGAACCGGTTACTTCGATATGGTGGCTTATGAGCGGTATAATAACGGAGAGATGACGGATTATATCCCTACAGATGAAGATTTGGCAAAAGGGCTTGCAGGCATTCCGCAGTTTGAGGGGAATGAGATATAAGATAGCAGGCAGATAAAGCAGCAGTTTCCGGCGGTTTTTGAAAAGTTGATTTTCAAAAGCCGCTTTGTTATGCCCGGAGGGCATATGATCTAACCTAGGGATGCTTATAAACTCTTTTCGTGGTCATAAATAATAAGCGCCATGATCTGTAGCTCCTCATCGTGGAGGTTTGCCAGATTGTGGCCTCTGCCGGAGGGGGTAAAAAGGTGCTCCCCTTCTTTGAGGGTAACGGTCCTTTCGTGATTGTCGTCGATGGTGGCGGTTCCTTTGAGGACATAGTAATCTTCTCCGTCTCCGTTATGCACATGGTATCCCACAGAGGAGCCCTTTGGCAGGGTTATCTTGGCATACACCCGGTTCATGCCGTGCATTTCCTCCGCTTCCAGAATGTGGTCAAAATGGACGGGGCCTTCACCGCCTAAGAAATTTGTCTGCTCTATACTTTTCATGGTCTGTTCTCCTTTCAGATTTTCAGCTTACATTTTATCATACTTTCTATTATTTTTGAAGCGTGTCTATTTTGCTGTTTATCCCTCTGGCAGACTGCTTTGCCTGTTTCACAGAAAGATTAAACTTTGCATGTGACATGCAATCTGTTATAATATGATTTCAAACTGTATGATACTGGCTAGAAGAATTGCAGGTGTTATTTATTTGCCGGATATGGTGAGAAGAAATACAAAGGAGAGTACCAGTTTGGTGCCGGAAAGGAACAAAAGAATGGCAGAACGAAATTTGGATTTTGACAAGGTAATCAAGAGACAAGGAACCGGATGTCTTAAGTATGACTTTGCAAAGCAGTGGGGGATGCCGGAAGATATCCTGCCCTTGTGGGTGGCGGATATGGATTTCGAGACTTCCTCTTATGTGGTGGACGCGTTAGCCCAGAGATTACAGCATGGAGTCTTCGGCTACACAGAGTCCGGGGATAGTTATTTTGAAGCCGTAAGCGGCTGGATGAGGCGGCATCATGACTGGGAAGTTCGTAAGGAATGGCTGGTGAAGACACCCGGCGTGGTCTTCGCGCTGGCTATGGCGGTCAGGGCCTATACTGACTTAGGAGATGCGGTCTTGATTCAGCAGCCCGTGTATTATCCTTTCTCGGAAGTGGTCAGGGATAACGGCAGAAGGCTGGTCAGCAATACCCTGTATCTGGAAGATGACAACCGTTATCATATTGATTTTGAAGACTTTGAACGGAAACTGACAGAGGAGAAAATTAAGCTCTTTATCCTGTGCAATCCCCACAATCCGGTGGGACGCGTATGGACCAGGGAAGAACTGTGCCGCCTGGGAGATCTTTGTGTGAAGCACCATGTGATTGTGGTCAGCGATGAGATTCACGCCGACTTTGCATTTCAGGGGAAACACCAGGTGTTTGCCAACCTGAAAAAGGAATATGCATCTATCAGCGTCATCTGCACGGCGCCCAGCAAGACTTTTAATCTGGCGGGGCTGGTGATGTCCAATATCTTTATCATGGATGATGAGCTGCGCCGGAAATTCCGCGCGCAGATGAATGGTGCCGGTGTCAGCCAGCTGGGTGTGATGGGCCTTGTGGCCTGTGAAGCAGCTTACAGGCAGGGAGAAGAGTGGTATCAGGCTATGATGCGCTATGTGAAGGACAATATTGACTTTATAGGTCAATATGTAAAGGAAAATCTGCCGGGCGTCCGTATGGTGGAGCATGAGGGAACCTATCTTGTGTGGCTGGATTTTAGAAAGACGGGGCTTGACGAGAAGGCCTTGGAACATAAGATTGTCCATGAGGCAAAGCTTTGGCTGGATGGCGGCGCCATGTTTGGCGAGGGAGGAAGCGGGTTCCAGAGAGTGAACGCGGCATGTCCCAGAAAGACGCTCACGGAGGCGATGGAGAGAATAAAAGCAGTCTTATGACATAGTGTGAGAAGAACCTCTAAAGCTCAGCAGCAAAGGCTGCTTCGCTAAGAGGTTCTAGGAGTTGCGCTACAACTCCCTCTCACACAGGAGAATGCCTGAAAAACGGCATTCTCCGCATGGATTTGAGATTCCGCTGGAGCGGAATCATGGAGGTTAGTGTGATATGGAAATCCCCGGTATACACAATGTATGCCGGGGATTTATGTGCATTAAAGAATGCGGTCCAAAGTTTCAAATAACAGCTGTACGTCAATGGGTTTGGAGATGTGGCCGTTCATGCCGCTCTTTAAGGCGGCGGCCTTGTCTTCGGTAAACGCATTGGCGGTCATGGCTATGATCGGTATGCCGGCAAGGTCTTTGTCCGGCAACTGTCGAATCTTCTGGGTGGCCTCATAGCCGTCCATCACCGGCATCTGCACATCCATCAGAACGGCCTGGTAATAGCCGGGTTTTGACTGTGCTACCATATCCAGGGCAATCTGTCCATTGGCGGCAACATCTACGGTGAAGCCTGCATTTTCCAGGATTGCCACCGCGATTTCCTGATTCATCTCCACATCCTCTGCCAGCAGGACGCGGCCTGTATGGTGTGAAATCACTTCTTCTGCAGGTTCCTCTTTCTTAGCGTCAGGCTGCATGACAGACTGCAGGCAGGCACTTAATTCTGACAGGAACAAGGGCTTGCTGCAAAAGGCCGTAACGCCGGCTTCTTTTGCCTCAGCCTCGATATCTGACCAGTCATAGGCGGTGAGGATGATTACAGGCGCTTTCCCGCCTGTCTCTTTGCGGATTCTTCTTGCCACTTCCACACCGTTCATATCGGGTAACAGCCAGTCTACAATATAAACGGAGTAGTCTGTATTGCGCATCACGGACTGGTGGGTGCGCAGTACTGCTTCTTTGCCGGAAAGGGTCCACTCAGCGCGCATACCCAGCTGCCCTAACATATAGGAGACACTGTCACAGGTATTGAAATCATCGTCCACCACCAGAGCACGGCAGTGTTTCAGATCCGGGATGACCACAGGTTCTTTCACGTTGGAAGAGAGGCGGAAGGTGAAGCAGAGGTTAAATTCGGTCCCCACACCCTGTTCGCTCTCTACGGAAATGGAACCGTTCATCATGTCAACGATGTTCTTGGTGATCGCCATGCCAAGACCGGTTCCTTGAATTTTACTGATGGTGCTGTTGCGTTCCCGCTCGAAAGGTTCGAAAATATGCTCCACAAACTCCTTGCTCATACCAATGCCGTTGTCTTTGATACAGAATTCATAATGGGCATAGCCTTTAGGAGCACCGGCTTTCTCTGTAATCCGCATACTGACGGTGCCGCCTGCGCCCGTATATTTTACGGAATTGCTAAGGAGGTTTAAAAGCACCTGGTTGAGCCGCAGTTTATCACAATAAATATCTTCGTCCAGGACATCCACTGTGTCAATCTGCAGCTCCAGCTGTTTGGCATGGATATCCGCCTGCAGGATATTGCGCAGTCCATGCAGGATATCCGGAAGACTGCAGGGCTTTTCATCCAGATGAATCTTACCGCTCTCAATATGGCTCATATCCAGAATATCGTTGATCAGACTTAACAGATGGTTGCCGGAAGTCTTGATCTTTTGCAGATACTCGGTGACCTGTTCAGGCTGGTCGGTATGGGTGATGGCCAGATTAGTAAAGCCCACAATCGCATTCATCGGTGTGCGGATATCATGGGACATATTGGATAAGAATACGGTCTTGGCCTTGCTGGCTCTGTTGGCCTGGGAAAGGGCGGCTTCCAGCATGTCGTTTTGTTCCATCTCCTTGCGGATTTCCGCATCCACACTGCGAAAGCCCAGTACATATCCTGTGCCGCTGCCTTCAATCCCGGCGCAGACGGCTTTCATCTGGAAATAAATCGTCTCCCCGTTCACGCACTTGCGGTAATTGACAATATAGGTCTTTTTTACAGACAATTCTTTTTGCAGGTTTTCTAAGGAAATGGCGTGGCGGAGAAGTTCTTTGTCGTCTTCGTGGACCCATTCCTCTATGTATTTCTCCATGCTGTCATGCAGAGAGATTTCATCTTTGAAAAGATAATGAAAGCCCTGCGCATCGGAACGGATTTTGGTTGCCTGGCCTGTTTGAGAATCCACAAAGCAGACCAGACTAAAATCAATGCTGAGCGCCTGCACCAGTTCCATCTGGCGTCTTTCTATCTTCTTTTCCGCCAGCTTTCTGGCAGTACAATCCAGCAGGAAGCGCTGGTAGAAAAGTTCTCCGTTTTCCTCATAGAGCTTGATATTGCCCATAACATGAAGGATTTCCCCGTCCTTATGCCGCACGCGGTATTCTACGCTGACGTTATCGCCGGGGTTCTTTAAAGTTCTGATATTTCTTAACAAATCCGCCCTGTCTTCTTCGATGACAGATGCCGCAATCAGATTAAAATCGTCTGCTTCCAGTTCTTCCAGACTTCCATATCCCAGAATCCTTAAGGCGGTAGTGTTGATATTCAAAATATGGGAACCATCCAGCGTATGGCTCATCACGCCGCATTCTATGTTGGCAAAGATGGTCTCCAGCGTCTGGTTCTTCTTGATCAGTTCCTGCTCGTAGGCTCTCTCCTGGGTCACATCGATGGCCACGCCTACCGTTCCCATAACGCTGCCGTCAAGGTTATACAGAGGAGATTTATAGGTCATTAAGGTTCTCATGCCGTCCCCGGTCTTGATGATCTCCTCGGATACAAAGGTGTGTTTCTTGCTCATGACCTGATGTTCCGATTCGATACAGGCGGGGTCGTCTTCTTCTACGTCCCAGATATAGGCGTGCCTTTGGCCTTCCACCTGCTGTTTGGTTTTGTTGACGGTCCGGCAGAAGCTGTCGTTTACTTTCTCATGGACGCCGTCTTTATCTTTATACCAGACAAGATTGGGAATATTATTGATGGTAGCCTCAAGATAATGGCTTGTCTGCCAGTAATCTTTGCTCATCTTATAGTTCTGCTGCCATCTTAAGAAACGAAAACGGATTTCTTCGTCCGATAAGGGCATAATCCAGATATCCGTGATCTCGGAAAGTAAGAGGACCGGATCGGCGCAAAGGGTCTGCATCTGCTTCTTATCTGCTAACAGGATAAGCTGCGACTTGTTGCGGCGGCTTGACAGAAGAACCGATAAGGTATTATGTATATCCAAGCACGACAAATCGGCTACGATCACATCCGCCGTAGCTGCCAGAGAGCTTTCCGGTTCGTCGCTTTCCGAAAAAATATGCGTGAAATGTTCAAGGGAGGGCATCTTTTTCAGCACTTCAAAAATGTGACAAGGATGACCTGTGAGATAGATATGAAGATGACAACTATACATAACAACTCTCCTCTATACATGTGATAAACCATTTCTATCTATTTTATCAATCCTGCCAACAAGTGTCAATATAGGAGAAGTTTTGGGAGTATTCGTTTTCAGGCCATTTGTGGCGGTCAGCGGCATAAAAATATCATGTGCTATTATATGTTTGAAAGAAATATGAGAAGGGGACTTTCTTTCCCCGAGGGTTGCAGGAAAAATATTTTATAGATTATAATAGGACTATCTGTCTATATAGAAATGGAGAAAGGATTAGGGTCAGCAAAATGAATGAGATATTGAAAGCGCTGTATGAGAGAAAATCCGTTCGGGTCTTTACCGAACAGGACATAACGGGAGAGGAGAAAGAAACCATTCTGCAGGCGGCACTGCAGGCGCCCTCTGCGGGCTGTCAGCTGTTATATACGATTCTGGATATCACAGACCAGCATAAGAAGGAACAGCTGGCCCTTCTTTGCGACAACCAGCCCTTTATCGGGAAAGCAAAGATGGTGTTGGTGTTTTGTGCGGACTGCAGAAAGTGGCTTTCCTTTTATCGGGAGGCGGGACTAGACCCGCGCCTGCCCGGGCCGGGAGATCTGCTCTTAGCGGTGGAGGATGCGCTGATTGCCGCGCAGAATGCGGTGACTGCCGCCCAGAGTTTGGGAATCGGTTCCTGCTATATCGGGGATGTGATGGAAAACGCGGAGAAGATGCAGGAGCTGCTTGCCCTTCCCCAGTATGTGTATCCGGCCTGTATGCTGGTGTTTGGGTATCCCACCAGGCAGCAGCAGGAGCGGGAGAAACCCAGGCGGTTTGCTCTTTCAGATATGGTATGCGAGAACAGCTATCAGGATAAGAGCAGTAGGGAGATACGAGAGATGTTCCAGGACAAAACAGGTGAAAAGAGTTATGAGGCGTGGATGGAAGCCTTCTGGAAGAGAAAGTATGAATCAGACTTTTCCAGAGAGATGAACCGCTCCATGGGGGTCTACTTAGATTCCTTCTCAGGTGCTTCCACGGGTTTCCAGGCCTGACCGAAGTTGACATCTTTGAACAGGGCGGCAAGGCCGCTGATCTGCTTTAGGCGCAGTATCTCATCCTTGTCCATGCCCAGATGTTTGGAAATCCATGCATCGCTTCGTCCCAGTTCATGCAGTTCTTTCACGATATTGCTCATCAAATCCACATCATGGGAACCTCTGGCGCGGTTATGGCGGATGGTGCTTGCCATGCGGTTTGCCAGAGGTTTATCGATTACCGTGACAGGCATCATGCCATGTTCGCGCTCATAGATATCGGGATATTCTTTCATTACCCGCCAGCGGTGGAAGCCGTCTACAATCGCGTAGATATCCTGCTTTGGGGAATAATAACACACGATTGGCATGGTGTAGCCATCCTCCCGGATGCTGTCATAAAGAAGCTTCATCTCCGGCGGCGCCACGTTGTTGGGGTTGTAGGTATTGGGTAC
The DNA here is from genome assembly GCA_910585555.1 of uncultured Lachnospiraceae bacterium. GTDB lineage: Bacteria > Bacillota > Clostridia > Lachnospirales > Lachnospiraceae > UBA3282. The sequence goes on from CAJUFU010000020.1 coordinate 31,016, forward strand.
GATCTTTTCAAAAGGAACTGCGGTCACATTATATACCGGACTCTTAAAGGTATTACTTGTCATGAATCATCTCTCCGTATTTTCGTTTGATCTTATTGATGCGTTCTTGTTCTTTCTTGGTCATGCCAAACCCCATAAAGCGGCAGGTATGGTCGTTTTTTAGGATGCAGTAGCACATCCGTTTCCAGCTGGGAATATCCTTCGTGGATTTGATGTCATCCGTATGGTCCGGAATATCTCCGATAAAGACGACACGGGAATGCTTCATCAAGGTATAGTTAGATACGCCGTTTCGACGGATGTTGTATCCGTGGTCCTGAAGCTCCTGAATTACGCTTTCCTCCAGGCCGCCGCCGGTCTTGTGCCAGAATTCGATGGACGTGTTAAATTTTTTGACATAGTTGTTGCGCAGTCTTGTGGGAAGGGTGTCTAACAGGAATTTGGTGTAGGTTTCCCAGGTATGCCCCTCAGGCAGTGTGACACTGCGGTATCCCATAGCCTTGGTCTTTCCGTAAATGCATCCAAAGTTAGCGCCCCGGACTCTGCCCACCAGCTTCGTCCAGATTTCCGGGTCGATTACCCGGTAGAGATTCAGGGAATCTTTGGAATAATCATTGAAGGGCGATGCGACGCGCATCTGGTCTATCTTGAGTCCTGCTTTATAGTACAGATCATACAGGCCGTTATAATCATACTGAAACCGGTAATTCGCCACCCAGACATCCTGGTTGGACCAGTCATAGAGCGGAGAAGCGCACCAGACATCCTTAAACTGCTTGGTAATCCAACATGCGCCGTCGTAGCCGTACTTTTTGTTCACAATCCCGCTGTAGCGGTGCAGGGATTCGTCTGCCCGTATGCCCAGCAGGCAGACGGTCTTTTGATAATCATGGGACTCTTTATAGAATCTTCCGAACTGCTTGGCAAGGTCTTCCTGGTGCATCCGGTAGCGGTAGTGGTGAAAGGGGTTTTTCAGGGTGATCACATAGGGATAATCCGGCATTTTACGGACCCAGATTTCTTCTTTCTTATCGTCCCACGGATACCAGTACATCTCGTAACTGCTAAGGGCAGTCCTGGTGGCCATGGGCAGACAGACCCAGTATAGGTCGCATTCCCCTTCCAGAGCCTTAAAAGTCCTTGTGACATAGTCGGTTGTGACGCTGTACTGTGCCTCAAAGTCCTGATGAAACACGCCGATTCTGCGCTGAGGATAATATTTTCTTTTGAAGTCTAACAGGAGATTTAGCAAAACACCGCTGTCTTTGCCGCCGCTGAAGGATATGTAGATATTTGGAAATTCCTGAAACAGGTAGTGAAAGCGTTCCTGTAAGGCATCATATACATTTCTTTTCTCATACCCTTTTATCATCATAGTATGTCTCTCTCCAAGTTGTCTACCTAATAGAGTGCTGACTCTGCGTCAATTGTACCACACTATTTCCAAATTTTTCCAATTTTCATCATTTTTTAAGTAATAGGAGAAATCAGAAAAGAGGCTGAATGTAATTTCCAAATAGAATCTGCGTCTTGACAAGCGGTCTGTGTCATTCTATAAAAGAAGTAACAGAAGATACAGGAAAGTGAGGGAGCAGTATGATTTATGACAAGATAGCCAACGGGGGGCGGTATTTGGGCATAAGCAGTTACCTGGACAAGGCGCTGCGGTTTATGATGGATACGGATTTGGCGTCTTTAGAGGACGGCAGACATGAGATTGACGGAGACAATGTCTTCGTGAATGTGATGTGCGCGAATACCAAGGCGGATAAGAAGGAATATGAGTTCCATGAGAAGTATTATGATATCCAGATTGATTTAGAGGGGGCGGAAGACGTTCTGTTTTCTACTGCCTTTGAGGAAATTACGATACCCTACGAGGAGAGTGGGGATATCGGCAGGGGCACTGCGGTGTGCGAAGTCTGCTGCCATCTGACGCCTGGCAGGTTTGTGATCTGTGAACCCCAGGAGCCGCATCTTCCGGTACTTGCTGTGCAGGGCAGGGAAGAGCCGGTGCGGAAAGCCGTCTTCAAGGTGCGTAAGCAGGGATAACGGGGGCGGTCTACAGAGAAGAAGTGAGGTAAAAGATGAGGATAGCAGTGGTAGATATCGGCGGAACCTGTATCAAATCGGGCTTGTGGGAAGCGGATGAGATAAAGGATATCCGGGAGACGGAGACGGAGGCCCTTTTGGGCGGCGCCCATGTGATGCGCAAAGTCTTGGAGATTCTGAAAGGATATGAAGATTTTCAGGCTGTGGGCATCAGTACAGCGGGGCAGGTGAATACGGCGGAGGGAACGATTTTGTATGCCAACGACAATATTCCCGGGTATACAGGGACCAAAATCCGGGAGACCGTTGAAAACATGTTCCATGTGCCGACGGCAGTGCTGAATGATGTGAACAGCGCTGCGGCGGGGGAGGCATTTTACGGGGCAGGCAGAGGGCATAAAGAATTCCTGTGTCTGACCTATGGAACGGGCGTGGGCGGCGCCATTGTCATAGACGGGGAAGTCTATAACGGTTCCGGCTATTCTGCGGGAGAGTTTGGAGGGATTGTGGTTCATCCTGAGGACAGGAATCCGGCCCAGGATATGTTCAGCGGATGTTATGAGCGGTATGCCTCCACTACGGCCCTGGTACGGCTTGTGGGCAGCAGTTTTCCGGAACTGAAAAACGGGCGGGAAATATTTGCCAGACGAAAGGTGCCCAAAGTACAGGAGCTGATCGACCAGTGGATTATGGAAATTGTGTACGGTCTGGTGACACTGGTACATATTTTCAATCCATCCATGATTGTGCTTGGCGGGGGGATTATGGAGCAGGCATATGTGGTGCAGGAGGTAAGAGAGAAACTGGAAGGGCAGATCATGTCTTCTTTTCGTCAAGTTAAGATTGTTCAGGCACAGCTTGGCAACCTGGCGGGTATGCTCGGTGCAGCGAAGGCGGCACAGAAGGAATATGATAAGAGAAAGCAAAATATAGGATAAAGAAAATCGTAATAGGACAAAACCAAGGCTGCCATAATGGCGGCCTTTTTTTGCATGTATAAACAAGAAAATGTAAAAAATATACAAAAATGTGACCTGGAAAATAGCAATGAGTTATAAAATAGACAAAACGAGTGAAAGTATTTTCATAACAACCCAACTTCATTGAAAACAATTTCAGAAATGTTATAATCGGCTTACAAAACAAAAAAGAAAAGAGGCGATGAAAGATTGATAGAGAGTAAAGTGAAGCAGTTACAAGGAAAACTGATTGTTTCCTGTCAGGCGCTTCCTCATGAACCGCTGCATTCTTCCTTTATCATGGGAAGAATGGCTTTGGCTGCGAAAGAGGGCGGGGCATTGGGTATCCGTGCGAATACGAAAGAAGATATTCAGGAGATTCAGACCCAGGTTGACTTACCGGTGATCGGCATTGTAAAGCGGGATTATGAGGACAGCACAGTCTACATAACGCCTACCATGAAAGAAATTGACGAGTTGATGGAAGTGAAGCCGGAGATTATCGCGCTCGATGCGACCGGAGCGCTCAGGCCGGGGGGAGTGACCCTGGATGACTTTTTCCACCAGATCAAAGACAAATATCCTGACCAGCTATGGATGGCAGACTGCTCCACGGTGGAGGAGGCGCTTCATGCGGATGAGCTTGGTTTTGATTTTATCGGGACCACGATGGTCGGTTATACGCCCCAGAGCCAAGGGGACAGGATTGAAGAAAACGATTTTGAGATTATGAGAAAGATAATTGCCAATGTGAAGCACAGAGTGATTGCAGAGGGCAATATCAATACGCCGCAAAAGGCAAAACGAGTGATAGAGCTGGGCGCATTCAGCGTAGTGGTGGGTTCCATTATCACCAGGCCTCAGTTGATTACGAAGGCGTTTGCGCAGGCTTTGGAAGAAGAGAACGCTTAAAAGAAATCATTGTCTGTGAAGCGGAGCGCAGTTGAGGGAAGGAGTAAGGATTAGAATGAGAAATTTGGATAAATACAAAGGCGTGATTCCGGCCTTTTATGCATGTTATGACGAAGAAGGAAATGTCAGCCCGGAGAGGGTGCGCGCATTGACCAGATATTTTGTTGACAAAGGGGTCAAGGGTGTTTATGTGAATGGTTCTTCGGGAGAATGCATTTACCAGGGCGTGGAGGAACGCAAGATTGTTCTGGAGAACGTGATGGAGGCGGCCGAGGGTAAGCTTACCATTATCGCCCATGTGGCATGTAACAATACGAAAGACAGTCAGGAACTGGCAGTCCATGCACAGAAGCTCGGGGCAGACGCGATCGCATGTATTCCGCCGATTTATTTCCATCTGCCGGAATATGCCATCGCAGAATACTGGAACGACATCAGCAGTGCGGCACCTGACACAGATTTTATCATCTATAATATTCCCCAGCTGGCAGGTGTGGCGCTGACCCAGAGCCTGTTTGCAAAAATGCGGGAGAATCCGCGGGTTATCGGTGTTAAGAATTCTTCTATGCCGGTGCAGGACATTCAGATGTTTAAGCAGGCAGGCGGAGAGGATTACATTATTTTCAACGGTCCTGATGAGCAGTTTATCAGCGGACGTGTGATCGGTGCAGAGGGAGCCATTGGCGGGACCTTCGGCGTGATGCCGCAGCTGTACCTGAAGATGGATGAGCTTGTCCGTGCCGGAAAGATGGAAGAGGCATGTAAGATACAGTATGCAGTTGATGCAGTGATATACAAAATGTGCAGTGCCCACGGCAATCTGTATGCCGTGATCAAGGAAATCCTGCGCATCAACGAAAATCTTACCATCGGCAGTGTGCGTAAGCCATTGGCCGGCCTGATTCCGGAAGATATGCCGGTTGTGGAAGAGGCTGCAAAGATGATACGTGATGCGGAGGAAACTTTCCTGCACTAGCAGATGTCGGGGATGAGACTTGCAAGCTTTTTGGCAAGACACCGGTGGGCCTCCAGACTCAAGTGCATATGGTCGTAGGGATACATTCCCACACCGGGAATCGTGGCGGCATCCAGGAAATGACAGTGCAGCAGTTTGGCTTTCTGTTCATAAAGAGGTGCCAGCGCCAGGGATTTTTCCCGGCAGCCCTTTCCCATTTCGGGGCCGATTTCGGTTTCGTAGTAACCTTCTTCTATGGGAGGAGGAGCGATGATGAGAATGTTGGGTTCACTGCGCCAGGCTTCTTTGGTTTGAAGCGCTTTGACGGTCAACCGTTCGAGTCCCTTTGCAATATTTCCGGGAGTAGCACAGAAACGCTCTTTGACATCGTTGGTTCCCAGCATAATGATGAGCAGGTCAAGAGGCTCATGGGTCATCATGCAGGAATGAATATAGGAAAAGCCGTTTAAGCCCTCGAAAAGGGGATCCTCAAAGGAAGTGGTTCTACCGCTTAATCCTTCTTCCCGGACGAGGTAGCCAGGTCCTAACAGATCGGCAAGAAGGCAGGTCCAGCGCTCTTTATGTGTGAAACGCCCCATGTTGGACGAATTGTAGCCATGGGTATTGGAATCGCCGAAACATACGATTGTTTTGGGTGTTGTGTCCATCGAAACAAATCTCCTTTGTTTTTTTCTATCATAGCACTTAAGGAGATGAAAGAGCAACCAAAAGCGCCTGGATAACGATATCAGAAAACGGCAGGGGAGTATATGAATCATTATATCAAATCAATCGTTCCCATTGTGGAAGCGAAATATGACAGTTTCACAAATGTTGAGAAGAGTATCGCTGATTTTTTTATACAGAATCAAGAGTTAATGGATTTTTCCGCACAGAGTGTGGCGAAAGAGATTTTTGTATCCGAGGCATCCCTTTCCAGGTTTGCCAAGAAATGCGGTTTTCACGGATACAGGGAATTTATTTATCAGTATGAAAAGGGTTTTACGCAGAAAAGCGAAGTGGTGGCAGGCAGCACCAAGAGGGTCCTGAATACTTACCAGGATCTTCTGAATAAGACATACAGCCTGATGGATGAAGCGCAGATTGCCAGGGTGATCAAATACCTGTTTGAGGCGGAGCGGGTGGTGGCGTGCGGGAAAGGAAGCTCCGGGCTTGCCGCCAGTGAGATGGAAAACCGTTTCATGAGAATCGGGGTGGACATTGATTCCCTGCAGGATACAGACCGGATGCGTATGCAGTCCGTATTCTTAGATAAAAGAAGTCTGGTCTGCGGCCTGACACTCAGCGGTGAGACGGAAGGCGTGCTGTATCTTTTAAAAGAGGCCCACAAAAAGGGTGCAAAGACAATCATATTCACTGCCAATGATAAGGATATTTATACGGATTTTTGCAGTGAGGTGGTACTGGTGGCATCTTTGAATTACTTAAACTACGGCAATGTCATATCACCCCAGTTTCCGCTCCTTTTAATGCTGGACATTATCTATAACTTTTATGTCAGCAGTGAAAAGTACCAGAAGGCAGAGATGTATGATGATACCCTTCGGGCACTGAAATCAGGACATTCACAGATTTCCTGACAACAGGATGACAGATGGATTGGTAAAGGAGCAGCGTGCAATGTGGAAGGATATTTTTAATCCCGAAAATTTGTTTTTCAGAATGTTAGCCAGAGGCGTGGATTTGATAGGACTGTCCTTATTATGGGTGCTTTTATGCATACCCATTGTCACGGCAGGTTCCGCCACGGCAGCCTTGTATTATACGGTGGTGAAGGTCTTTCGGCATGGACGGGAGGATGCGTTTACCACCTATCTGAAAGCTTTTAAAGACAATTTAAAGCAGGGAATACCGGTCACTTTGGTATGTGTGCCGGCGGCTGTATTTCTGGCATGGGGTTATAACGTTATGGTACATAACATTTCCACTTCCCCAGGGGTCGTCATGTATATGGCTTATTATGTGGCTTTGCTGGTTCCAATGGGCGTTTTATGCTATCTGTTCCCGCTGATGGGACGGTTTGCATTCCGGACGCCGGCATTGATACGCACCGCTTTCGTCCTGGCATTCAGGCATCTGCCGTCCACGGTGATTATTGTGATGCTGACAGTGGAGATGACCATTGTCACGATACAGAAGTGGTGGCCCCTTCTGGTGGCGCCGGTACTGACAATGCTGTTATCCTCTCTGTTCTTGGAGAAGATTTTCCCCAAATATTTAAGCGGGGAAGAAATTGCAGTGCTGACGGATTCGAAAGAGGCTGCGGAGGATTTTTGCAGATAACCTATATGCTATTTTATATGGGTTTATCTGAAAAAATAAATGTACTATCAACAAAATAAAGAAAAAGGAGAGAGATTTATGAAGAAGAAAAGATTTTTGGCACTTGGCCTGTCATTGGTCATGGCACTGTCACTGACAGCATGCGGCGGCGGAAATGACGCTGCACAGCAGCCGGCAGAAGATGCGGCAGCTACAGAAGAACCGGCACCGGCTGAGGAGGCAGCACCGGCAGAAGATACCGCAGCTGCTGACGATGCAGCAGGGGACGCACAGACAGAAGAAGCAGCAGGAGGCGATTTAAGCGCAGATATCACCTTATGGACATACCCCATCGGCAACTGGGGAGATTCCGCAACCGTAGACAGCCTGGTTGCAAGCTTTAATGCGAAGTATCCGAACATTGGCGTAACCGTAGAATATCTGGATTACACCAACGGTGACGATCAGGTAAACACCGCGATTGAAGGCGGTCAGGCTCCTGACCTTGTTATGGAAGGACCGGAGCGTCTGGTAGCAAACTGGGGCGCAAGAGGCCTTATGGTTGACCTGTCCGATCTGTTCGCAACAGAGGCAGGCGGAGAAATCTACGAATCCGTAAATGCAGCCTGCAAGGGTACAGACGGCAAATATTATGAATATCCTCTGTGTATGGTAGCGCATTGTATGGCGATTAACCAGAATGTATTTGAGGCGGCGGACGCTATGCAGTATGTAGATGCTGAGAATCATACATGGACCACAGACGATTTCCTGAAAGCGGTACAGGCAGTATATGATTCTGGTCAGACCAATGTGGGCGCTATCTACTGTTCCGGACAGGGCGGTGACCAGGGTACAAGAGCGATCATCAACAACATGTACAGCAGTACGTTTACCAATGCGGAGCATACTGCTTATACGGCAAATACACCGGAGAACATCAAGGCTCTCGAGACTTTGTATGCACAGGACGGCATTAACTTCGATGCAGCTATAAACGGCGGTGAGGAAATCACATTATTCCGTAACGGTACATTAGCAATGTCCTTCTGCTGGAATGCAGCACAGCAGACCAACACCGACAACTCTGCAGCAGGCACAACCAACAACGGAGATACAATCCTTCCGATGCTGTTCCCTTCCGATGACGGCAAGACAGAGCTCTGCGGCGGTATCTGGGGATTTGGTATCTTTGACAATGGCGACCAGGCTAAGATCGACGCAGCCAAGGCATTTATCGACTTTATCTGTAACGATGCTGACCAGGTAAAAGACAGCGTAAAGGCTTCTACATACTTCCCGGTACGTCCTACTCTGACAGGTATTTATGATGGAACAGAGATTGCTGATACCATGAATGAGTTCTCCACTTACTTCATGCCTTCTATGGGCGACTACTATCAGGTAGTTCCGGGCTGGGCTGAAGCACGTACAGAGTGGTGGAATATGTTACAGCGTATCGGTACAGGCGGAGACGTAGCGACTGAGGTTGAGACATTTGTTACCAATGCAAATGCAGCGGCAGCACAGTAAAGTGTAATTTCCGTTGGCATAACGGCGGGATGAAACTTTTCATCCCGCTTGACTGCCACTGATGGCAGCATGACTCTTAACTCTTATGTATGGATGGGGATGAATGTTCCCTTCCTATGCAGAATCAGTCAAGGAGAGGGGTGTTATTCATGGCTAAATCATCCAACATACCAAACAGAAGCAAAGTATTGGTGCGCAGGGAGACGCGCTCTGCCTACCTCTTTCTTCTGCCAAATATGATTTTCTTTGTGGGGTTTGTAATAATCCCGATGATTCTTTGTATCTATACCAGCTTTTTTGATTCCACAATGGGTAAGAATGCAAAGGATGTTTTTATAGGATTTCAGAATTATATAGAATTGTGGACAGACCCGATATTCTTAAGGGCTTTAAAGAATACGTTTGTAATCGTACTTGTTTCGGTGCCCGTAGTGTGTATCTTTTCCTTATGGGTATCCGCTTCGATTTATAAATTGAAGGGACCGATCTTATCTACTTTCCGTTGTATCTTCTACCTGCCTGTAGTTACCGGTTCTGTGGCAGTAACCGTTGTATGGAAGTGGATGTACAATAATTATTACGGTATTTTTAACTATCTTGGTCAGGGATTGGGTGTGATTGATAAGAACATCAACTGGCTGGGGGATGAAAGATTTGCCCTTTGGTGTATTATCCTGATTTTGTTTACAACTTCGATTGGACAGCCGATCGTGCTGTATATATCCGCACTTGGAAACGTGGATACATCTCTGGTGGAGGCGTCCGAAGTGGATGGCGCTACCAACTTCCAGAAATTCTGGAAAATAAAGTGGCCTTTGATTATGCCTACTACTTTGTATATTCTGGTCATTACCACGATCAACAGTTTCCAGTGTTTCGCACTGATTCAGCTGCTTACTTCCGGTGGACCGAACCATAGTACTGACACGGTTATGTACTATATTTATTATACGGCATTCAAGCGTTACCGTTATGGATACGGAAATGCAATGGGCGTAGTTCTGGCAATCTTTATTGCACTTCTTTCCGCTGTACAATTTAAGCTGGCTAAGGAGAAGTAGGGAGGTGAAAGTATGAATTCAGGTGTAAAACGGACGAGTGCCTATCAAATTGTATCATTGGTTATATTAGTTATCCTTGCAATTCTGTTTGCTTTTCCTCTTTACTGGATTGTCACGGGTGCGTTTAAGACAGCGGCGTCCATCAATGCGACGACCCCGGATTGGTTCCCGAAGGAATGGGTACTTGATAATTTCAACAAATTATTCAGCCGTCAGACGGCGCCCTTATGGGAGTTTGGGATTCCTTTCAGCAGTAAGTTTTCGGCAGATGGGAAACCGATCATCTTTACGGCGGGACCTGTAGTGCCTGCAGCCATCCGCTGGCTGGTAAACACGGTGTTTATGGCAGTGATGGCCATGATACTGACTTGTGTCACGTCAGCTATGGCGGGATATGCACTGGCAAAGAAACGATTTAAGGGACAGCACCTGCTGTTTACCCTCATTGTCTGTGCAATGGCGCTGCCAAAGCAGGTTATCCTAATTCCGCTGCTTCGAGAGATGTCCGCATTATCTCTTTATAATACAATCTGGGCTGTCATCTTCCCCACAGTGGGCTGGCCTTTTGGTGTGTTCCTGATGAAACAGTTCTCGGAGAGTGTGCCGGGAGAGATGTTAGAGGCGGCCAGGATTGATGGCGCAGGAGAAGCCAAAACCTTTATTGAGATCGTGCTTCCGATGATCAAACCGGGAATCGGTGCACTGGCGATCTTTACCTTTATCAACAGCTGGAACGACTATTTCATGCAGTTGATTATGTTGAACAGTACCAATACGCAGACAATCTCGTTAGGTATTGCCAAGCTGCAGGCGGAAAACTCCACGGACTTTGGTCTGATTATGGCGGGGGCTTCCTTAGCGGCAATTCCGATCATTGCAATCTTTATTATGTTCCAGAAGTATTTTACCCAGGGCATAGCGATGGGTGCGGTGAAAGGATAGGATTGGGGAGTAGATTTAAATATCATGTAAGAAAAGAGAACAGGGGCGGTGCCGACAGGCGCCGCCCTCCTATTTTAGTTTGACGAAGCTGCCTGTACATCATCCAGAATGGATGTACAATGGGGACAGCGGGTGGCATGGATGGAAATTTTGGTTTTACAGAAAGGGCATTCCTTTTCGGTCTCCTCTTTCACCTCTTCTTTTTCCTGCGCATGTTTCAGTTTATTCATCTGACGGACCAGCAGGAAGATAACGAAACTGACCACTAAGAAGTTGACTAATTGAGTCAAGAACGTGCCATAATTAATGGTGGCGGCATTATCGCCGCTTCCAAGGACAATCATCAGATTATCAAAGTTGATCTTACCGGTAAATATGCTGAGAAGGGGCATAAAAATATCATTTACCAAAGACCCTACGATTCCGGTAAATGCGCTTCCTATGATCATACCTACGGCCAGGTCAATCATATTTCCTTTCAAGGCAAATGTTTTAAATTCCCCTAAAAACTTTTTCATTTCAATTCTCCTTTCGTGCGATGACAGTTTTTGCGGCTCTTGTGTCGCAGTCAAAATGATGATGCCTGCACATGATCTCCAGACTTTCTTTAGGGGTATAAATGTACTGCGCTTCCCATTTGTCCGCCACATTGTTAACAGGGGTTAAATTGGTATTCTTGAAGTCCTTTAAGGACAGATTGTAGACGGCTCTCAATCTTTTGTTCAAATATTTGCTGTCAGAAAATCCGCTCTCCAGACAAATATCGATGATATTCATATCTGTTTTTTTCAAAAGCAGCAGCGCATGTTCGAACCGCAGCGAATTCAGATATTCCTGAAAAGACATATTGATGGCATTTTTGAACAAATGCGATAAATAGGTCATGGAGAGATTTTCCGATTCTGCCAATTTTGATAAGGTTAATTTCTCCGTGTAATGTTGATGGATGTAGTTGATGATACGTGTGAGGCGCTGTTCCTTTTCTTTGGCATGGAAGTTTTCGGATTCCTTTTTGAGATGACTAGGGACTAGTGCCACAAAATAAGCAAACAAGCGGTAAAGATCACTTACGCATCTTAACTCAAACCCAACACCGCCACAGCAATAATTATATCCAAGATTAAAGCAGACCTGGATGATTTCAAGGGCCTCCTGAAAAGGAAGGCTGGAGGTCACGTTGGCTGTGTCAAATTGAATCTGTTGGATTGCCGGATAGTGGGAAGAGCAGAAGGAGGGGTCAGCCTGTATGACTAATAAAATACAGTAACTTTGCACGCTGTATAGCGTGTGGAATGTATCCGGATTAAACAGAGCGATTTCGCCCGGTCCAAGGATAAAATCTTCGGTGAGGGTTTTGACGTGCAATTCACCTTCTATTACCTGAAGAATTTCAAAATCGTGGTGGGTATGAGGGGCGCGGTAAGTTAAGTTTATCAGAAAAAAATTAATATTCTTAATTTGCGTGTGGGAGATTTTCTCATACTCCTTCTTTTCCTGGTTCGGGTACATCTGATCACTCCTTTTGGATGGGTAGGGGACTGCTTGTTCCATTATACTACATGGAAAAAAATAAGAATATCCTTTTATATAATTTCTGAAAATTTGTAATTATTTTCAATATCATATGTTATTTTATAAAACACAAAACTTGTCGTTTCCCTATAGCAAGAAACACATTGAGGGAGACAGGATTTCCGTTTAGGATAAATATAACAATTGAAGAATGATTCATGAATCATCAGACAGGCGGCAGCGAAACGGATTTCGCAGTCCGGTGAAATTTATAACTTATGGAATGCTATGTTTTAGGGGCAGCAGAATAAGGAGATGCGAGGAGGGAATGGAATGAGTAAGGTATTAAAATATGGAATGGTTGGTGGAGGGCCGGGCGCTTTCATAGGAGACGCCCACCGGAAAGCGATCAATATCGACGAAACGGCCAAGCTGGCTGCCGGATGCTTTTCCAGGACATTGGAAAAGACAAAGGCGCAGGGAGAAGCTTTGGGTATAAGTAGTGACAGGTGTTATGCAAGTTACGGGGAAATGGCGCAGAAAGAGGCGGAGCGTGCAGACGGCATTGACTTTGTAGTGGTGGTGACACCGAATAACACCCACTATGAAATATGCAAAGCCTTTCTGGAGGCCGGGATTCATGTTGTCTGCGATAAGCCTCTGGTTACAGAGAGCAGTCAGGCGGAAGAATTAAAAGCCATTGCCGATGAAAAGGGATTGCTGTTCATGGTAACCTATACCTATGTGGGGCATGTAACGTCCAAATTTATACGCGATCTGATAGCCAGAGGGGAAATTGGAACCATCAGAACCGTTATGGCGGAGTATCCCCAGGGCTGGCTTTATGATGAACACGACAACGGCGGCAAACAGGGAGCCTGGAGATGCGATCCCGCCCAGTCCGGAAAAGTCAATTGCCTTGGCGATTTAGGCACACATGTTGAGAACGCGGTGGCCACAATGACGGGGTTAAAAGTGAAAAAAGTCCTTGCCAAAATGGATGTGGTGGTGCCGGGAAGGATTCTCGACGATAATGACCAGATTCTTGTGGAATATGAGAATGGAGCAACCGGTATTAACTGGACCTCCCAGTTTGCGATCGGCTGTGATAACAGCCTGAGAGTCAGAATCTATGGTTCTAAGGGGACAATACTCTGGTTCCAGGAAAGATGTGAGGAAGTTACCTTAATCCGTGAGGACGGCGTTTCGCAGGTTATCAGAAGAGGAAACGGTGTAATCACGGAAGCGGCCGCCAAATATGGCAGACTGCCTGCCGGACATACCGAAGGCTGGCTGGAATCCATGGCAAATTTATATGACAGCTTTACAGAATGTGTCAAAGCCAGGAAAGAAGGAACATTTACACCTGAGATGATTGATTATCCCACCATAGAAGAAGGCATTGCCGGCTTGAAATATGTGGAAGCATGTCTGGAAAGCAACGAAAAAGGAAATATTTGGGTAGAGGTATAAAGGAGGAGAAGATATGTCCAGACCAGTAACATTATTTACCATTCAATGGGGAGATCTCCCGTTAGAAGAAATGTGCAGACAGGCGCATGAAATGGGATATGAAGGCTTAGAGTTATCCGCCTCCCATTTAGATATGAAGCGCGCCGCCAAAGAGCAGGCGTATGTAGAAGAAGTAAAGGCACTTTTGAAGAAATACGATCTGGGATGCTGGTCGATCAGCAACCACCTTGCAGGACAATGTGTTGTTGACAGCATAGCATCCGCCTATGATTCCAGACTGGATGGATTTGCGCCTGCAGAATTTGCCGGTAAGACGGAGGAAATACAAAAATGGGCGATTGAGGAGATGAAGGCGACGGCATATGCGGCAAAGGCAATGGGGGTCGATGTGGTAACCTTCTTTATGGGTTCGCCTATTTGGAAATACTGGTATTCCTTCCCCCAGACTTCCGAGGAAATGATAGAGGAAAGATATCAGAAAGTCAAGGAATTATGGAGCCCCATTATGGATGCGTTTGATGCCTGCGGCGTGAAGCTTGCCCTGGAAGTACATCCCACGGAGATTGCCTTTGATTACTGGAGCACCAAGAAATTACTGGAAGTATTTGCGTACAGAAAAACACTGGGTATCAACTTTGACCCCAGTCACTTGATCTGGCAGGGCCTTGACCCGGCAGTGTTCCTGTTTGATTTCGCAGACCGGATTTACCATGTACATGTGAAAGATACCAAATTAAACCTGAACGGAAGAAACGGCATCTTAGGTTCTCATATCACATTCGGCGACTAGCGCAGAGGCTGGAACTTTGTTTCACCGGGTCATGGAGATGTGGACTTTGATAATATTATCCGGGTATTAAATCAGATCGGGTATGACGGACCGCTTTCTATTGAATGGGAAGACAGCGGCATGGAAAGAGTGTTTGGCGGCATAGAAGCTTGTGCGTTCACCAAGAAAATTAATTTTTCTCCCTCCGATGTTGCCTTTGATGACGCATTAAAGAACAGCTGATATTTTAAGAAATCTAAATAAACATTGACTTCAAAAGGAGTATTCTGCGCGTACAGAGTACTCCTTGCTTCATTGGTGCAGGATGCGTTCATAAATTGTCCTGGATTCTTATCAAAAATGATTTGTGTGGATTGTACTTTTCGGCATATAATATAAGTGATACACTTTGAGTTTCAAGACTTAACAGATGTTTAGCAGATGAAGAATGGAAGCGAGGAGGACATACTTATGTATATAGCGGATGAAAAGAGATACGATACCATGCCATATAACCGCTGCGGGAAGAGCGGGCTTTTGCTCCCGGCGGTTTCCCTGGGGCTGTGGCATAATTTCGGTTCCAACGGGAATTTTGATAACATGGAGGCAGTGTGCCATACGGCTTTTGACCATGGCATCACACATTTTGACCTGGCCAACAATTACGGTCCGGTGCCCGGTGCGGCGGAAGAGAATTTCGGCAGAATCTTAAGAAAAGGACTGGGTGTATACCGGGACGAGCTGGTCATATCCACTAAGGCCGGTTATGATATGTGGCCGGGCCCTTACGGGAACTGGGGCAGTAAGAAATATCTGGTTGCCAGCCTGGACCAGAGCCTTCGCCGCATGGGCCTAGAGTACGTGGATATCTTTTATCATCACAGACCGGACCCGGAGACGCCTTTGGAGGAGACGGCGAGAGCGTTAGACGGTATTGTCAGAAGCGGTAAGGCGCTGTATGTGGGTATCTCTAATTATAATAAGGAACAGACCGTGGAGATTGCAAGCCTTTTTGCACAGATGGGGACACCGTTTATCATCAATCAGAGAAAATATTCCATGTTTGTCCGGACAATCGAGGAGGACGGTTTAAAGGACTATGCGGCGGCCCATGGCATTGGTGTCATCACCTTCTCTCCGCTGGCGCAGGGACTTCTCACAGACCGCTATCTGCACGGAATCCCAGAGGACAGCCGGATTCGGACAGACGGCCGCTTCTTAAAGGAAAGCGCGGTGACGGCGGATGTGCTTGGTAAGATCGGAAGCCTGAATGAGCTGGCGGCTCAAAGAGGCCAGTCCCTGGCACAGATGGCCCTGGCATGGATTCTGCGGGACGGCGATATTACCAGTGTCCTGATTGGCGCTTCCCGTCCGTCACAGGTGTTAGATAATATCGGGATGATCGGAAATACGTCCTTTAGCGAAGAGGAACGAAGAAGGATTGACGAGATTTTGGAATCATGAAAAGCCTTTTTAAAGCTTGGCTGTCGATGCCATTGCAGCCGTTGTGATCAGAGAGGAGAATAAGCCGGACTGAAAAGATTTTCTTGAAAAGGCGGCGGGATATGATATAATAGACATATTAAAGGAACAACCGCCCACAAGGTGGGTTGACCAAAAATGCGAAATAGAAAAATCCACCCCGTACTCGGTCAAAGTTTAGGGGTGGTTTTTCTATGTAAGGCTACTTACAAAACGAAAAAACGAATGTAAGTAATGCCAAAAGGAACAGACCAAAGGTCATAACGTCCTTAAAATCGAAACGATTTTCCATAGGCATCACCTCCATTCCGAAGGAATATTGGGTCAGCCCACCCTGCAACACGATTGTCCTTGTGGGGTATTTTATCATGAAGCCGAAGCAAAAACAATGATGATTTACAGTGAGATTAAAAATATTTGTTATCGCTGAAATGAAAAGTTTTGTATTTGTTCGGGACGGCGATATTACCAGTGTACTGATTGGCGCTTCTCGTCCGTCACAGGTGTTAGACAATATTGGGATGATCGGAAATACGTCCTTTAGCGAGGAGGAACGAAGGAAGATTGACGAGATTTTGGAATCATGAAAAGCCTTTTTAAA
>CAJUFU010000021.1:0-17086 GCA_910585555.1 uncultured Lachnospiraceae bacterium
GTTCAGACGTGTGCTCTTCCGATCTATATACATTTAAAATCGTACCGCCTGGATAACCGAACACGGTGTCCACACCCTGCTCTTTGAGGCATTCCACCACAATCTCTGCACCTGTCAATACCATTTTATCTTCCTCCTGTCTGTTTAGAATAAATTGCAATTGTTATTTAATAACACGCGATATTCACTTCTTTCCGGGTATCTCCAAAATAGCCCCTCTGTTGCCGCTGGTGACCATCTCCCGGTATCTGGCCAGATAACCTGTTGTCACCTTAGGTTCCCTGGGCTGCCAGTTACTCTTACGTCTCGCAAGTTCTTCTTCGGATACCTTGACATCCAGTTTCATATTGGGAATATCGATGCTGATGATATCTCCCTCCTCCACAAGCGCAATAGGACCGCCCACTGCCGCTTCCGGTGATACATGCCCAATCGAGGCTCCCCGGGAAGCACCGGAAAACCGTCCGTCCGTAATCAGCGCCACACTGGAGCCCAGACCCATGCCCGCAATCGCGGAGGTAGGATTTAACATCTCCCGCATACCCGGACCGCCCTTAGGTCCTTCATAACGGATTACCACCACATCTCCTGCCACAATCTGCCCTTCCTTGATTGCCTTGATCGCGTCTTCCTCGCATTCAAATACTCTGGCCGGTCCTTCATGAACCATCATTTCCTCCACCACAGCCGAGCGCTTCACCACGCTGCCGTCAGGTGCCAGATTTCCCTTTAAGACCGCAAGACCGCCTGTCTTACTGTAAGGATTCTCCACGGTACGGATAACCTCCGTATTGCGGTTTACTGCATCCTTGATATTCTCTCCGATTGTATTTCCTGTCACTGTCATGCAGTCTGTATGGAGCAGTCCAATATCAGCCAGCTCCTTCATCACCGCATAGACACCGCCGGCCTCATTCAAATCTTCCATATAAGTAGGACCCGCAGGTGCCAGATGACAGACATTAGGTGTTTTTTCACTGATTTCATTGGCAAAAGCAATATCAAAGTCAAACCCAATCTCATGAGCGATTGCCGGCAGATGCAGCATGGAGTTGGTAGAACATCCCAAAGCCATATCCACGGTAAGCGCATTTAAAATAGCATCCTTTGTCATGATATCCCGCGGTCTGATGTCTTTTTCCAACAGTTTCATCACTGCCATACCTGCATGTTTGGCAAGTTTGATACGCTCGGAATAAACCGCCGGGATAGTACCATTGCCGCGAAGCCCCATGCCCAGTGCCTCTGTCAGACAGTTCATGGAATTGGCGGTGTACATACCGGAACAGGACCCACAGGTAGGACAAACCTTCTCCTCAAACTCCCGCAGCTCTTCCTCTGTCATCGTACCAGCCGCATGGGAACCCACTGCCTCAAACATGGAAGAGAGGCTTCTTTTCTGACCCTGCACATGGCCGGCCAGCATGGGACCGCCGGAGACAAAGACCGTGGGGACGTTGATACGAGCCGCCGCCATCAAAAGTCCCGGCACGTTCTTATCACAGTTAGGCACCATAACCAGAGCGTCAAACTGATGGGCAAGCGCCATACACTCTGTAGAATCTGCAATCAAATCTCTGGTCACCAGAGAATACTTCATCCCAATATGCCCCATAGCGATACCGTCACAGACTGCAATCGCCGGAAACACTACCGGCACACCGCCTGCCTGGGCTACGCCCAGCTTTACCGCTTCCACAATCTTATCCAGATTCATATGTCCCGGCACAATCTCATTGTAGGAACTGACGATTCCCACCATGGGTTTCTTCATCTCCTCTTCCGTAAATCCCAGTGCATTAAATAAACTTCTGTGCGGCGCCTGCTGTGCGCCCGCTTTCACGTTATCACTTCTCATATTCTCCTCCGTTCCGAAGCGCCCTGCGCTTCATGCATCTACTTTCTTGTATATAAGATAAACTGCCAGTTCTCATAGACCGGCTCCATCTTTTCTTCCAAATACGCCGTGGGTATCTCATCCTTGGTCAAATAAAACTTCCACGTCTCCGGTCCTTCCCGATAACCATATTCCATACCAAGAAGCGCCTTATCAATCAGCACGGCATCCCCTTCCTCAATCTGTCTGGTGGTCCCGCTTTCTTCTATATGATAGGCATACAGAAGAAAATACTCCTGATCGCAGTCCGTCACCGCTATTCTATCTGCCTGTTCCACGGCCCCCTGCTCATAAGCGTCCTGAAGCAGTTCGCTCCGCATACTATAAGGTGCCGTATCCAGCCCAAGCGTCAGTACACAAAATCCCCCGGTAAGAATACTGCACACCATCCCGTTCCAGCCATGACAGCCTTTGCCCCTTTTCCATAAAGAGACTTTTTCATTCATAAGATTGCACAGAATCTCAATCAGCCAGGCAGACAAAAGGGCCAGCCACACGCCCAGGAAAGAAAACACTCTCTGGTAAGGCAGTTTACACTGTATCACCAAAGCCAATGTCAATAAAAGAATCGTCAGCAGAAAATACACCTCCAGAAACTCCTGGCAGCCGTCCTGCTCTGTTCTTTCCGGCAGCGGTTTTACAGTGTCCTCTATTCCTTGTACCTGTGACCATTCCTGCTCCATATCCGCCTTGGCAAAATGCCTTTTGACAAATAACGGATGGCATTTATTTTTTATACGCCACAAGGTCCGCAGAACTGCCATGACAAGAGCGGTCATCACAAACAGACACATGCCTGTTCCCTTGATTCCAAATGCAAAAGAGAGCTGCGTGCCAAACAAAGTCTGCAGCCAGTAAGCAGCCTGCTCCGTAAACTGTTCTCTGGTCATACTCTGAATATAGGGCGTGTCTAACATATAAGATACACCTGTTATGACTGCCCGAAAAGGCGCCTGCAGAATGACTGCTCCATGACTCATACCGGAAAATCCACTGTCCGGTGTTTTGATAAGCAGATTAGAGCCAATCGCCAGCCACAAAATCCCATAAAGGCCAGCTGTGCAGACTGCACTGACAAGGGACGTCATAATAAGCCGGGCAAGTCCTTTATACTCCTTTTGCAGCAAGAGCATCATGCCGCCAATCATGCATACCGGCATTACCACATAGAGGCTGCTGGGAATGGCCCACAACGCCATCAAAAGCGACAGCCCAAACAAAACATAACCGCTTCTCTTCTTCCGATGCTCCACCACGATGTGAAAAAGTTCCCATAGGGCCGTGAGATAACAGAAGGTTACAAGCGCATAACCTCTTCCCTGTACCGCAAGCTGGTTGACCATGCTCATTCCTGCAAAGACAAACACCGGAACCAATGCAAAATATCCTGCAAAACACTTTCTGCCAATCCGGTACAGAAGCACCAAGCTTCCCAGACTGCTGAGCCAGGATACTCCTCTTAGGGCCACTGCCGAACTGCCAAATAGATTCAGGCAGGCCGATAAGGTGGAAAATCCAACATGATTGTTGGGAAGGGGCCAGTGGATAGCCGCGTAAACCGGTCCTCTGCTGATAAAATAATAATAAGTATATAGCTCGTCATACCATGGTGTAATCTCAAACATCCTGTATCCATAGTAAACTGCCATGCCCAGAAGAAACACAAGAAATATCTGGAATATCCTGTCCCTTCTTAGCTCAAGTAATCGCTGTTTCATAGAGTCAAACCTTTTTGGTATATGAATTGCTCTTCATTTTATCATAACACATATTATTTATATTCTCTCCGCAAGAAGATCTCCCATCTGCTTACACCCCACGCGCACACATCCTTCCGACATGATATCCGCCGTACGGTATCCGGCCTGCAGTACTGCTTTTACTGCGTTGTCTATGGCATCCGCCTCTTTGTCCAAATCAAAGCTGTAGCGAAGCATCATGGAAGCGGAAAGCACTGTGGCAATGGGATTGGCAATATCTTTTCCTGCAATATCGGGCGCTGAGCCATGGCTTGGCTCATACAGGCCAAACTTCGTATCATTTAAAGAGGCTGACGCCAGCATACCGATAGAACCGGTCACCATACTCGCCTCATCCGATAAAATATCGCCGAACATATTCTCTGTCAAAATCACATCAAACTGCGCGGGATCTTTCACAAGCTGCATGGCACAATTATCCACCAGCATATGTTCTAAGGTCACATCCGGATAATCCACGGCAACCTCTTCCACCACCTTACGCCAGAGCCTGGAAGAATCCAGCACATTGGCTTTATCCACGCTGGTCACCTTTTTATTTCGCTTTCTGGCAATCTCAAATCCTTTGATGGCAATCCTGCGGATTTCATTTTCGTCATAGGTCAGCGTATCTATGGCCTTACGTATACCATTTTCCTCAACGGTCTTTCGCTCTCCGAAATACAGTCCCCCCGTCAGTTCCCGCATAATCAGCATATCAAAACCAGCCGATGAAATCTCCTCTTTTAATGGACAAGCGCCGGAAAGCTCCTCATACAAAACCGCGGGCCGCAGGTTTGCAAAAAGATTCAGCGCCTTCCGAATGGCCAAAAGGCCGGCCTCCGGCCTTAAATTAGGAGGCAGCTTATACCAGGGCGAAGTGGTCGTATCCCCGCCGATCGAGCCCATCAGTACCGCGTCAGCACTCTTTGCAGTCTCCACCGCTTCCTCCGTCAATGGCACCCCATGCACATCAATGGATGCTCCACCCATCAGAATATCGGTATACTGCATCACATGTCCAAATTTCGCCGCTGTCGCATCAAGTACCTTCTTAGCCTCCGCCACGATTTCCGGTCCTATACCATCTCCGGGAATACAGGTTATCTTAAGTTCCATCCTTACCTCCATTCTTGCGCTTCCGCCTGGAAACACACCTATATTATAGTATGATAAAACAACTCAAATCGCAAAATATCACTTATATATCATAGACTATTCCCGTATAAATTTCAATACAGAAAAGCCGGATCATTGCTGACCCGGCCATTCCTTTATACCTTTTCTGTTATTTTGCCGTAAATGCTCTCTGTGCAAGTATGGTGCCATCGGCTGTCTGATAACTGTAGATGATCGTAGTATTTCCAGGATTGCCAAGTTCATCCTCAATCATGACAAGCAACTCATCCACGATTGGTTTCACTGACTCTAAGCCCTCAGTCAGCGCTTCTCCTATCCCATCTACAAGATAAGAAGAATCTGTGATCGTCACGATAACCGCCATAGTATTTTCCTGAAATAGAACAGAAATATCCATGCCGCTTCCTGAGAACATCTGCATCTCGGCATCCCAAATTTTCTTAAATTCGGGATCCTTGCCAAACTCTTCCAAAGTCGTCACTGCCGATGCCGTGGGAGAAGGCTGTACTGCCGGTGCCGCCTCAGGCAATGTTTCTTGTGCGGGCTGCTTCTCCTGCACTACGGGAGTCTCCAAAATCTCCATCTGTATAGTGGGTGTTTCCGTTTCCGGCACTACCGTAAGCTGCATTGCCGGCGCTCCTGCTTCTTCGGCAAGGTCCGGAATCACAATTACCTGTCCCGGATAAATCTTTGTGGGCTCTTTAATCGCCTCTTTATTTGCCTCATAGATAATATTCCACTTATTCTCGTCCCCATACTTTTCCTTGGCGATCTTCATCAGATGATCTCCACTTGCCACCGTATAATTCTCCGCGGCGCAAACTGTCATGCTCATAGAAAGCATACTTACCATAGCAGCTGTTACGGTAAAAATTTTTACAAATCCCCTTTTCATAGTGCTCCTTTCCGATCTGACGATCTCTTGGCGTATTTTATTTTTCTTTTTCTATTTTGAAGGATATACTGGAGCTTGTCAAGTGATAGCAAAAGACCGCATCATACTGATACGGCCTTTTCTATTTTCGGCAAGACTACTTACCTTCTTTATTGTGCTTTAAAGCCTCTCTCTGCAAGTACATTTCCATCGGGATCAAGGTATCTGATCACAAACTGCACTGTACCCTTCTGGCCAATCACTTCATCCATCTGACCAGCCATCTGCTCGAAAATAGATGCAGTAGCATCCAGACCAGCTTCCAACTGCGCAGGTGCATCATCCGTAAGCAGGGACGCATCCTCAACAGTAAAGTTGAAGGTAAAGTCATTTCCCTTTACTTCTGCTTTCACAGACAAACCTTCCTCGCCAGCACCAGCAATCTGCTCCTCTATCGCTTCCATAGCGCCAGGTGTAGAATTCAGATAATCCTCCAGCGTATCGCCTGTAGCTTCAGCTTCTTCTTCCTCTTCAGGCTCTTCTGCCTCAGGAGCCTCTGCTTCAGGTTCCTCTGCTGCTTCTTCCTCTTTCTCCTCCTCCGGTGCCGGTGCCTCTGCCTCTTCTTCCGCAGCCGTGTCTGCACCCTTAGCTGCATCATCTGAACCGCCGCATGCTGTCATAGACAAAGTAAGCGCCATAAGCGCCGCACATAAGATTGCTTTTACTGCTCTTCTCTTCATAACTATCTCCTCCCTTTAACAGTATTCTTTGTGTGCCTTCATACAAGTTGAAATTCTACATCAATTACTCCTCATTGTCAATACTATCTTAAATAACATTAATAAAACATTAATAATTGAAAAAGGGTCCTGGCTGTCACACCACGACCCTGCTGTTTCCCGCATCATATTTCCTATTCTGTCTCCGCCTTCTCGACCTGCGCCACCGCAGATTTCTGCATCGGGATTCGACAGTTTTTGTTATTGCCAAACTCCACTATCAGAGTATCGTCTGTGATATCAATCACAATCCCGTAAAATCCGCTGGTGGTAAGCACTACATCGCCCACACTCATATCTGCCAGCATTGCTGCCACTCTCTTCTGCTCCTTCTTCTGCGGACGCACCATAAGAAAATACATAAACGCCACGATGACCACAATATAGATGATCATGACCAGACCACTGCCTGTAGCAGCCGCCGCATCAGCTGATAATAATAATCCCATACCATTTCCTCCATTATCTTTTCATCAAAAGTCTAAAGCATATCATACACAATTTAAATTCCAAAAACAAGCCTTTTCACAGAAATTTTATGATTGCAGCATTTTCATACCTTCCAGTTTCTGCCTCTTATAGGAAGCAAAATCTCCTCCATCCAGAGCATTTCTAACTTCTTCCATCATCGTATTGTAAAAATACAGATTATGCAGAACACACAGCCGCATCCCCAGCATTTCCTTGGCTTTTAGAAGATGTCTGATATAGGCCCTGGAGTATCGTCTGCAGGCAGGACACTGACACCCCTCCTCGATGGGTCTCTCATCCAGTTCATATTTCGCATTGAAGAGATTAATCTTGCCCTGGTTGGTATATAGATGCCCATGTCTCCCGTTTCTGGTAGGATAGACACAATCAAAAAAATCAACGCCTCGCTCCACGGCCTCCAAAATATTAGCCGGGGTTCCCACACCCATCAGGTATGTGGGTACATCTTTGGGCAGATAAGGAACTGTCTCCTCAATTACATGATACATCTGTTCATGACTCTCCCCCACTGCCAGACCGCCAATCGCATACCCGTCACAGCCAAGCTCCGAAATCCTCTTCGCATGTTCTATACGGATGTCATCAAAGACAGCGCCCTGGTTAATGCCAAAAAGAAGCTGGCTGGAATTTATGGTATCGGGGAGTTTATTTAATCGCTCCATTTCCTTTTTACAGCGTACCAGCCATCTGGTGGTGCGCGCTACCGAATCTTCCACATACTTGCGCTCCGCCACACTGGAAGGACACTCGTCAAATGCCATGGCAATGGTAGAAGCCAGATTGGACTGAATCTGCATACTCTCCTCTGGGCCCATAAAAATCTTACGCCCGTCTACATGAGAATGAAAATATACGCCTTCCTCCTTAATCTTACGAAGCCCGGCCAGCGAAAAAACTTGAAATCCTCCCGAGTCCGTGAGAATCGGCCTGTCCCAGGACATAAACTTATGAAGGCCGCCAAGCTTCTTAATCACCTGGTCTCCTGGACGCACATGCAGATGATAGGTATTAGAAAGCTCCACCTGTGTCCCGATGCTTTCCAAATCCTCTGTGGAGACAGCACCCTTAATTGCTGCCGCCGTGCCCACATTCATAAAGACAGGTGTCTGAATGACTCCATGCACTGTCGTGAGCTTTGCGCGCTTGGCTCTTCCTTCCTGTTTGATAATCTGATACATAACTACCTCTTTTTGTAATCTATAAATATTTATCCCAAAACTCTTCCAGGCAGATATTCTCCATCTTCATGATCATAGCCGCCTCCCTGCCTACATACCTAAAATGCCAGGGCTCATATTCAATACTGGTAATATATTCCTTTCCCTCCGGATAGCGCAGGATAAATCCATACTCACAGCTGTGCTCCGCCAGCCACTTTCCTGCCGCCGTATCCTCAAACCCTTTGTCCAGGGACTTATATGTGTCACTCCATATATCCAGCGCAAGGCCTACCTGATGTTCACTGGCCCCTGGCACAGTAACAATCTGAGAGGCCATCTTATAAGCTTCCATATAGGACATTCCCTGTCCCATATAATTCTTAATCTTCTTATTAAAAAGATACTCCTGTCTATTGTCACCCCGATAAGGAGAGCAGACTTCCAGGTTAACCCCTTCATCCTTAGCCGCTTTCATCATCAAAAGCAAGTCCTCAATGATACGTTCGTCACAGCGCATACCGGCTGTAAACGTTCCCAGTGTAAAATCATAATCTTCCGGAATGGGATGCTGCTTGTTGATCAATACCAGACGCCAGTCTGAAGAATCAAACACATACTCCTCCCCTGTCACCTCATTATCTGTATTGAGCGCCTGATAAGGTTTCTCCTCATGATTTGCCAAAAGGTCATCCAGAGAATAGGCAACTACATCCTCTGTCTCTTCTGAGGGCTCACACGCCGTTTCATTTTCATCCTCCTCCAAGATAATCTGTTCCTGCGGTTCCAAGGGCTGTTCTACCGCCAAGGTAATATCTGAGTCCTCCACAATTGCACTGTAAGTCTCCTGGGCGCTGATGAATCCGGTACGCTCTGCAAACACTGCAAAAGAAAAACTGCAGCTGCTCATAAAGAAAACGGCTACAAAAGCCACGCTGACATAACGCTTGCCATTATTTACAAAATGCATAAAGATATGATAGAAAAACAAAATAACAGCCACTGCCGCAAGACACGGATATGTCAATACGCTGTGCCTTTTGGTAATACCTGTGAACTTTGCTATTAAGTTCTCCTGAAATGTCTTTTTCATAAACTCCTCATTATCTATGTATGACTTGGTTGATTGTATTCACAGATCCCTCTTCCGACAACCGCCGTCGAAAAAACTAAAAATAGGGAATATGTAAACCTAATTTATATCATAACACATAAAATTTATTTGTACAGTCTTTTTTATGTAAATCTTTTATCTTTTTTCTGCTCCCTTCATTATTTTATTTCGAAAATGTCCTTCATATTTATTTTTACCCTTAAATATGATATGCTACAAAAGCAGATTTGTTTGCTGGGACAGTCTGCATAGAAGGTTGTAAAATGCAACTTTTCCGTCTTCAATATTAAATATGCATTTTATATTTTACCAGTTATTTTATTTTGCAGGTTATCCTGCATGATATTTTCAGAAAACTTCATCATAATAGAAGAAAGGAATACACAATGGCAGGTTCAACACTAGGAATTATCTTTCAACTTACCACCTGGGGGGAGTCTCACGGTGCGGCACTGGGTGTGGTCGTAGACGGCTGTCCTGCAGGCCTTCATCTGGAAAAGAACGATATCCAGACCTATTTGAACAGGAGAAAGCCCGGACAGACTAAAATATCCACCCCCCGTAAGGAGGCCGATGAGGTACAAATTCTCTCCGGCATTTTCGAGGGAAAAACTACCGGCACTCCCATTTCCATGCTGGTGCCAAACACTTCACAGCGCTCTACGGACTACAGTGAAATCGCCAGCTATTACCGTCCCGGTCACGCCGACTATACTTTTGATACAAAATACGGCTTTCGGGACTACCGCGGGGGCGGCCGCTCTTCCGGCAGAGAGACCATAGGCCGTGTGGCTGCCGGCGCGATTGCCGCCAAAGCACTGGCTGAATTCGGCATACGCCTGTGTGCCTATACCAAGTCCATCGGCCCCATCGGTATCTCCATGGACCATTTTGATCAAACGGCCATTCTGGAAACCCCCACCGCCATGCCGGACAGAGAGGCTTCCCTTCTGGCCGAGCAGTATTTAGCCGACTGCATGAAACAATATGATTCCGCAGGCGGTGTGATTGAATGTGTGATAGACGGTGTACCGGCTGGTCTGGGAGACCCCGTCTTCGAGAAACTGGATGCTGATCTGGCAAAAGCAGTCATGTCCATCGGTGCCGTCAAAGCCGTGGAAATTGGCGACGGTGTAGACGTCTCTTTGCACAATGGTTCCACAAACAACGATCCCTTCCGGATACAGGACGGCAAGATCATCAAGACATCGAACCACGCCGGCGGTATCCTGGGCGGCATCAGCGATGGTTCCCGCATCATACTGCGCGCCCACATCAAGCCCACTCCCTCCATCTTTACTCCGCAGGAAACTGTGAATAAACAGGGAGAAGAACTGGAGATTTCCATCAAGGGACGACACGATCCTGTCATCGTCCCCCGCGCTGTGGTGGTGGTGGAATCTATGGCCGCCATCACCCTGTTAGATGCCTTGTTACGCAATGCCAGTGCCAAAATGGAAAACTTGAAGAAACTCTATCAGATTTAAGAAAACACACGATATGAACCAATCACTATACCACAGGAATCTGCACCGTGCCCTATCTTGGATGTCTTGATCACAGGAAGGCCCTTGGCATATTCCTGTACCAGTGTAGTGATATCCGGCTGGGCATTCTCAGCTTCCATCTGGGTAAAGGTTCCCAGCACAATCCCTTTTATCTTAGAAAACACGCCCATACACGCAAGCTGGCTAAGATAGGCCACAAACTGTGCCACGCTGCCGCCCAAAGCCTCCAGTACTAGAATCTTGTCTGTCATATCTGGAAAAAAGGCGGTTCCCGCCAATTTCAGAAGACACCGGATATTGCCGCCTGCCACGATGCCTTCCATATAATCTCCCTGGATAAACTCATAGGGAAAAGTAAATAGAGAATTCCCGTCGGTTAACACGGTCTTTGCAAAGCGCTCTCTCTGAAGACCGCTCTCATCCCGGATGAGGTTCATCACCTGATAGAGTACGCCCTCGCATCCCGTCATGGCATAGACAGCATTGATGATCGAAGTCAAATCACTGTATCCCCAGAACTGTTTGGGATGCGCTTGTATCACATCAAAATCCAGATAAGGCAGAATTTCATTTGCGATATCCCCGCCGGATATATCAAAGATTGCCCGCACCTCATTATCCTCATAAAATCTCATCAGGGCCTGCGCCCGTTCTCTGCCAGTTCCGGAAAACACCGCACTTCTTGTATAGATATACTCACTCATGACAGGTGTGATTCCTATTTTCGTTAATGCCGATACTAACTTTTGAACATCCTCTTTCCGCTCTGCGCTTAAGCCGTTGGAACAACACACAATGCCAGCCTTATCACCCTTTATCATAACGTTTCTTCCTTCCCGCGTATGATAACCTGCCCTGTGCACTCCATCACCGGCTCTTCCCGAATGACCTCGCCCACACTGTCCACTGTAATATGACCTGATTTTGGATTCTTAATGGAGATCACGTGTCCCTGCACATCTGCTTCCACATCCGAATATTCAAAGGAAAGATCTGTATCCTCCATAGTGCAGTTTACCAGTTTCAGATTCTTACAATAACATAACGGCTGTGTGCCGCTGATTTTACAGTCGATTAAGGTCAGTCCATCCGAAAACCATCCCAGATATTCTCCCTTTACCACACTGTTTCTGACGGTAACGTTCTCACTGTGCCAGAAAGCATCCTTGGTGTCCAGCACACTGTCTATGATTTCCAAATCCTTCATATACTGAAAAGAATACTTCCCCTGCATTTTCACATGCTCTAATCTCACATCCTGACTGTCAAAAAACAGATACTCAGAAGTAATATCAGTGTCCTTCAAAACAATACCACTGGATTTCCATCCAAATTCCTGAGACACAATCTTACAGTTCTCTAAGCAAATTCCTGTACACTCTCTGACCGCTTTGATACCGCCTAACACGGATTCTTTGATCACACCGTCCTTAGCATACCAGATTGCCGCCCGCGTCAACTCATCCATGGCAGAATCTTCCATTGTAAATCCTTTCACATGCCACAACGGATACCGCAGAGAAAAGGTACACTTTCTCAGATTCACATCTCTGGATTCCTTTAACACAGACTCTCCATCAGCAGGCCCGGCAAAGGTGCATTCCTCCACATCCGCCTGCTGTAAATTATATAACGCTCGCTCTTCATCGAATTGTCTCCGGATAATATTCGTTCTCATATAACTCCTCCCTGTCTCTACTGTATTAAATAACTGCTGATACAGTATAATGTCTGTCCGTTATAGTCTACCCTCGACCAGCCGTATGCTTCGTTGATGCCTGTTCTGGTCGCATACTCACCGTTATGTAATACCGCCGCTACCGCAGCATCCGGATTCGTCACACTGGGCAGTGTACGAAGATTGACTTCCACTTTCGCTGTCACCTGCTCGTTTCTTTCCTCAAATCTGGTCTTTAGACCATCTCCACTGTCAGCCCCCTCCTGTGTCTGCGGCTGGGGTGTCTGGAAAGACAAATCTGTAGTCAGATAACTGGAAACAGCGTACACTGTCTGTCCATTATAGGTAAGCCTAGACCAGCCGCTGTCGCTGATGCCGGTTCTTAAGATTGTCTCTCCGTTTGGCAGCGTATACACCACTGCACTGTCACTTCCCTGGCTGGGAATGTTTCGCAGATTGGTGGAATCCTTCGCAGTCACTTCTTCATTCACTTCCGTAAAGCGCATCAATGCCTCCGCATCCGCCTGCACCTCCTCCGGTGTCTCCCCGCTCAAAGCTTCTGCTTCTCCTTCATAGCCAAAATAAGCAATATTGACATCCACAGGCCTGCCAATCCCTGCAACCGTTCCCTGGTTGGTATACTGCCACATGGCATGGCTGCCGGTATAGGAAGACTTCGCCGTCTGCGGATAAGGCGCTGTGGGATACTGGGACACCCAAATCTTATAAGTATTTTCAATCCGTGACGTCTCCCACTTCGCCTCCCCGGTCAGTTCTCCCATAGAAGCATAGAACATAGGCGTATATCCACGTGTATAAATCTGCTCCAAAAAGGCGATGGCGATATCCGTCCGCTGGGTCTTCGACAACGCATATTGGGCACTTTCCGGTCTGTCAAATCCTTCACAGTCATAAGCCACAGGATAGGTAATCTGATACTGGGATATATAATCTGCAACCCAGTCCGCCTCTTCTACCGCTTCCGCTGTACTTGCTGCAGTGGAGAAAAAGTATGCGCCTACTTTGATTCCGTTCTTCTGGGCTTCCTGCATATTATATTTGGCATTGGTATCCGCACAGATTTCTCTTGTACTGTCTGTACGGTATCCCACACGCACCATGGCAAATTCAATTCCCGATGCCGCCACCTGTGCCCAATCTATCGTACCCTGATATCTGGCCACATCAATACCAAGTGTTATCTTTTCTGTCTCGACTACTGCACCGGAAGAGAGCAGCTCTGTCACATCCACCGCCGTACCCTGCTGTGTACTCATGGTTTCCGTCTGGGGATCCGCCGCCTCCTGTGAGGTGGCTTCCGCTTCCTGTCTGGCATTTTCTGCCTCTTCCATGTCAAGCTGGCTCTCTTCCCCGTCACCTATCAGACCCTGGTCTGTCGGATTTTCCTGCTCTTCCAGCTCCTGTATCCGCTCTTCCTGGGTATCTTCATCAGAGATCTCTTCCATTGCAGGCAGGGACGCCTCTGCGGCATCCTCGTGATTTTTACCGGAAAGACGCGTTATCAGCACAACAGAGAAAATTATAACAATTGTTATAATAACGATAAAAATCTTTGGAACAATAGACATTCCACGTCCTGCCAAAGACTCATATTCATCTTCTGCTTCATAGTCATCTTCCTCTGCGTCTTCATATGCTTCTTCACAATCGTCCAGTTCAATAAACTCCAATTCCTGCTTCTTATCTTGTCTATGCTTTTGTTTCATCTATATCTTCTCCTGAATAGCTTATGCCCACGCCTTCCTAGAAATTCTCCAGCAGTTCCAGATAGAACTCATAATAATCTTTCCTGCCCTCTTTCATAAACTGAATGGCAGACTTGGGATGCTGGTTCAAAATACCCGTCAAAAGATATGGCACATCATATCCCCAAGTGACCCCAGACTCCCGCAGGGGAACGATCTGTTTCTCCACAAAATTTAAGATGGGATTGATATTATATTTAGGATTCTTCAGAAATCCCAGCAACAGCTCACTGGGGCAATTACCACATCCCCTTCCCATACCGCTCACAGTAGCATCTAAGTAGCTTACGCCCATGATAATCACTTCCGCCGTATTCGCAAAAGCGAGCTGCTGGTTATTGTGAGCATGTATGCCCACTTTCTTATTATATTTTGCTGCCACTTCCAGATATTTATCTGCCAGACGTCTCGCCTGCTCCGGATAGAGGGACCCATAGCTGTCCACCAGATAAATAGTACCAACACTGCTTTGTCCAAGCAGTTCCAGGGCCGCATCCAGATCTGTCTCGTTGGATTTGGAAATTGCCATGATATTGACCGTGGTCTCATAGCCCTTCTTCGTACAATCCTCAATCACCTCTATGGCTGCCGGTATGGTATTGATATAAGTGGCAACACGCACAAGATCAATGGGACTGTCTTTCTTATTCAGGATATCTTTCCTGAAATCGCATCGGCCCACATCTGCCATCACCGCAATCTTCATATCCGTCTTATTGTCACCTACAACGGCACGGATGTCCTTATCATCACAGAATTTCCATTTTCCGAACTTATTGACATCAAACATCTCTTTGGACGCCTTGTAGCCGAATTCCATATAATCCACGCCCGCCTTGATATTGGCACGGTATAAAGCCTTCACAAACTCATCCGTAAAAAAGAAATTGTTCACAAGACCTCCGTCCCGCAAAGTACAATCCACCACCTTAATATCTGGTGCATAGGACATCAATGTTCTTCCTTTTGCTCTCTTTTCCATAGCAATACCTCTCCTGTTTTCTCTCTAAAATCTGCCCTTCCATGCAGCTTTCCACAGATTCATTCAAGCTGCTGACCCTTTTATACTATAATCTTCTTAAAGCTCTTCTTACCCTTTTTCACGATAAACTCTTCCGCCATAATGTCATCTTTACTGTAAACAGTCTTGACATCGCTCACTTTCTCACCCTTTACGGACACACCACCCTGCTCCACCGCTCTGCGTGCTTCCGAACGGGATGCCGAAAGCCCCGCGGATACCAGAATACCAAGGATATCAATGGAACCGTCCCTGAAATCGGCCTCGGGAAGCGTCACCGTTGGCATATTTTCCAGACTTCCGCCGCCGGCAAAAAGCGCTCTTGACGCTTCTTTGGCTTTCTGCGCTTCCTCTTCGCCGTGCACCAGATTGGTCAGTTCATAAGCAAGAATCTCTTTTGCCTCATTCAACTGGCTTCCTTCCCACTTATCCATCTCGTCAATCTGCTCTAAGGGCAGGAAGGTGAGCATCCGCATACATTTGAGCACATCGGCGTCGTCCACATTGCGCCAGTACTGATAGAACTCAAAGGGAGTCGTCTTATTCGGATCGAGCCATACCGCCCCCTTCTGTGTCTTACCCATCTTTTTGCCCTCAGAATTCATCAGAAGCGTTATGGTCATGGCATAGGCATCCTTGCTCAGCTTACGGCGGATTAAATCCGTACCTCCCAGCATATTGCTCCACTGATCATCGCCGCCAAACTGCATATTACAGCCATATCTTTTGTAAAGTTCCAGGAAATCATAACTTTGCATGATCATGTAGTTAAACTCTAGGAAGCTCAGGCCCTTCTCCATTCTCTGCTTATAACACTCTGCCCGAAGCATGTTGTTGACACTGAAACAGGCGCCCACTTCTCTGATAAATTCCACATAGTTTAACCCTAGCAGCCAGTCAGCGTTGTTCACCATCAACGCCTTGCCATCTGAGAAATCTATAAACCGGCTCATCTGTTTCTTAAAACATTCACAATTGTGCGCAATCGTCTCCTTTGTCATCATGGAACGCATATCCGTCCGCCCGGAAGGATCTCCGATCATGGCCGTGCCGCCCCCGATCAATGCAATCGGCTTATTTCCCGCCTCCTGCAGACGCTTCATCAGACACAGCGCCATAAAATGTCCTACATGCAGGCTGTCTGCCGTGGGGTCAAAACCAATATAAAAAGTAGCTTTTCCATGGTTGATCAGTTCTTTGATTTCTTCCGCATCCGTCAACTGTGCGAGAAGTCCTCTCGCCTGTAATTCCTCATAAATTCCCATTTTCATTTCCTCCCTTTTGTTTCTGAAATTTACAGAGCCTTTCTCTGCCTTGCGCAGATTCAAAATGCTCTGCATTACAAGTTCGCGCTAAAAACCCCCGTCCTGTTATCAGGACGAGGGTTAAACTCGTGTTACCACCTAATTTTACAGACGACTTACATCGCCCGCCTCAACGAGTACAATCATAAAATAGCATCCGTTATACTATCTATGATGATACTTTCCTGCTATAACGTGCATTCCCCGTCATGACCTACTAAGAATTCCTCTGCCTGTCAGCTTAGACTGACATAACATCCGTTCTATTCTGCCATGAAGCTCCAAGATGTATTCATGAAAAAGTTCCCGCGCGCCTCTCATCCACCGGCTGCTTTCTGTCCGTTCCCTGATTCACTACTTGTTCTTATCATCGCCTGTCTTATTTATAAAACTTTACTGCCTTATAATGTATACGAATTTTTTCTGTTTGTCAACTATTTTTTTGTAACCACTATGCGATTAATATCAGCCACTCACTTTTTAATGAAGACCAAGATTATCTCCTGCAATGGTGCTGATGCCGTCTTTTTCCAGAACTTCAATAAGCCCCTCCGTATCTGCCACACGGAAGATCATACAGGCCTGCCCATCCTTTTGTCCGAAAACAGAATACATAT
>CAJUFU010000021.1:17096-43800 GCA_910585555.1 uncultured Lachnospiraceae bacterium
TATTCCACATCAATCCCGGCGGCGGAAATCACCCCCAGCACCTTACTTAAGCCGCCCGGTGTGTCTGGAACAGCCACCCCCACAACAGGTGTCATGGTCAGAATAAAACCCTGTTCCAATAAAATTGCAGAAGCCTTGGAAGCATCGTCCACGATGAGCCGCAAAACGCCGTAATCCGCCGTCTCTGCAATATTGATTGCCCGCATGTTTACCTGATTCTGTGACAGAATGTTGGTAATGTCTGCAAGCTGTCCCGCTTTGTTTTCCAAAAATACAGAAATCTGAGGTATTGTCATAGGTTCGTCCCCCTTTCTAAATCTTGCGCTTATCGATCACGCGCACTGCCTTGCCTTCGCTTCTGGTAATAGATTTGGGTGCCACCAGACGCACCTTAGCGTAAATGCCCAACATAGCCTTGAGTGCAGACACCAATCCTTTCTCCATCTCTGTAATCTTACCCAGGTTATCGGAGAAGTTCTCAGGCGTCATCTCCACCATGACCTCAATGGTATCAGAATTGTTGACACGGTCCACAATAATCTGATAGTTAGCCGGATATCCTTGTTCTAACAGCACTGTCTCAATCTGAGACGGGAATACATTAACGCCCTTGACAATCAGCATATCATCGCTTCTGCCCATAGGCTTACTCATCTTCACGTGGGTACGGCCGCAGGCACATTTCTCTCTGGTCAGAACACAGATATCTCTGGTGCGGTAACGCAAAAGCGGGAAAGCTTCCTTGGTGATTGCCGTAAATACCAGTTCACCTTTACTGCCTTCAGGAAGCACCTCTCCCGTGTCGGAATCGATAATTTCAGCAATAAAATGATCTTCATTGATGTGCATACCGGTCTGCGCACTGCATTCAAAAGCGACACCAGGGCCGCTGGTCTCCGTGAGTCCATAAATATCATACGCCTTGATGCCCAGTTTATTCTGAATGTCCTGGCGCATCTCCTCGCTCCATGCCTCTGCACCGAAAATACCCGCTTTCAGCTTAATTTTATCACGCAGGCCGCGCTCATGAATACTTTCCGCCAGAAAAGCCGCATAAGAAGGTGTACAGCAGAGAATGGTAGCCTCCAAGTCCACCATGAACTGCAGTTGGCGGTCGGTATTACCTGACGACATAGGAAGCGTCAAACAGCCGACTTTATGACTGCCGCCATTTAATCCGGGTCCCCCGGTAAAAAGGCCATAACCATAGCACACATGACAGACATCCTCATTGGTGCCGCCTGCCGCTACAATAGCGCGGGCACAGCAATCCTCCCACAGATCAATATCATGCTGGGTATAAAAAGCCACCACTCTGCGTCCGGTAGTCCCGGATGTGGACTGGATACGGACACAATCTTTTAGAGATGTGGCCAACAATCCGTAAGGATAAGCCTCCCGCAGATCATCCTTTGATAAGAAGGGCAGTTTGTGCAAGTCATCCACGCTCTGAATATCCTCAGGCAAAACCCCCTTCTCCTCCATCTTTTTGCGGTAATAGGGTACATTGTCCCACACATGGCGCACCTGCTTTACCAGCCGTTCATTCTGCCATGCAAGAATCTGCTCCCTGTCCGCGGTTTCAATTTCTTTCTGGTAATACCGTTCCATACTTTCCTCCATTCCGAAGCGTTTTCTCACGCACTCTGTCCTAATGAAAATGCCTTCTTATTCATCTCCAGGAATTTGGCAGGCACACTCTGCTCAATGGCATCCATCCATTCCTGTGTGGTAAACTCAAAATGTTTGGAAAGTCTGCCCATGAGCACTAAGTTCACAGCCTTACTGCTCCCCGCTTCCTCCGCCAACGCAAGTGCATCCAGTGCATCCACATGAATCCCCAGTTCCACCATTTTCTCTTCCAGATTCTTTGGATAAACAGCCATGCCTGCAACCACCGGCATGGGATTAATCTGCTGACTGTTGACGATAATCCTGCCGCCCGGTTTTACATATTCTGTATAACGGGCCGCCTCCAAAAGTTCAAAGGAAAGGACACAATCTGCCTGCCCCTTATCTATAATAGGAGAACATACCCGGTCTCCCCAGCGCACATAAGTCACGACGCTTCCGCCCCGCTGGCTCATGCCGTGCACCTCGCTGACCTTCACATCATATCCCTTGCCAAGGAGAAGACGTCCCAAAAGCTTACTGGCAAGAAGTGTCCCCTGTCCTCCTACTCCCACGATCATAATATTCTTCGTTTCCATACTTATCTCCATTTCTTCCCATGACGATACTCTCTCTATTCCCGTCTGTGCCGCTTCTTTGTCACAGTTATTATGACACCTGCTTTTCTAAACTAACGCTTAACCGAGCGCGTCAAATTTACACAGTTGCTTACAGACACCGCATCCTACGCAGAGTGTGGCATCAATCTGCGCCTTGCCGTCCACCATACTGATGGCAGGACAGCCAATGTTCATACAGGCCTTACATCCCTTACACTTTTCCGGGTCGGAACAGATAGGGCCTGGATGCTTTACATACTTTAACAATGCGCAGGGCCGGCGGGAAATAATGACCGAAGGCTCTTTCGCTTCCAGCTCTTCTTTGATTACCCTCTGGCAGGTATCCATATCGTAAGGGTCAACCACTCTCACGCGCTGAATGCCTACGGCGTGACACAAGCTTTCCAAATCGATCTTCGTGCAGGGGTCCCCTTTCAGGTTATAACCCGTAGTCGGATTCTGCTGATGGCCCGTCATACCCGTGATGGAATTATCTAATATAATCACGGTAGCATTGGACTCATTATAGGCAATATTGATCAGGCCTGTGACACCGGAATGAATAAACGTAGAATCCCCGATGACCGCCACAGTCCGTCCTTCCATCTCTTCGCCGCCAGCTTTTACGAAACCGTGCAGTCCTGACACAGAAGCACCCATACAGATTGTGGTATCAATGGCACCCAAAGGCGCCACGGCTCCCAGCGTATAACAGCCGATATCTCCCAAAACCGTCAATTTCAATTTCTTCAGTACATAGAAAATACTGCGGTGAGGGCAGCCTGCGCACATCACCGGGGGTCTTGCGGGAATCTCTTCTGCCAGGCACGCCCCTGTATGTACTGTACCGCCAAGTTTCTCTTTCACCAGGTTCTGACTCAGTTCCCCGATATTGGTAAACAGGTCTTTTCCGGATACGCAAAGGCCCATGTTCTTACAGTGGGTCTCAATATAGTCATCCAGCTCCTCTACCACCACCAGTCTGTCAACGGTGCCAGCGAAGTCTTTTATCTTCTGCTGCGGCATTGGCCAGATCATCCCCAGTTTCAATACAGGATAGGTATCTCCAAAGGCCTCCTTCACATACTGATAACAGGTAGAAGAAGTGATAATGCCAAGGGATTTATCCTGTCCCTCCTCAATCCGGTTAATTTCCGTCTGTTCCGCCCACTGTATCAGAGCCTTGGTGCGCGCCTCCACTTCCGGGTGGCGCTTCTTTGCATTGACCGGCATCATAATATATTTGGCGGGATTCTTCTCATACTTTTTCTGTTCCGGTTCTACCCGCTCACCCGTCTCCACCACACTCTGGGAATGGCTGACGCGGGTACACATCTTCAGCAGAACCGCCGTATCAAATTTCTCGGAAATTTCATAGGCAAGCTTCGCAAAGTTTAACGCCTCCATCGAATCGGAAGGCTCCAGCATGGGAATCTTTGACGCCTTCGCATAATGTCTGGAATCCTGTTCATTCTGAGAACTGTGCATTCCCGCATCATCGGCCACACCGATTACAAGTCCTGCGTTTACCCCTGTATAAGAAATGGTAAAAAGGGGATCTGCCGCCACATTTAACCCTACGTGTTTCATGGCACAAAAGCTTCTCTTTCCTATCAGGGATGCGCCAAACGCCGCCTCAAGAGCCACCTTCTCATTGGGTGCCCACTCCGCGTAAACCTCCTCATATTTCGCCACGCACTCAGTAATCTCTGTGCTGGGTGTTCCCGGATAACTGGATACAAAGCAGCAGCCTGCCTCATAGAGACCTCTGGCCACCGCTTCATTGCCAAGCATTAGTGTTTTCATACCTTCCTCCATTCCAAAGCGCTTCACGCCTCTTAATTCTGATCGCCGATGGAATCTGTCACTGAAACTGTCACTTTTTTCTGGTAACAGGAGAAAATCTCCTCCAACGTTTTCTGTCCGGGTGCCTTCGTAAACAGGCTAACCACAGGCACAATCACAAGCCCGGCCAACATACAGAAAGCACCGGCGTTAATGGGTGACTGCAGGTATGCCGGAAAACTTGCCCGGAAAAAGATATTGGCAAGCATCACCACCGTAGAGAATAAAAAGCTTACCCAGCAGGCCGCCTTAGTCGTCCGCTTCCAGTACAGGCCATAAAGGAAAGGTGCCAGAAAAGCGCCGGCTAACGCGCCCCAGCTCACACCCATGAGCTGCGCGATAAAAGTGACGTTAGAACGATATTGAATCAATGCAAGCACTACGGATATGGCGATAAACACTACCAGAAGAGCCCGCATCCATTTCACCTGTTCTTTCTCATCCATCTCCTTAATCATATTACCTTTAATAAAGTCCAGCGTCAAGGTAGAGCTTGATGCCAATACCAGGGAAGACAGTGTGGACATGGAAGCTGAAAGTACCAAAATCACCACCACCGCAATTAAGATTGCAGGAAGCCCTGAAAGCATGGTTGGCACGACAGAGTCATACCCATTGGCCGCAATGTCGATTTTGTCACTGAACAATCTTCCGAATCCGCCCAGAAAATAGCAGCCGCCCGCCACAATCGTGGCAAAGACAGTGGATATAATCATGCCCTTATTGATGGCGCTCTCACTCTTGATGGCATAAAACTTCTGTACCATCTGGGGCAGTCCCCAAGTACCAAGGCTTGTGAGAATCACCACGCCTAAAAGCCCTGCCGGGTCCGGCCCGAAAAAGGAGTTAAACACACCCGGCGCCGCAGAAACCGTCTCATCCTGCACCGCAGAAAGTTTATCAAGAGCCGAAAGGAAACCGCCCTGGCTGTTCAACACTGCAATGATTACCGCCACGATACCGAAAATCATGATAATACCCTGAATAAAATCATTGATAGCGGTAGCCATATAACCCCCGGCTATGACATAGATGCCGGTGAGCACTGCCATAACAATAACGCACACGCTGTAATCGATATCAAAGGCCATACCGAAAAGACGGCTTAGGCCATTGTAAAGACTGGCTGTATAAGGAATCAAAAAGATAAAGATAATTGCCGAAGCCGCCAGTTTTAAGGGCTTGCTCTCAAAACGCTGTCCGAAAAACTCGGGCATGGTAGCGCTGTTTAAATGCTGTGTCATGATACGGGTACGTCTGCCTAATACGGCCCAGGCGAGAAGAGAACCTAAAAAAGCATTCCCCAGCCCGGCCCAGGTAGCGGCGATACCGTATTTCCAGCCAAACTGACCTGCATACCCTACGAAAACCACCGCCGAAAAGTAACTGGTGCCGTAGGCAAACGCCGTAAGCCACGGTCCTACATTTCTGCCGCCCAATACAAACCCATTCACATCGGTAGCATGACGACGGCAGTAAAGTCCAATTCCAATCATCACCCCAAAAAATATAACTAGCAAAATCAATTTAATAAAAAGGTCCATTTTATTTCATTCCTTTCTCACCGTACAAGTCGTATCCCCAAACACAATTTCTGCTCTCTAAAACCCGCCTTATGGATTAGTTCTTTATCTGTGCCTCTACCAGACTGCCATGACAATACCGCTCCCTGAGAACAGGCTTCTCAATCTTACCCGTAGGATTTCTGGGCACCTGTTCAAAGATAATCTTCCTGGGACGTTTATAGCGGGGCAGTTCCTTACTAAACTCCATAATCTCTTCCTCCGTACAGGAGATGCCCTCTTTCAACTCGATCACCGCCGCTGCAATCTCCCCAAGCCGTGCGTCCGGCAGGCCGATCACCGCCACATCCTTAATCTTATCATTTCGGCGCAGGAAGTCTTCAATCTGTACAGGATATAGATTCTCACCCCCGGAGATAATAACATCTTTCTTGCGGTCTACCAGATAGATAAATCCATCCTCATCCATTCTCGCCATATCTCCCGTGTACAGCCATCCGTCCTTTAATACCTCGTCCGTGGCTTCGGGATTTTTATAATAGCAGAGCATAACACCCGGTCCATGAACAATAAGCTCGCCCACTTCTCCTTGTGCAGTCTCTTTCCCCTGCTCATCTACAATCTTCGCTTCCCAATGATAGCCGGGTTTACCGATTGCCCCGACCTTATGTATATTTTCCACACCCAGATGCACACAGCCTGGTCCTATGGATTCGCTCAGGCCATAGTTGGTATCATACTGATGATGGGGGAAATGTTTCTTCCAACGCTGAATCAGACTAGGGGGAACAGGCTGAGCGCCGATATGCATCAGCCGCCACTGCTCCAACAAATAATGCTCCATATCCACCTTCCCGGAATCAATGGCATCCAGAAGATCTTGTGCCCAGGGCACTAACAGCCATACGATGGTGCACTTTTCTTCCGTCACCGCCCGCAAAATCCACTCCGGCTTCACACCCCTAAGAAGCACTGCCTTACTGGCCGTAATCAGAGAACCAAACCAGTGCATCTTGGCCCCTGTATGATAAAGGGGAGGAATACATAAGAACACGTCTTCCTTGGTCTGTCCGTGATGGTTCTGCTCCGTCTCGCAGGAAGAACGCAAAGCCCGGTGATTATGCAGTATCGCTTTGGGAAAACCGGTTGTGCCCGAAGAAAAATAGATTGCCGCATAATCTGTCTCACAAAGAGCCACAGGCGGCGCACTGGAAGAACAAAATCCCATCAGCTTCAGACAGTCCTCGGTATAAGAAGGCCCTCCCTTGCCGGGAAAGAACATCATCCGCACGCCCGGCAGTTCTTTTGCGATCACATCCATACGGCTGATAAATTCCGGCCCGAAAACCAGCACTTCCACATCCGCCAATTCCAGACAATATTTAATCTCCTCTGAGGAATAACGGAAATTCAGAGGCACAGCCACACCGCCGGCCTTCAAAATGCCGAAATAAATGGGCAGCCATTCTAAACAGTTCATCATCAGAATACCCACCTTCGTCTCCCGTTTCATGCCGCGGCTTAAGAGCAGATTGGCAAAACGGTTAGCGCGCCTGTCAAAATCCGTCCAGCTTAATTCCCTGCGGTAGGGAGCGCCGTCTTCTGCACTCTCAATCAGGCTTGCCTCCCGCCAAGTCACCGCACTGTCCCGCTCATTGGAAGGATTCAACTCCACCAGCGCCGTATCCGAACCATAGAGACGGGCGTTTCGCTCTAAAAACTCTGTAATTACCATTCCATGCTTCCTCCTTGTAAATCTTTTGCATAAATATCAAACGTTATTGTAAAATCTTCTTTTCCTTACCATCATCCTGTGATACAGATATTGCTCAAATATAACAGTTGCAATTAATTTCATGCGTTATCCAAAACATATGCATTCATTGTGGCATGTGCCACATAAGTACCCAGCTCATCCCTCACCTCAGCCATATACAGCGCCGTGGTCCGTCCAGCCCGCAGACAGGATGCCTCCGCAATCAAACGTTTTCCTTTTGCCGGCGCAAGAAAAGTGATGGATGCCTGCTGGCTGACCGTCTTTTTCTCAGAATATCCGTTGGCCGCCACGGCACAGGCAATATCCGCCAGGGTAAAAATAGCGCCGCCCATGGGAACCTTGTTCTCATTCATATGTTTCTCCTCCAACGTCAGAGAGCAAACTGCCTTCCCCGGTTCAGCGGAATCGATCACCACCCCTGTGGCATCTGTTGCAAAATGATCGTTCTGAAAACGACTGCGAATTTCTTCTATGGACGACATGTGCAAACTCCTTTCGTATCACAAATTTCTATGCCTTTTCGTCTTATGGACACTTTGCCCGCGAAAACAAAACCGCTTTCAACACTTTAGCACTTTTAACCGTTAAAGTCAAGAGGCATAAAAATACGGCAACGGGAAAATCCCCGTCACCGATTTACCATAAGTTTCATCATTGCCTGATTGAGTCCGTCCACTGTCAGCTTATACATAGGGAACAGCCCCTTGATTGCTGTTTCCGCCTCCCGCCAGGGCGCATGTCCCGGCGCCATCTTCGGATTGAGCCAGACAATCTTTTTGTAATGCCGCTTCATCAAAAGCAGCCAATCCATTCCGGAAAGTCCGCCGTTAGGTCCTCTGTAATTACCCGAGGTGGAATAAAGCTCTTCCGGCGCCATGGCCGCATCGCCCACAATAATCACCTTATAATCACTGTCCAGATTCCGGAACATCCACTCTGTCTCAATCCAGTCTCCGTTCTCGCACTCCGGTGTTTTATAAAGATTCGCATAGATACAATTGTGGAAGAAATAGGTCTTTACATCCTTATAATGATTGGATTTATGCACCGAGTGGAACAGTTCGTTCAATAACGTTGTATAGGGAATCATGGTGCCGCCGGAATCCATCAAAAGCAATAGCTTCACCGCATTTTTACGGGGCTTCTCCATCACAATCTGCAGACAGCCGCCGTTGTTGCAGGTGGCATCCACCGTGCCGTTAATGTCAAGCTCTGTCTCCGGGATATCCAACTTGCTGGAAAACTGCCGCAGTTTTCGAAGGGCCATCTGAAACTGTCTGTTGTCCAATACTTTATCATTCCTGAAATCCCGGTATTTCCTGGCTCCCACTACCTGAAAGGCGGACTGGTAACCAGTGGTGCCGCCTACCCGGATACCGCCCATGTTGCCGCCCATATTACCGAAAGATGTCTTACCCATGGTCCCAATCCAATGACTGCCGCCGTTATGCTCTTCGCTCTGGTCCCTGAGTCTTTCCTTAAACTTATTTTCTACATCTTCCTTGTCCAGTGTGATCACTTCCTGGTTCATCTCATGGCGCATCTCTTCGAACACTTCCTGCATCTCCGGTTTATCCAGCCAGCGCATCATGTTCTTGCCCACTTCGTTCTCTGACTGGATTCCCTTAAAGACTTCATCGAAAGCCATATCGAACTTATCAAACTCTGTCTCAGACTTCACCAAAATCATACGCGCCAGATAATAGAACTCTGTGAGGCTGCTGTGACACAATCCCTGGCTCAGCGCGTCTTGTAAAGTCAGCCATTCACTTAAAGAAACTTCCAGTCCCTTATCCTTTAAAGTATAAAAAAATTTACTGAACATAAAGCATCCTCATATCATCACTAGAAATCTTTCTTCGCTCTAACGGTTTCCAAATCCTCATCCTTCTTCACAACCACACCGATAAAAGGCAGTTCCTGCCGCAGTCTGTCCGTGGGAATGCCGCCGATCTGCAAGGCGTTAATCCAGTCAATCAACTCTGACGTACTGGGTTTCTTGCGGATATCTTTCATGGAACGAATCCAGTAGAATACCTCCATGGCATCCTGCAGCAGCTTGTCCTCCACCTGCGGATAATGGGTTCGTACAATCTCTTCCATCAAAGCCTGGTCCGGGAAATCAATATAGTGGAAAATACATCTGCGCAGGAA
Organism: uncultured Lachnospiraceae bacterium; assembly: GCA_910585555.1. Lineage (GTDB taxonomy): Bacteria > Bacillota > Clostridia > Lachnospirales > Lachnospiraceae > UBA3282. The sequence continues at coordinate 26,627 of CAJUFU010000021.1, forward strand.
AGCGTCCGGCAGTTCCTTCTCCGCATTGGAGGTAATGATCACGATGGGCCTGTGCTTCGCCTTTACGGTACGCTTTGTCTCATGAATATAGAATTCCATCTGGTCTAATTCCCACAAAAGATCGTTTGGAAACTCTAAATCCGCTTTGTCTATCTCATCAATCAGAAGAATCACCTGTTCCTCTGACTCAAAAGCCTCTCCCAGCTTGCCCAGCTTGATATAGTGGGCAATATCATCCACCCCCTCCTCGCCGAACTGCCCGTCATAGAGCCGCTGAATCGTATCATACATGTAAAGGCCGTCCTGTGCCTTGGTGGTAGATTTAATGTTCCAGATAATCAATTTCTTTCCAAGGGAGTTGGCAATTGCCTGTGCTAACATCGTCTTGCCGGTGCCCGGTTCTCCTTTTACAAGCAGCGGTTTCTTCAAGGCAATCGCCACATTTACGCTGGCCAGAAGCTGCTCGGAGGCCACATAATCGGCCGTGCTCTCAAACTTTGTATTTGTCATTTTGATATCCTTTCTGATTCCTTTTTCCGTTTTTCCACACATCCAGCTGTTTTGCGCCGGCTGTCTTATGGATTTCAGTTATTGCACACGTTATAAATTTATGTTACGATATTTCAGATGCAAAAGCAAGAAATTAATGCAGTGCATGTCAGGAAAAATATAACCCTTTACTACAGACTGCAGAGAACCCCTAAGAAACTTCTGAGAAAGGACGCAAACATATGTCACAAACAGCAAAACCAGATAGGACCGGTCTCTCTTTAGAGATATTTCCGCCGAAGAAAGAAGAAGAATTTGACAATATTTTCAGTTTCTTAAAGGAAACCGCAAAACTACACCCTGATTTCATCAGCTGCACCTACGGTGCCGGTGGTTCCCGGGCAGGTAAGACCATCGAAATCGCCTCCTATATCCAGAAGGAACTTAAGATTGATGCCATTGCCCACATTACCTGTGTTGGCTTTACCCGAGAAGATCTTGAGAGAAACTGCACCGCCTTACAGGAAGCCGGCGTCAACCATGTACTGGCACTGCGCGGGGACAGGCCCAAGGATATGACCGATGAACAGTTTAACAAGCGCGAATTTTTCTATGCCACAGATTTGGTACGGCACTTAAAGTCTCACACCGCTTTACAGATAGCCGGCGCCTGTTACCCGGAAAAGCACTTTGAGGCCCCGGATATGGATACGGACTTAAGACACCTGAAAGAAAAAGTGGAGGCAGGCGCCACTTCCTTGATTACCCAGATGTTCTTTGACAATACATATTTTTACCGTTTCATGGATAAAGTGCGTTCCCTGGGAATCGAAGTACCCGTCCACGCCGGTATCATGCCCATCACCACAGCCGGGCAGCTGGGCACCACCGTATCCCTCTCCGGTTCTTCTGTTCCCAAGGAACTGGCCGATCTCATCGCCACTTACGGAGAGAACAAAGAAGATATGCGCAAGGCCGGCATCGACTTTGCAGTGCGCCAGATCAGGGACTTAAAAGAACATGGCGTAGACGGAATACACCTGTATTCTATGAATAAGTTAAAAACTACCACGGAAATCTGTAGTCAAATATGAACCAAACGGGCAGCCTGCGCTGCCCGTTTTATATCATCTCCTATGGAAATGTTCTTTTCAATTTTCCTCCCAGGGAATCAAAGGATTTTCAATCTTCTTATCCCGAAGCATCAGATTTCTCACAGCTTCGTCCACCGGCATACCGGCAAACAGAATACTGTTCACCTGTTCAATAATGGGAAGCTGCACATTGTACTTTGCCGCAAGACCCATAGCCGCCTTGGCCGAATAGACCCCTTCCACTATCATCTTCACCTCGTCCATGGCCTGCTCCATGGTATAACCTTTTCCGATCAGAATACCTGCCCGGCGGTTACGGGAATGCATGGAAGCACAGGTTACGATCAAATCCCCGATACCGGTCAGACCACTGAAAGTCTCCAGCTTTCCGCCCATGGCCATACCCAGTCTTGCAATCTCGGCAATGCCTCTGGTAATCAGAGCCGCCTTGGTATTATCTCCATACCCCAGCCCATCAGCGATGCCCGCCGCCAGTGCCACCACATTCTTGAGTGCCGCACCCAGCTCAATGCCCAGCATATCCGGACTGATGTAGACGCGGAACACTTCATTCATAAAGATATTCTGCAGATATTCCGCCGTAGTCTTTTTCCTGGCTCCCACCACGATGGTCGTGGGAATTCCTCTGCCTACCTCCTCCGCATGGGAAGGCCCGGAGAGTACTGCCACCACCGCCTGGGGAATCTCTTCTTCAATAATCTGGGACAAAGTCAAAAGGCTGTTCTCCTCGATGCCTTTCGCCACGTTGACAATGATCTGCCCTTCTTTCACAAGGGGTGCCATATTGTGGGAAGTGGACCTGGTATAAGGGGAAGGCACCGCTAAAACCAACACATCCTTATCCTGCACCGCCTCCTTAAGGTCGGTGGTAAATATCATATCTTCCGGCAGTTTCACGCCAGGCAGCTTATCCTTATGCTCACGCTCTTTCCGAAGCATCGCAATCTCCGTCTCCACAATGGACCAGACGGTAATCTTATGTCCATTCTTGTGAAGAAGCACCGCCAATGCCGTTCCCCAGCTTCCTGCGCCTATGATACTGATATCTGCCATGATATATCCTCCTCAACCTTTTATACTATAGCGGCGTTTCCTGCATCCTCTTTCCGCCAAAAACGCCATCACAATATTCTATCCTTGCCTAATATGTTGGTTATTTATTTTGCACTGTCTTTTCTTCCGCCCCTTCACTCTTATGGGTCAGATAAGTCTTCCTCTCTGTGCCGCTAAGGAGCCTCTTGATATTTTCCCTATGTTTATAGAAAGCCATCACCGTTAGAAAACCTGCCAGCAAATACATTTCATTCAGAAGCGGCTGTGCCATCCCAAAAGTGCCCTTCTGTCCCAGAATCACCAATTCTATCATAAATCCGGCATATACCAAAAGAGAGCCCAATGATACATAATGTGTTGTAAAAAACACCCCGAAAAATAGAATCACACCCACTGGAATCAAATAGGGATGGAAGGATAAGATCAGGCCTGCTGTGGCCGCAATCCCCTTTCCGCCCTTGAATTTCAGATAAAAGGGAAAGTTATGCCCAACGATTGCGCCCATAGCCGCATAGAGTTTGAGCAGATAAACCATTTCCGGATGGGATGTTCCGAAAAGACGGCCCACAAGCACCACCGCTAAGATACACTTCATGATATCTCCCACAAGCACCAAAAGACCTGCCTTCGTGCCGAACACCCGCAATGTGTTTGTCGTGCCCGCATTTCCGCTTCCGTAGTTGCGGATATCAATTCCATGAAGCCGTCCATAAATATATGCTGTCTGAAAAAGTCCAAATACATACCCGATCAATAAACAAATAATCCGTTCCACTTTTACTTGTTATCCTTTCTCTCGCGAATAATGAATTTCAGAGGGGTCCCCACAAAGCCAAAGGTATCTCTGATCTGATTTTCCAGATACCGCTGATAGGAAAAATGCATCAGTTCCTTGTCGTTGACAAAAATTACAAAGGTAGGCGGCTTCACCGCTGCCTGGGTAATATAGTAAAGGCGGAGTCTCTTGCCTTTATCCGCAGGCGGCTGCTGTAAGGCCACCGCCTCAGCCATAATCTCATTGAGCACGCCTGTAGCCACACGCATAGAATGATTTTCATACACCGCATCAATCATATCATAAAGCTTCATCAGTCTCTGACCGCTTAGCGCCGAGATGAACATAATCTCCGCATAGGGCATAAAGGAAAGAATCTGCCGTATCTTCTGGGTATATTCCTTCACCGTCTTATCGTTTTTCTCGATGGCGTCCCATTTATTGACTGCAATGATGACTGCCTTGCCCCTGTCATGGGCAATACCCGCGATCTTGGCATCCTGCTCCGTAACGCCCTCTATGGCATCTATCACTAACACCGCAATGTCCGCACGTTCCACCGCGGACACCGTCCGGATGATCATATAGCGTTCCAGTTCTTCCTTAATCTTATTCTTCCTGCGCAGACCCGCCGTGTCGATGAACACATACTCCTTTCCGTCATGGGTAATCTCTGTATCTACGGCATCCCGGGTAGTGCCCGCAATATCCGACACAATCAGGCGGTTTTCTCCAATCAGGCGATTGATCATGGAGGATTTGCCCACGTTAGGCTTCCCCACAATCGCAATCCTGACCCGGTCGTCCTCCTCCTCTTCGGCCGCTTCTTTGTCAAAATAAGAGATAACCTCATCCAGCAATTCACCGAATCCTAAGCGGTTCACCGAAGAAATGGGATAAGGCTCACCCATACCCAGATTATAGAATTCATAGACATCCGCCATATACTTGTTAAAATCATCCACTTTGTTGACCGCCAGCACCACCGGCTTCTTGGACCGCCTCAGCATGTCCGCTACCCTGGCGTCCGCATCCTGCAGTCCCTGCTTCACATCCACCAGGAAAATAATCACATCCGCCGTATCCATGGCAATCTGTGCCTGCTCCCGCATCTGGGAAAGGATGATATCCTTGCTCTCCGGCTCTATCCCGCCGGTATCAATCAGTGTAAAATTCGTGGTAAGCCAGGTGATATCCGCATAAATCCGGTCCCTGGTAATCCCCGGCGTATCTTTTACAATCGATATATTTTCACCGGCCAGGGCATTGAACAGTGTGGATTTTCCCACATTGGGCCGTCCCACCACCGCCACGATCGGCTTGCCATTCTTCTTACTCATGCTGTCCTCCGTCTGCAAATATGTCCTTGGGCTTATATTTTCAATCATTGATTCTGTCTGTTAACGATACCGCTTGATTCTACACCATCTGTCGTCAGTTGTAAAGTTTTTATCTTCTCTATTTTACTAGAAATTCCTTGACGTGTCACTAGCATAATGATATAAAAAAAGAGAATACACAGACAGCGAAAAGTTTCTCCGGTCTGTACATCTCATATTACACAGGAGGATCAAATGCCTAATACAGAACAACTGGAACATTCCATGCCAGTGGCCCCGGTAAAACTGCTTACCGATAAGTCCGCGCTCCCACTGGCAGAAAAAGTAAACAGCCATCTTGTGGATTTCCGCAGAAATCTCAATAACAGCTTTAAAAATGACCCTGCTTTTCATGGTTATATGGAAGACAATTATCTGATGAAAGTGGACTGCCCGCGTTTTGGAACCGGCGAGGGGAAGGCAATCCTTGACGATTCTGTTCGCGGCAAAGATATCTTTATCCTGACCGATGTCTGCAATCACAGCATCACCTATACCATGAATGGTTTTGAAAATCATATGTCCCCCGATGACCACTATCAGGACTTAAAAAGAATCATCTCCGCCATTAACGGTAAGGCCCACCGCATTAACGTGATCATGCCCTTTCTCTACGAAGGAAGACAGCACAAGAGAAACGGCCGGGAATCCTTAGACTGTGCCTATGCCATCAAAGAACTGATGGATATGGGCGTATCCAACTTTATCACCTTTGACGCCCACGATCCGAGAGTCCAGAACTCCGTTCCCATCAAGGGATTCGACAATTTTACACCGCCCTATCAATTCATTCGTTCCCTGCTCCGCATGGAAAAGAATCTGATCATCGACAAGGAGCATACCATTGTCATAAGTCCTGACGAGGGCGCTCTGGACAGGGCCGTATACTTTGCCAACGTGCTGGGTGTGGATACGGGTATGTTCTATAAAAGAAGAGACTATTCCACCATGGTCGGCGGCAAGAATCCCATCGTCGCCCACGAATTCTTAGGAGACAATATCGATGGCAAGGACGTGATCGTCATCGATGATATGATTTCTTCCGGCGGCAGTATGATAGACACCGCCAGACAGCTTAAGAAAATGAACGCCAAACGGGTCTTTGTGTGCTGTACCTTCGGTCTTTTCACAGACGGCCTCGATGCTTTTGACGACGCTTATGAGAAATGTTACATTGACAGAATCGTAACCACCAATCTCTGCTATCAACCGCCGGAACTTCGGGACAAGCCATATTACATAGAGGCGGATATGAGCAAATTTATCGCATCCATCGTGGATTTCATGAATCATGATGCGTCCATGGCCAATATTTACACCCCTACGGACAAGATTCACCAGATTCTTGCAAAGTACAACAACCGGGAGATGAGCGCACTGGATATTTGACAGGTATCTTCTGCGCAAACGTGCGCTGTAATAAGACGCATTATACAATAAGGGCAGACGTCTGCACACCTGCAAGACATCTGCCCTTTTTATCGTTCCATGTTCTATTCTTCATCGCTATACATAACTAACAAATGCTCAAACTCCGATTTTACCTCCGTAAAGGCCTTGAGCAGTTTAGGGGAAAACGTGCCACTGTGCCCGTTGATAATCATCTGATAGGCTTTATCCGGTTCATAGGCGGCCTTATACACCCGCTTGGAAGTCAGCGCATCATACACATCCACCAGCGAGACAATCTGCGCCGCAATGCTGATTTCATCCCCCTTTAGCCCATCGGGATATCCCTTACCGTCATATTTTTCATGATGGTGTCTGGCAATATCATAGGCATATTCAAAAATGGCCCTGTCATTTAAGCGAAGCCTTTGCTGTATGATCTCCGCACCCTTCGTAGTATGAGACTTGATCAGTTCAAATTCGTCCGCTGTCAGTTTACCGGGTTTTAAGATAATGCTGTCCGGAATCGCAATCTTTCCAATATCATGAAGCGAAGATGCCCATCCGATCTGCACCAGTTTCTCCTCCGTCAATTCATACTCCGGGAAAAGCTTCATGACGCTCCCGCCAAGACACAGTGAATACTCCCGGATTCTTTTGATATGCTGCTTGGGCTCCATGTTTCTGAATTCCATAATATTACTCAACGAATCTATCAAAATCTCATTGACCTGGTTGAGCTTTCTGGTCTGCTGTCGCAACATACTGTTCTGTTTCTGAATATTTATATTCTGTTTTTTGACCATCAGTTCCAGTTGCATCTTATACTGAAACCACCCTGACGCATTACGGACTACCTGCTTTACCAGATCCGGCTGATAAGGTTTCTTGAGATAACTCACAATACCATACTCGTACCCTTTTTTCTCCAATTCAGGAGACTGCTCACTGGTGATCATAACAAAGGGAATTTTATTCAGAATATTTTTGTCCTTTAAATGCTCCAGCACCGTAAACCCATCCATCACGGGCATTAAATTGTCCAACAAGACAATAGCAATCGAGGCAAAATGACTGTTTAAAAGCGCAAGGCCCTCTTTGCCGTTGGCGGCTTCCAGAATTTTATAATCCGCCTGAAATAATTCCACTAAAATGGCCCGATCGATCGTATTGTCTTCAAAGATTAAAATTGTATCACGATTCATGTCTTCTTTCCATACCCTTTATCGTTTTTTCGCATTTCTCGCTGCTTTCTATCCGCCCTCTACATGCTCACCATGACCACATTCTTGTTCTTAAGCTTAAAGATGACTCTCTTTACTTCTGCCGGCAGCATATATTTTATGGTATTGATAATGATCATACTGCCCTCATATGCCCTGCCCCTGACGTAGACAGGCTCCGTCATCACCTGATCTGTCAAATTAGCCAGTTTGGAAAACTCACCGTCCAGCTCCGCCAATCTCAGGCTCTCAACTTCGATCGCCGCAAATATCTTACGTTGTATCTCTTCAGGAACCTCCCTGTCGGCCTCACACAATGCCTGAATTTTATTCCGCTGTTTATCCAGCACTTCCAAATTCTTTAAATGCACTTCCCTGGCCTTCTCATACGCCGCTTTTTCTTTCTCATAAAGCTCGTTTCTGCCCACATCCAAAATGGTCTTAAGATGCAGCCTATTCCCGAGATTATAGGTATCCACCCCTCTCACTGCCCTGATGATACCGCCCAGCAGTACCCCTTTGCTGCCTGATACGATTACCTTTCCCATGGCATTAATACTACTGTTCATAATATAGTTGGCTTTGACATTGCCGCCCGCACTGATGCTGACCGCCTCAAAGAAACTGCCTGACACTTCACCGCCCGCCTCGATAAAACAATCGTTTTTGGAACAGCTTCCCTGTTTGATCATAATATTACCACCGGCAATCAGTCTGGCTGACTCAACATTCTGTTCAATGATAATGTCTCCGCTGGCCTTAATATAGCCGCCGGAATAAATGCTTCCAACCACATATACGGAGCCATCCACTTCTAACTTGCCGGTAACAGCCGTCACATCTTCCCGAACGACCAATATATTGGTAATGGTAATACGGCCCGCCGTATATTCAAACTTACCATTCATTTTGGAAACGTATGTAACGCCATCCTCTGCAATGGTAAATCCGACACCCCGGAGCGGTTTCTTCTCCGTTCCGTTTTCTGCATGTATGCTTTCCCCATAGATGTTCTTTCCGCTGATTCCTTTCTTGGCCCGATGGTAAACAGCAATCTTCTCTCCTTCATCAACCATCTCAAAGGCCTCTATATTCACATAATCCACACTCCCGTCTGGAAGCGGAGCCGGAATACGTGGAAGATCAAGCCTGACAAAGAATTCAAACCACCCATCCTCTCCTCTCTGGGCAGGAATTCCCTCTGCGATCAATATCTTTTCATTCATCCTTCTCTTATCAATCAGATCTGCAATGGCTTCTTTCTTGATTCCATAAACAATTTCCCGTCTTTCCAAATCCTGATAGATATCCTCTTTGGTGACCATATTGCCGGGAACCCACGGAATATAGGCATAGGCCTTATTACCATTCTCCTCTATAGATATAACAAATTCACACTTCCTGTGGGACTCAAAAAACGATTTCTTCCCGCTGTCGTTTTCTTTGCGGATTTCTTTTTCCGGTTCCTTCTTGACCGCCCCACTGGATTTCTTCCTGTTGATAACAGCCTGCCGCTTTTCCTTCATATCCGTAGCAGAAAATACCAGACTGCTGTAGACAGATACGTCCAGGCCTGCCTCCATGCCCAGGCGGATTTCCCTCATCTGGGCATGGCTGTAAAGATGATTTGTATAGACAGACACATCCAGCTTCTTCTCCAGTCCCAGGCGAATCTCCTGCATCTGCATCCAATTATACCTGCCGTCTGCATAAGGCGAAATATCTAATCCCTCGCACAGCCCAATCCGTATCTCCCGAATCTGCGGCGCACACATATCATCACGAATCCATTGATCTAACGGTAGCCGGTTCAACAATGCCAGCCGGATTTCTTCCAGATCATCCTCCACAAATCCCCTTTTCACATAAGGAATCAGGTTTGTTGCAGAATACAGACCAAGCCGAATCTGCCGCATGGTCTCATAACTATAATCCGGATCTGCATATATGGCGGCATCCACTTTATCTTTAAGCCCCAAACGAATCTGTTCCATCTGCAGCCAGTTAAATTCCGGATTAGAATAAATGGAAACATCCAGACCTTCTTCTCTTCCGATTTTAATCTCCTGATTTTGCGCTTTCTTATACTCGGCATTTTCCATCATGGGAAAACGCACTTCCTGCTGTTTCACAGAATCCAGATTACCCATTTCTATTACCATACTTTCATGCGATATCTATATTCATTTACAGTCAACTTGGGAATATATCTTGGCAACTCCTCGCAGACACCACTTATTTACTGAAAATAATATTGCAATCATTATAGCAAGTTTCCCTCAAAAAGTCCACAGCTTTTATCACAAATCAACTGTCAATCAGAACCCCTTTTCCGCTCTAACAAAATCAGGAAAAGCCCATATCAATCACCGAACTTTTCCTGATTATATCTCTTATTTTGCAGCTCTTTCCGCCTGAGGGAAAGTCAAGAGTACTTTGAACAGATCGCCGTCTAATTGTATCTCAAAAGTACCTTTCTGGGCCTCTGTCAGATTCTTGGCAATGGACAATCCAAGGCCGCTTCCTTCCGTAGTTCTGGACACATCTCCCCGGATAAACCGTTCTGTCAAATCCTCCGCACTGCAATTTAGAGGCGTGGCGGAAATATTCTTGATGGATATCACAATATCTGCCGTCTCCTGCCGTCCGTCGATGCTCACGTAAACACGTGTACCTGTCATCGCATATTTAAAGATATTGTTGAACAGGTTTTCCATCACCCGCCAGATTCTGCGGCTGTCCGCCTCAATCACTGTCTCTGACGTATTCACATTCATCACCGTAGTAAGCCCCTTCTGCTCAAACTTCTCCGAAAACTCTCCGATGGTCTGATTCATCAGTTCCGTCAAATTAATCCGCTCAAAGTTCAGGCTGATGTTGCCGGAAGTAATCTTACTCGCCTCCACCAGATCGTCCGTAAGCTGCTTAAGCCGCTGGGATTTCTCGTCTAAAACTCGAATATAATTCTGTATTTTTTCGTTATCCACCCGTTCTCTCTTTAACAAGTCCACATAGTTGATGATGGAAGTCAGGGGCGTCTTGATATCGTGGGATACATTGGTGATCAAATCCGCCTTCATGCGTTCATCCTTCATGCTGATCTCCACCGCTTCCTTAATGCCCTTACCAATGCTGTTGACTGAGTTGGCCAGGGTCAGATTATCCCCATGCAGACCCTCGGTGTCAATCTGATGATTCACTTCCCCGCCGGCTATGGTTTCAATGCCCTTGACAATGCCCTGCCTTTCCTTCGCATCTTTATAAAGTAAAGTGCCCACCAGAATGTCCAGAACCACTGCTATGAGAAATACGAACATACTGCCGCTCTCAACAGCCCAAAGCACCATCAGCAGATTAAATCCCATAAATATGCCATAAGGAATCCATGTCCGGATTACGATGCCTCCATTGTCATACACATTCCACGCAAACTTTTTGGCCCTGCACATCAGTCTGTACAGATAGCTGTTTTTCCACAAAGTTCTGGCCTTGATTCTTCTGACCAGGCTGTAGAAAAAGAAAGTAAATGCCACATCTGCCGCAAACACACTGCCCAGTATGAGCGCCTTGAACCAGTCTTCATGAATCGCATCTCTGCAGTAAGACATATCTGTGATATCCACACCTGCCAGCTCGCTCACCACAATCAGCACCCATATCACCAGAACCGCTGTACTGCCGGCAATCAAAAGTGCCGCCTCTGTGGGCACCTTATCAAAGGCCTTTAGTTTGATGACCGTATTGCCTTCCTCATCCAGATAACGCCCCGTCATCACGGCCTGATAACAGAAGAGTATCAGATACAGGATACCGGCCGCCAGACATACCACCGTCCACTGCCACAGATAGGGCAGATATTCCGCGCTCTGGGTAAAGGCATCCCTGGCCGGATAGGAAGTGTCCACATTGAGCCAGATCTTCACAGTCTCTGGGTACGCGTAATCATAGCTCTGCAGGATTTCACGTATAGTACTCTCCTCTATGGTGGTGTTGGTCTCATAAATCATTTCTGAGGGGCTGTAATAAATAAATTTTTCCTGGGGCAGCTTGGTGCTGTCCTTAGACGCCGTGAACGATTTCATCATATCCAGAACGGAATCCCTGTAGGAACTGCCCTCTTCCATATTGCTGTAATACTGAATCTCATCTCCCACCGTCTTGGCAATCAGATACCTCACATTGGAATGCTCCATACTATAATAGTCACGATAATCCATATACTCCTTATAGTTGTAAGCAAGATTCTCCGCCGCGCGCTTAACGTTATCGCATAATTCCTGATAGAGTGTCCAGTCTGACACATACTCTTCCAGATTCTTCCCTTCCACCGTCTTATAGCGGTTCACCATCACATCGTAAGTATAGACCGGCACGCCGTCTTCATCCATGCTGTTTACGGTTTGTTCCGGCTCTTCAAGCTGGTTCAGCTCACTGGCCGGCTGATAGTCCTCCACAAACCCATCGCCCTCATCACTGCCCGGTGAAAGAAGCTGATTGGCGGAAACATCGTTGACAAAAGTATAGCTTTGAATATCGGATTTCAGATAACTGGCATCCGAAGTATTATAGTATTTACTCTTGGAATCCACGATTGTGACTTTCGTCATGGGTGCCAAGAACCTGGCCGCCTGTTCCCCGGTCATATCTGTGGGGGTATATTCAAAGCCATAGTTTGCCCACTTGAGCAAATCCTCCAGATAATAGCTGGCTGTCACATATTGTTCCGGCAGTCCGATATCCCGATAGTTGTAAGCGGTCACATCTACTACCTTACTGCCGTCAAAAGCTTCCTCTGTCTCCAACTGGCTGCTGACCACACCAAAACGAATGATATCCGCCATGGCATAACCAAATATGATGTTGAATAACTCCGAATTCTCAAAATCTTTCTCTTTGCCGTAATAGGTATAGCTGGTATAACTGCCGTTTCCGCGAAATCCCTCAATACGCACTGTGGTACACGCCACCGTCACCACAAGGGCAAGTGCCATAACCGCCAGCAATACATGCTGTAAAATAAGGCACAGCCCTCTGACGCCATGCTTTCGTTTCCTGGGCCTTTTCTCCCTTTTTTCTTTTCCCATCTTTCTACCTTTCTACTGTTTCTCAATCTTGTAGCCTACGCCCCACACCACCTTAAGATATCTCGGTTCCTTGGGGTTAATCTCAATCTTTTCCCGAATATGTCTGATATGTACTGCCACTGTATTATCCGCGCCGATTGCCTCCTCATTCCAGATACTCTCATAAATCTGGTCGATGGAGAAAACTCTGCCACAGTTTTTCACCAAAAGTAAGAGGATGTTGTACTCAATGGGGGTCAGTTTCACGCTGTCTCCATCCACCGTCACTTCTTTGGTGTCATCATTGATACAAAGCCCGCCCACCTGAAAGAGCGCATTGTTCTCCGTGTTCAGATTCCCCAGGGTGGTGTACCTGCGCAGATTTGATTTCACTCTCGCCACCAGTTCTAAAGGATTAAACGGCTTTGTAATATAATCGTCCGCACCGATGTTCAGGCCCAGGATTTTATCGCTGTCCTCCGACTTGGCAGACAGGAAAATGATCGGGATACTGGAATACTCCCTGATCTTTAAAGTGGCGTGGATTCCATCCAGCTTCGGCATCATAATATCTATGAGAAGCAGATGAATCTGCTGTTCTTTTAATATTTTGATCGCCTGCTGTCCGTCATAAGCCTTAAAAATCGTGTATCCCTCCTGTAGCAGATAAATCTCGATTGCATCTACGATTTCCTTATCGTCATCACATACCAGAATATTCGCCATGTGCTTTCACCTCTCTCGCGCTTTCGTATAATATCATTCAAACATACAAACATAAAGGAATAGATGGGAAAATTTTTAATAGTTTCTTAATTTAGTCCCAGAAAGGCTCCCAGATTACCTCTCTTTCCCTGGCTTGCCCGGTGGGAAAAAAGATAAGCACTGTTGTGACAGGTACATAAATCAGTCACCTGTATCTTAGAGGTCAAAATACCCGCCTCCGTGAGCACTATCTCATTGGCGCGCCACAGATCAAGCTGGTACTTCCCATTGCCTTTGTCAAGCAAGATCTCCTGTTCCTGACCGGCCTTTCGAAATTCCCTGCGAAAGGCCTCCGCCACGTCCTCGCTGACCTCATAACAGGACTGGCAGATGGAAGGGCCTACTGCTGCCACAATGTCCTCCGGTTTCGTACCATAGACCTCCTTCATCTTCTCCACCACACAGTATCCCATCCGGGCTACCGTGCCCCGCCACCCGGAATGGGCAAGCGCAACAGCCCGGTGTCTGGTATCCACAAAATATAACGGCACACAGTCCGCATAAAAAGTGGCAAGCACCACCCCAGGCTCGTCCGTCAAAAGACCATCCACATCATGATAGTCTTTGGGTCTGGTAATCCCCTTGCCGCCGTCCTTTCTGCCAACCACTCTAAGGTTGGTGGTATGGGTCTGGTCAGAACAGACCATATCCTCCACCTGACAGCCCAGCACACCGGCAATGCGTCGGAAATTTTCATCCACCGCTTCTTTCCGGTCTCCTCTGGTATAGCTCAGATTCATGGTGGCGTAGATTCCCTGGCTGACACCGCCCAGTCTGGTGGTAAACAAGTGCCTCACCATACCTGTCTCTTCCAGCAGGGGAAAGGTGAGATATTCCAGCTCTCCCGTTCTATTCTGCCTGATCTGTCTGTCACGTTGATGTCTATATAACTCCATAGGTTATTCCCTTTCTGCTTCATAATCTGCTTCTCGTGTTAGTTTCTTACCGCCTGGACACATAATCAAAGGCATTCTTAATCCATTGCACCCTTTCATTGTCCACGGCTACCACATCAAACCGAATCGGTGTATCTTCCCCACAGTGATGGCGCAGTCTATAATAATCCGCTGTCTGACAGATTTTCTTTTGCTTGGCGCTTCCCACCGCTTCCGCCGCGCTGCCCCGGCTGTCCCCTGCCCTGTATTTGACTTCAAAAAAGACCAGATACCCGCCGTCACGACCGATAATATCAATCTCTCCCTGCCTTGCACGAAAGTTTCTTTCCAAAATCTCTACCCCTGCAGATAATAAATAGGCACAGACCTGCTGTTCCTTCTGTGCCCCTTTCTCTCTCGTATTCATATTCACTGACCTTTCCCAAGCTTGGCCCTGATCTTATCCATGGAATCCACGAAGACTAAGATTTCCGCCACCACTTCATAGAGTTCCGGCGGAATCATATCGCCAATCTCCAAACGGGACAGGGTCTCTGCCAGTTTATCATCCCGGTGAACCGGCACGTCGGCCTCTTTGGCCCGCTCTATGATACGTTCCGCCAAAGCGCCCCTGCCGGAAGCAATAACCCGCGGCGCTGCTTCGTCCGGGTCATATTCTAAGGCAATCGCCTGTTTGGGCTTTTCCCGCTTCTTATCATCAAACGCCATACCCTTTGCTCCTCTCATCCTTCTTGTCTTCCAGTACGATGACTATGCACGCATATCAAAGGAAGTCCTGCTTAAGATTGAAATATTCTTCTGCTGGTGCAGAATCGTCCGCATAATGGACTCCTCCCCACCCCCGTCTTCCTCTTCCTTAACCTGCATCTTCGCCTGAAAATCATAGCCCCGTTTGGCAAGACGGTCATGCAAAAGCTCAATATGCTTTTCAATCAAAGTAAGGATACTGTCATCCTGCACCGTAAAATTGGTATTTACATTCTTATTCTGCATGGTCACATACACGTCCAAAGGCCCTAAATGTTCCATATCCAAATGTAGAAGAGCGCTCACATTTCCGTCCTTTGCCGCCAGATTCTTCTTGTTGGTATAAACATACAGATCACCGTGGGCATTGTTGCCAAGCATCTTAAGGGGCAGCTGGACATAAGAGTACATGTGATTCATCTGGTTCATAAAATCCACATTGTTCTGCAGATTCTGCACACTCTTTGCCACCGGCGCATCTCCTTTTTGCACCGCTTCAAGAACCTCATGCAGACGCATGGTCTGTTCCCTGACTCTCTCGTAAAGCTGCTCTACCTGTTTGGGGTCTGCAACTTTCCTTGGCTCAATCAGCCACTGTTTCCCCATCTCTGCTTTTAACAGATTCTGGAACTCCTTCCCGCCAAGCAGTCTTTCCATGACTTTGGCAGGTTCTTTCTCCTGCATGACCTTTGGCATAAGCTCCCGTACCAGATGCAGCACTTCCTTGGGAGGAAGCTCTCCTTTCTGCACTTGCTTTGCCGTCTCTTCATCTACCCCCAGGTATTTTAACATATCTCCCAAGCGGTTCCACTGTCTTTCTGTGAGGATGGGCTGTCTGCCGCCCTCTTCTCCCGTCGTATCCACCATGGAAAGCAACGCAGCGTCGGCCTTATTCTGTGCCTCATTCACGGCATCCTGTATCTGCTGGGGCTGCTGTTCCCCGGCCTGTTTGGCTGCAGTCTGTGGCTGTAAGGCGTCCTGGGAGGTTACCTGCTCCTGGGGCTTTGTCACATTTTCCCCCGCTGCAGTCTGCGGTTCCCCCTCCGCCGGTTTTTGTGTCTGTCCCTGCAGGATAACACTTCCCTCAGGTTCTTCCTGTGTAAAAAGATCAAGAACTGCCTCATAAAAAGCATAAGCTTGATTTTGTTTTCCCTCCGCCATCAGTTCCTGAAATACCTGAGGCAGTTCATCCATAATCGTCTCCACACTGCCAAGAATCTGATGGTTGGCGTTCATATAATGTTCAAACTGTTCTATATTGGCCTCCGTGATCGGCAGACCCAGTTTGGTCATCTGTATAATAGAGGCAGGGTTTTGGCCCGGAAAATCCAAAAGCTGCCTGCTCATACTTAAGATAGATTCCTTATCAATGGGCATCCCTTCTTCCATCATGGCTGCCACCATCTCTATATTGGCTGCCGTCTCCGGAAGTCCCGCCGCCGAAAGAGCCCGCAAGATTGTGGCTGTATTGGCCGTATTCGTATACAAGGGCGCCAGAGATAGAAGAGACCCGTTATTGGCCTTGATCTCAAAGCTCATCATCTGTCCCAGCGCCAGATTCACACTCTTGTCAATCTTGGCATTGATACTAAAATCCTGTGCCAGCTCAATCTGCACAGCATTACCGTTCCTGCTTACCACCGTCCCCTGCAGTGTCTGTCCAGCCTTCATGTTCCGTATCTCATTCTGCAGGCGGTAAAGACGTTCCCCCTTGCTCATGGATTCGGGTGCCCTGGCCGTCTCATTTGTTCTGATTGTCCGACTGTCTTTCTTAAAAATATTCCCCAGATTCAAACTTACACCTCACAAAAATGCGTTATAAATGTCCGTCTGTGAATGGGACACGGTCCATACTTTTTCAATGCCTCAATATGAGCCTGTGCACCATACCCTTTGTTGGCTGCAAAACCGTACACCGGATACACTTTATCATACTCTGTCATCAACCGGTCCCTTGTGACCTTCGCTACGATACTGGCCGCCCCAATGGAAATACTCTTAGCATCTCCCTTGATGATGGGCACCTGCTTTATTGCCACCTGCGGAATGGTCACAGCATCATTCAATAAAAGGTCCGGAACCACACACAGCTTTCCAACAGCCTCCCGCATGGCTTCATAGGTGGCCTGTAAGATATTGATCTCATCAATGCGGCCGGGCGTACTATAACCCAGTCCTACCGCAACCGCCTTCTCCATGATGATCTCATAAAGCTCCTCTCTCTTTTTTTCGGACAGTTTCTTGGAATCGTTGATATATAAAATGTCACAATCTTTTGGT
>CAJUFU010000022.1:0-17950 GCA_910585555.1 uncultured Lachnospiraceae bacterium
CGCGACCCCGACCTTGGCAAGGTCGTGCTCCACCAACTGAGCCACTCGCGCATATCTTTGTCGAAGCTGTTCTATCGCTCGGACAAGTATTAATATACTATATGAATTTTATTTTGTCAACAAAAAAAGTTATAAAAATTAAAAAAATTATTCCAAAACATTTCAAAAGAATTTGAAAAATTTTTGAGAAAGTATTTGACAAAACTGGAAAAAGGTGCTATAAGTTAGTGCGAAGAGAAAAAGAGATGAGAAAGAGGAGGAAAAAAAGATGAAAGTAATGAACATTGACGATCCTGAAAAGTTTTTTGAGGTAATTAATCAGTGCAAAGGCACAGTAGAGTTGGTAACTAAGGAGGGAGACAGATTAAACCTGAAGTCCCAGTTGACAAAATATGTGGCACTTACAAAACTTTTTGCAGACAATGCAATTCCGGAGATGGAGCTTGTGGCGCATGAGCCTGAGGATGTAAATCGTCTGCTTGAGTACATGGTAAACACAAAATAAATTCGGTATAACCTAATAAGGAAGCATTATTTTGGGGAATCCTGCGTTTAGCAGGATTCTTTGTATATGGGAAAGGATAGAGAGATGTATAATGAACTGACCAGGCAGGATATCCAGAAGATGGAGGAAGAGATTGAATATCGTAAGCTGGTGGTGCGTAAGAACGCGCTGGAAGATGTGAAGGAAGCGCGTGCGCAGGGGGATTTGAGCGAAAATTTTGAATATTACGCGGCGAAGAAGTTCAAGAACCAGAACGAGAGCCGCATCCGGTATCTGGAAAGGATGATCAAGACTGCCGTGGTAGTGTCTGACGAATCTGCGGAAGATGAGGTGGGCATGAATAATACGGTGGAGGTATTTTTTGAGGAAGATGGACTGACGGAGAAGTATAAACTGGTGACTACCGTGAGGGGAAATTCTCTGGAAGGGTTGATCAGTACGGAATCTCCGCTTGGCAAGGCACTGCTTGGCCACAAAGCAGGAGACCGGGTCTTTGTGGAGATTAGTGCAGGAAATGGCTACTATGTGGTCATTAAGGCAATCGAGAATACGGTGGATGACGGTAAGGATAAGATACGGAGCTTTTAGGAGACTAGAAGCTCCGTTTTTTTTGGCGCCTGGGTCTTGAAAACAGTCATATGGATAAGATAAGTCATAATATTCTTGTTATCCTGTCATACAGGTGCTGTATGGGACTTAGGAAAATGAAAAAAGAAAACTAGTTTACATAATTTGTAATATTACATTTTTTACAGGCATATATCTTACAAAGAAATGACAAGCCTGCAGTGCGCAGACGGGCAGGTTCGTTTCAGGAAAGGCAGGAGGATGTGTGCATGTATGAGAGCAAGACGGCTGCGGAGACAGTACGGAGTCTGGGAACGGACAGGGAAAAGGGACTTAGCCGCAGGGAGGCTATGGAGCGTAAGGCCAAATATGGTGCGAACAAGCTTAAGGAGCAGGAGCAAAAGAGTGTAGGCCAGATGATATTGGAACAGCTCAACGACCCGCTGATTCTGATTCTGGTGGTGGCAATGGCCATTTCTTTAATGTTGCATGAATTTGGAGATGCGGTCATTATCGTTGCTGTGGTGGTCTTAAATGGGGCGGTTGGCATTATTCAGGAGGGAAAAGCGGGCAGAGCGGTGGAGGCGCTCAAGAAGATTTCGTCTCCTCAGGCGGTGGCTGTGCGGGATGGCGAACCCATTAAGATACCGGCAGAGGACTTGGTGGTTGGAGATATTGTGCTTCTGGAAGCTGGAAATATGATTCCAGCCGACTTAAGACTCATTGAAAATATGGGGATTTTTGTAGAAGAGTCTACCATAACGGGAGAGTCTGTGCCGGTAGAGAAGGATGCGGAGTATGTGTTGGACGTGCCGGGAGATAACAGCTGCATGAATATGGCGTATATGTCTACCTATGTAACCAGAGGCAGGGGAAAGGGCGTGGTGACGGCTACGGGGATGGATACGCGGATTGGCCACATTGCGGACATGCTGCATGGCAGCAAGGAAAAGCTTACGCCTTTACAGGTAAAGCTGGGGGAGCTTGGCAAGGTGCTAAGTGCTTTAGCGGTAGGTATTTGTGTCTTCTTATTTATAGTGGCAGTTTTACAGAAGCGCGATGTGGGAGAAATGCTTCTTACCTCTGTTTCCTTGGCGGTAGCGGCGGTGCCGGAAGGACTGCCGGCTATTGTGACGATCGTGCTGGCATTGAGTGTATCCCGTATGGTGCGGGCGAAGACTATCGTCCGCAAGCTTTCTTCGGTGGAGACGCTGGGAGCGGTTGAGGTGGTATGTTCGGACAAGACGGGAACCCTGACCCAGAATAAAATGACAGTGATGGAATGTTGTCTGGATGGCAGGCTGAGCGGGCGGGAGCAGATGACGCCGCTTTTGCAGGGTGTTTTAGATAATCCGGGGGCGGATGCTGGATGCAGGCATTTTCTTTTGGGGAGCGTTTTGTGTAATGACGGAGTGTTGAACGAAGCGGGAGAATTGGGAGACCCGACAGAAATGGCCTTTCTGCATATGGCCAGGGAATGCGGCGTTAATGTGGACCAGATCAGGGGAAGGTATCCGCGCATAGATGAGGTGGGTTTTGATTCGGAGCGAAAGATGATGACCACATTGCATCAGGAGGGCACGGAGAGGGTTTCCTATTCCAAGGGGGCGGCGGAGAGGATTTTGGAAGGCTGCGACAGGATGTACAGAGGCGGCCGGATTGTGGAGCTGTCACAGACAGAGCGGGATTTTCTGCTGCGGATACAAAAGCAGCTGATGACGGAGGGAAGGCGTGTGCTGGCGCTCGCCATGGAACCGGAGGGGCGTATGGGGGAAAAGAACATGGTTTTTCTGGGCCTGGTCAGTCTGCAGGACCCTGTGCGTCCTGAGGCGGTAGAGGCAGTGCGGGACTTCAAGGCGGCCGGGGTATCCACGGTGATGATTACGGGTGACCATCCGGATACGGCATTTTCCATTGCAAAGGAGCTGGGGATTGCCAGTCGGGCCGGGGAATGTATCACGGGCCGGGACCTGGATCACTTAAAGGAGCACACTTTTTTACAGAAATTACCCCAGCTTAAGGTGTTTGCCCGGGTGACGCCGGAACACAAGGTACGGATTGTGGAAGGGTTTAGGTCTTTGAAGAAAACCGTTGCCATGACGGGAGACGGGGTCAATGACGCGCCTTCCCTGCAGGCGGCGGATATCGGGATTGCCATGGGATTGAATGGGACAGACGTGGCCAGAGGCGCGGCGGATTTTGTGTTGATGGATGATAATTTTGCCACCATACACACGGCGATCAAGGAAGGCCGGGGGATTTATGAGAATATCCGCAAATCGGTGCTCTTCCTGCTTTCCTCAAATCTGGGAGAAATCATCACCATGCTGGTGACCATAGTCACAGGGCTGCCCACGCCGTTAAAGGCAAGTTTTATTCTGTGGATTAATCTGATTACGGATTCTCTGCCGGCGTTAGCGCTGGGGGTGGATGATAACGAGACGGAGCGGCTGATGCAGGAGCCGCCCAGGAAGCGGGAGGACTCTTTGTTTGCCAAGGGGGGTCTGATGTGCGTAATCTGTTATGGGCTGGTGATTGGCGGGGTGAGTCTGGCCGCCTTCTTGAAGGTGCCTTATGATCGTATTGTGTCGGAGGGTCTGCCGATTAGTTTACATAATATATTGGAGGGACTGAAAATATCTACTGTTTTGGCGAAGGCGCAAACCCATGCTTTTACGGTGCTGGGTATCAGTCAGTTATTTCACGCCATCGGCATGAGAGATGTAAACCGTTCGGTATTTAAGATGAATCACAGGAATAATCCGTATATGCTGTTGGCGTTTGCGGCAGGAATTTTGTTACAGATGGCGGTGACAGAGATTACACCCCTTATTTATCTGTTTGGTACGGTGCGGCTCAGCATGATGGAGTGGACGCAGCTGATTGCACTCTCCGCCACACCGCTTATTGTACATGAACTTCTGGTTGCCGTGGGAAAGGCAGGCGGCCAAAAACCGCAGGCAGAGAAGTCCTCAAAGCCCTGAGATCAGGAAAGCGCGTGCACAGCAAGGAGGAGAAGAAAGAGGCCGCTCAGCCAGGAGAGGTCGATGTGCAGCATGTGACTTAGCAGGCGTCCCAGGAAATAGCCGATGGCGAACAGAAGCAGATTAAAGAGCATGGCTAAGAGGAGAAACAGAGGCCAGGAGACAGATTCCGCGGGAAAGGCCATACCTACCAGGATGCTGTCTAAGGAAAGGGCAAGACTTAATAGCAGGGCCTCCTTGGCGCTTAAGACCTGCAGGTCATCTTGGTTGGCATCTTCGGGAGAGAGATAGATGGTAAAGATAATGTTTAGCTGTTTGATTCGGCAACCCCAGTTTCTAGCGAGACTGGGGTATTTTTTTGCCAGGTATCTGATCAGACTCTCTGTCAGTTTGCTGCATCCAATGAGAAACAAGAGGAAGAAGGAAAGGAGGGTGAGGGTTTTAGGGGGAAGAAGGAAGAGGAGCAGATGAGAGAGTCTGTTGGCGGCGGTAATAAAGAGAGCAGGAACGCAGACTAAAAGGAAAAAAGAAAGTGCCTTGATGTGGACTTTCTGGGTGCCGTAGGAAAAACCTGCGGTCATGGAATCTAAAGAGACCGCAAGGAAAAAGAGACACAGGGCAGGGATAAAGTGAGACATGGGTGATTACCTTGTTATGTTTTACTTTATTGTATGGAGAAGCAAAATACCTGTTCCCGCAGCATCATCTGCTATCCGCGGCATATCCACAGCTCCGCTCATGAAACAATTTGCAGTCCGTGCTTTGTGTGCAAGCACCCACGCCCAGATGGCAAATTATTTCATGGCTGAACTGTTACCCGGGACAATATCTGATATGCATGGACACTTGTATTCAAGTATAAAAAACAGTATAATAAAATAAATTTTTTGGCAGACATAAAAGAGGAGACGGCAGAGGTTGTAAGAACGGGTAAATGGTTCGCCGTATAGATGCTCCGGAACGGGAATGGATATGCTATATAGGATAAAGAAACGGAAACTACTTGGAATTGTGCTCATCTTATTGGTTCTTTTGACCATGGGCATGGAAAAGATGAGGTATGACAGGGCCTGGCGGGAAGGCGATTGTATGGAGAGCCTTTGTTTTACGATCAAGAACAGTATGTCGGAGCAGGTGATACACTGTTTTCAGGACGAGGCACAAGAGATTTGTTATCTATTCCTGCCTTCCTATGCAAATGCCAGCGATGTCCATATTTCTTTTACCGGGGCCTATGAGGCGGTCTTTGCGGGTGCGCAGGAAGAAATCGTCTTGAGAAGCGGGGCGGATATCAGTGGACTTTTGTACAACCAGCCGTATGAGATGCAGTTTATAGACAATGATGGACAAAAGCTTGCGCAAAAAAGGCTGGTAGTCATGCACTCTGCCAATCTGCCGGCGATGTTTTTGGAGACGGACAGCGGTTCCATGGAGTTACTTAACGGGGATAAGGATTATGAAGAGAAGGGCAGGCTTGTCTTATTTGACGCGGACGGAAGCATGGTGTGTGCAGACAGGCTGGACCGTATTTCAGGAAGAGGCAATTCCACATGGGCTTATCCTAAGAAATCATACGGTATCAGATTGAAAAACCAGGCGGATTTATTTGGTATGGGGAGCGCTGAGAACTGGATTTTGTTGAGCAATGTGGAGGACAGAAGTTATCTGCGCAACAAGATTACATATGAGATGGCGATTGCCGCTGGTATGGAGGGTGCGCCGGAATCGCAGTATATCGATCTATATGTGAACAACAGATACCATGGTATGTATCAGCTTTGCGAAAAGGTGGAAATCGGGCCGGAGAGAATACCGATTACGGATTTGGGAGCAAAAAACCTGAAACTCAATAAGGATTTACAGGAATACGAGCGCTTTTATGAGCGCGCCGGTGTCCGGGAAGAAAAGGGGGTCATACTGCCTAAAGAGCCGGCCGATCTGTCAGGGGGATATCTGTTAGAGCGGGATGTGTCGGAGAAGTATGAAAATGAGAGCAGCGGTTTTTGCACGCTTACGCTGCATGACCAATATACGATCAAGAGTCCGAAATACGCCTCTGTGGCGCAGGTAGATTATATCAGCAGCCTGGTGGAGGAGATGGAGAAGGCGGTGACGGCGAAGGACGGCATCAATCCGGATACGGGCCTTAGTTATCTGGATTATATCGACCTGGAATCTTATGCCATGAAGTATGTGTTGGAGGAGTTGTGTAAGAATAAGGGCGGCGGCGCCACCAGTTCGTTTTTCTACAAACCGGAAGATGCTGTCAGCACAAAGCTTTTTGCGGGTCCTGTGTGGGATTATGACAAGGCTTACGCAAGATTATACGGGATTGATGGCACGGCCAGAGACCTTTGCTATCTGACACAGCGGGATAACAGTACCACACTTTTCTGGCACCTGTATGCCCATCCGGAATTTCGGCAGATGGTTTCGGACTGTTATGAGGCATTCTTTTCCGATTATATTCTGGAGATCAATGAGAAGAAGATTGAGGAGTATGTGTCCCAGATGTATGCCTCGGGCGAGATGGACCGCATCAGATGGAAGGAAATATATGGAGAAGCGGAAGAAGGGGGTATTGACTGGGGACAGGAAGCGCAGCCCATCCGTTCTTTTCTTACAGAGCGCAAGGCGTTTCTGGATGAGATTTGGATAGAACAGAAGAAATTGTGCACCGTACATTTTATCGCAGACGAATACCACAGAGATACCTATGTGAGTGTGATTGAGGGAGAATCCCTGCAAAGTGTGCCCATCGGGGAAGCGGGAAGTCAAAATGGAGAATTCATATTTGACGGATGGTATACGGCAGACGGTACAGTATTCGATGGCTCACAGCCTATATTTGAGGATATCACTGTTTATAGCAGGAGCCACAGGGCAGCGGGGGAGGAACCTTAAGAGGCAGGATGAAATATTCCAGCCAAAGAAATTACCGAAACGATTTACGTTATCCATAAAAAATGTTATGATAACAATATATGGGAGGTAGCGGTATGGAATTAATGTTCATTGGGGCCGATCATGAGGTGACAGGCAGTTGCCATTATCTTAGGGTGGGAGAGAAAAATATTTTGGTAGACTACGGTATGGAGCAGGGCATCAAGGTGTTTGAGAACTGTGAACTGCCGGTGGATGCCGCGTTGATAGATTATGTGTTTCTGACACATGCGCATATAGATCACTCAGGGCTTTTGCCGCTTTTATACGCCAGAGGATTCAGGGGCAGTATCTATGCCACGGAAGCTACTTGTGATTTGTGCAGCATTATGCTGCGCGACTGTGCGCATATCCACATGCAGGAGGCGGAGTGGAAGAATCGTAAGGCCAAGAGAAGTGCGGAGAATGAACTTGTAGAACCGCTCTTTACGATGGAGGATGCGGATGGAGCGATCAAGTGTCTGATTCCCTGTGATTATGAGAAGGAAATAAGTGTCTGCGAGGGTGTCAGGATACGGTTTACAGATATCGGACATCTTCTGGGGTCTTCCAGTATCGAGGTGTGGGCCACAGAGGATGACGTGACTAGGAAACTTGTATTCTCCGGGGATATCGGCAACAGTGACCATCCGTTGATTAAGGATCCAAAGAATACGGATACGGCGGATTATGTCATTATGGAATCCACCTACGGCGACAGGCTTCATGCGGAGGAGCGGGTGGATTATATCGGAGAATTGACAAAGATACTGCAGACTACCTTTGACAGGGGAGGCAATGTGGTGATTCCCTCCTTTGCAGTGGGCAGGACCCAGGAACTTTTATATTTTTTGAGACAGATTAAGGCCGGAAGGCTGGTGAAGGGACATGAAGGGTTCCCGGTCTATGTGGACAGCCCGCTTGCGGTGGAGGCTACCGGGATTTTCCAGAAAAACGAGGAGGACTGTTTTGATGAGGAGGCTATGGCATTAGTCAGACAGGGCATCAATCCGATTGCCTTTCCGGGACTAAGGCTTGCGATTACCAGCGACGAGTCCAGAGCCATCAACTTTGAAAACACCCCGAAAGTTATCATATCGGCTTCCGGCATGTGTGAGGCGGGCCGTATCAGGCATCACTTAAAGCATAATCTGTGGCGGCCGGAGTGCACCATTCTCTTTGTGGGATACCAGGCTGTGGGAACCCTCGGCAGAGCTATTGTTGAGGGTGTGAAGGAAGTGAAATTATTTGGAGAGCAGATTGAGATCAGAGCGGAAATAACGAAGCTGGTGGGGATGAGCGGCCATGCGGATAAGAATGGGCTTTTGCGCTGGATTAAAGGCTTTGTGGAGAACCCGAAGAAAGTCTTTGTGGTACATGGGGAGGACAGTGTGGCAACTCTCTTTAGCGAATGCCTGAAAGTGGAGCACAAGATAGATGCTTATGCGCCTTACAGCGGGACCCGGTTTGATCTGATAAACGACGAGTTTATCTATGAGGCATCGCCTGTGGCGGTGAAGAAGAAAGTGCATGGGATTTCCAGTGTCTTTGCCAGACTTCTTGCCAGCGGGCAGCGTCTCATGGCGGTCATTCATAAGAATGAGGGCGGCGCCAACAAGGATTTGGCACGGTTTGCAGATCAGATCAATTCGCTGTGTGATAAATGGGATATCTAAAAAAAAGATACAGGAGAACGGACATGAGTGCGGCAGATCGGATTTTTATAGACATGTGTAAGAATATTCTGGAGAATGGGACCAGCACGGAGGGAGAGAAAGTGAGGCCCCATTGGCCTGACGGAGAGAGTGCTTACACGATGAAGCTTTTTGGGGTGGTAAACCGTTATGATCTGTCCAAAGAGTTTCCGATCATGACGCTTCGTAAAACGGCGCTTAAGAGTGCGACGGACGAGATGCTTTGGATTTGGCAGCAAAAGTCCAACAACATCCACGATCTTCACAGCCATATCTGGGATGCCTGGGCGGATGAGGAGGGTTCCATCGGCAAGGCGTACGGTTATCAGATGGGAGTAAAACATCAATATAAAGAGGGCATGATGGATCAGGTGGACAGGGTGATTTATGATCTGAAGAATAACCCGTTCAGCCGCCGGATCATGACCAATATTTATGTGCACCAAGATCTTCATGAGATGAATCTGTATCCTTGTGCCTACAGCATGACTTTCAATGTGACACAGAAGAAGGGGCATGAGAGGCTGACGCTGAATGGAATATTGAACCAGCGTTCTCAGGATGTTCTGACGGCCAATAACTGGAATGTGGTGCAGTATGCGGTGCTTTTGCATATGCTGGCACAAGTATGCGGCATGGAAGTTGGGGAACTTGTGCATGTGATTGCGGACGCCCATATTTATGACAGACATATTCCCATTATCAGGGAGATGATAGAAAGACCGGTCTATGATGCGCCTGTTTTTTGGTTAAATCCGGAAATTCAGGATTTCTATCAGTTTACAAGGAATGATGTGAAAGTGGAGAATTATGTGACGGGACCGCAGATTGAGAATATTCCTGTTGCCATCTAGGGACAGGTTTTTATAGAAATGGAGAGCAGCATGAACGGAATTGTAGCGGTGGATAATAACTGGGCAATCGGCTGTAAGAACAGCCTGCTGGTGAGTATTCCGGCAGATCATAAGAATTTCAGGCGGGAGACGACTGGCAAGGTGGTGGTGCTTGGCAGAAAGACTTTGGAGACCTTTCCCCAGGGGATGCCGCTTGCAAACAGGACGAACATTATTTTGTCAACAAACCCGGATTATAAGGTGAAGGATGCCATTATTGTACACAGTAAGGAGGAGCTTTTGGAGGAACTAAAAAAGTATCCCCAGGAAGACATTTATATTATCGGCGGAGAGAGTGTCTATCGCATGATGCTTCCTTACTGTGATGTGATTCATGTGACGAAGATTGATCACGAGTATGAGGCGGATGCCTTTTTTCCGAATCTGGATAAGGATGAGCAGTGGGAAATCACGGCAGACAGCGAGGAACAGACCTATTTTGATATTCCCTATCAGTTCTTAAAATATGAGCGAAAGAAATGAAGGGGTATGAACTAAAATAAGGAAGGTATGTCAGAATGGGTCAGATTACAAAGAAAACGGCGGCAAAAGCAGAGAAAGTATCTTCGTTGTCTCGGGCGAAGGAACAGCTGCAGCAAAAAAATGTGGAACTGAAAGCGGCTATGAATGCAGCGCAGAAAGCAGAGGGGGCAAGAGATATCTTTCTGGCCAATATGTCGCATGAACTCAGAACGCCAATCAATACGATTCTTGGACTGAACGAACTGATCTTACGGGAAAGTCAGGAAGAAACGATCAAAGAGTATGCGCGTGACATCAGACAGGCAGGTAATGTACTTCTTACGCTGGTCAGTGACATTTTAGATTTTTCTAAACTGGAAGCGGACAGATTGGATTTGAATGAGGGCATCTATGATGTCAGCTCCCTGCTCAACGATCTGATCAACAGCGTGTCTGTGCCGCTACGCAGAAAAAGGCTTGATCTGAAGCTCGAGATTGCACAGGATATGCCTTATAAACTGCAGGGAGATGAGATTCATATCAGGCAGATTATTAGCAATCTTTTGTCCAATGCCGTAAAGTTTACTGAGAAAGGCAGGGTGACCCTGTATTTTCAATGGAAAGAAATCACGGAGGACGAGATTGAACTGAATGTAATTGTTAAGGATACAGGGATTGGTATCAAAGAGGAAGATATTCCAAAACTTTTCAGGGCTTTCCAGCGTATGGATTCTACGGCCAGGAGCAAGAATGACAGGACGGGACTGGGACTTGCCATCACCAAGCGTCTGGTGGAGATGATGGGCGGGGAACTCAGCGTGCAGAGTGTGTACGGCAAGGGTTCAGCTTTCTCTTTCCACATCAGGCAGAAGGTGGTGGACAGATCGCCCCTGGGAGATTTTGATAAGAATTACCGGGAGAGCCTGCGGAGCATAGATGATTATCATGAGAGATTTATCGCGCCCATGGGGAGAGTGTTGATTGTGGATGACAATGCCATGAATCTGGCGGTGGCCCAGGGACTTTTGAAGGGAACCAGACTGCAGGTGGATGTGGCTTCCAGCGGAGAGGAATGCCTTGAGTTGATCAAGCGAAAGACTTATCATGTGATCTGTATGGACCATATGATGCCGGTGATGGACGGTGTGGAAACTCTCCATGCAATCAGAAAGCTTGAGGGGAACCCCTCCAGGGATATTCCTGTGATCGCGCTGACGGCCAATGCGGTAGCCGGTGCCAGAGAGCTTTATTTAAATGAGGGTTTCCAGGACTATCTGACCAAACCCATCGATGCTGATAAATTTGAAAACATGCTGATAGAATATCTGCCGGATAATGTGGTATATCTGACTCATAATACGGATATCAGCGATGCCTATGAGGAGGAAGAGGCAGATAATGAGCTGAGCATCAAAGAAAGCCAGCTGTACCTGATGGGCTTTAATATTCGAAACGGTCTGAAATATATGGGTGGTGACAGGGCCCTATACGGTAAGGTGCTTCAGGATTTCCATTCCATTTTGCAGGAAAAGGAAGGGGCCTTGAAAGACTTTTTGAAAAAAGGCGATATGCCGGGCTATATGATCATTGTGCATTCCCTGAAGGGAAATGCCAGAAATGTGGGGGCCGACGATCTGGCGGACGAGGCCTTTGAACTGGAAAAGATGGCGAAAGCAGGACAGCTTGAGGATGTATCGGTACGCTCGCCGATTTTGTTCAGTATGATGAGCGCTATGAGAAACAGCCTGAAAGTTTATCTGGATAACGAGGAAAAGCTGGAAGTCAAGAAGGAAGAGGAGGAAGCGCCGAAAGTTGAGAAGATCACGGAAGATGATTGGAGAAAGGCGCTTCAGGAACTGGCCGACCGGTTAGACGATTTTGACGGGGAGACATCTATAGTCAAGATTCGGGAATTGAAGCACTATGACCGGCCGGAGTCAGATAAGAAGATGTTAAGACTCTGTGAAAAGGCAGTGAAGGACTTTGCTTACGATGTTGCCCTTGAGGTGGTCAATGCGGTACTGTGACCGAAACTGTAGGATACAAGACTTGACTTTTAGGGATAATGGTATAATATAAAGGATAGAAAAAGACGGGCGAAGATACCTGAGAGGAGTGGGAAAGTATGGAAAAAAAGAATCTGGACTGGGCAAATATTGGTTTTGGTTATCATGAAACTGATAAAAGATTTGTGGCTAATTATGCAAATGGCGCATGGGATGAGGGGGAACTTACATCAGAGGCAAATATTACCATGAATGAGTGTGCCGGTGTGTTGCAGTATGCGCAGACCTGTTTTGAGGGCTTAAAGGCATATACAACAGAGGATGGCCGTATCGTGACTTTCCGTCCGGATCTCAACGCACAGCGAATGGAAGATTCCTGTAAGAGACTGGAAATGCCGGTATTTCCCAGGGAACGTTTCGTGCAGGCAGTGACGGATGTGGTAGCGACTAACGAGGCATATGTGCCGCCTTATGGTTCCGGGGCAACGCTTTATATCAGGCCGTATATGTTTGGTATTTCTCCCGTGATCGGTGTAAAGCCTGCAGATGCATATCAGTTCAGGATTTTCACCACACCGGTAGGTCCTTACTTTACGGGCGGCGCTAAGCCGCTTACCATCAAGGTAAGTGATTTTGACAGGGCGGCACCCCATGGAACCGGTCATGTCAAAGCAGGGCTTAACTATGCCATGAGTCTGCATGCGATTATCACGGCACATGCAGAAGGATATGATGAGAATATGTATTTGGATGCCGCCACCAGAACCAAGGTGGAGGAGACGGGCGGCGCCAATTTCCTGTTTGTGACAAAAGATAATAAGGTAGTGACACCTAAGTCAGAGAGCATTCTGCCTTCTATCACAAGGAGGTCTTTGATGGTAGTAGCCAAGGATTATCTGGGACTTGAGGTGGAAGAGAGAGAAGTGGAGTTTGCAGAGGTAAAAGAGTTCGCAGAGTGTGGACTATGCGGCACGGCAGCAGTAATCTCGCCGGTAGGCAAAGTGGTAGACCACGGTAAAGAGATTGTCTTTTCCAGCGGTATGGAGGAGATGGGGCCGGTGACCAAGAAGCTCTACGATACATTGACAGGTATCCAGATGGGGCGGATTGAAGCGCCGGAAGGATGGATTCACGTGATCAAATAGCTGCAGGAATGGAAAAGCGGATGAGGGGGATTAGGTTGGCGCCTATGGGCATGCAATTTAATCCCTTTTTGACGGATGCATAAAAGATATGAGTTTGTTTGGAAAGAAGAGGGCAGACAGCACATATGGACGATAAAATTCGGGAAAGATATCCTTATCTGTATGAGACACATCTGCACACGTCTCAGGCCAGCGCCTGTGCCAGAAGTACTGGGTGTGAGATGGCATTGGCCTGTAAAGAGTATGGCTATACGGGCATTTTTGTGACAGATCATAATTGGGGCGGTAACACCATAATAGAGGACAGCCTTGATTGGGATACATGGGTGGACCAGTTTAGCATGGGGTATGAGGAGGCGAAAGCGGAAGGCGACAGAATCGGCCTGGACGTGTTTTTTGGCTACGAGGCCGGTTTTGACGGCACGGAGTTTTTGCTGTATGGGATTGATAAAGAATGGATGAAAGAACATCCGGAGCTTAGGTCTATTACAGTGGAGAGGCAGTATGCTCTGGTGCATGAAGCAGGAGGGATGGTGATACATGCCCATCCTTTCAGGGAGGAGCATTATATTCCTGAAGTCCGCCTGTTCCCGGAGTGGGTAGACGGTGTGGAGGGAATCAACGCGGCGCATCATCAGTATTTTGGAATTGGACGGGATAAGAGAGGATTTGACAAGGAAGCAATCGCCTATGCCAGGGCCCATCATTTTCCTATGAGCGCGGGCTCAGACATTCATTCCACGGCTTTGTTTGGCGGCGGTGTGGCTTTTCGCCGAAAACTGACATCTGCAAAGGATTATGTGCGGGCAATCCTGCAGGACGAAGACCGCGTACTGACAGACGGCGCAATGTGGTATGATAAGGACGGGAACGTAATAGGATAATAAGGGAGCAGGGCGATATGGCGGGTCAGAGAGCCCGTCAATCTATGGTGAAAAGAAAAGATAGGGAAGTTTTATGAGAAAAAAGAAGTATGAGAAGGCAGCGGCATTTTGTTTGGCAGCCGCTTTGACGCTTACATCATTGACCGGCTGCGGCGCCGGTGACGGCATTGGTACAAAGGTAGTGCTTACGACAGGATTTGACAAGGATGAGATTTTCCGCATTGAGACAAGTACCTGTACCCTGCCGGAACTGATGGTCTATCTGACTACGATTCAGAACCGGTACGAAAGTGTTTATGGTACGGAGATTTGGAATACTAACGCGGACGGTGTGACCCTGGAAGAAAATGTGAAAGACATTGCATTGGCGCAGATTGCCCAGATAAAGACCATGAATCTGATGGCCGAAAGATATGAAGTGAAGTTGGATGACGAGGAGAAAGCGCAGGCAGAAAATGCGGCAAAGACCTATTATGAGACATTGAATGACACTGAGATTGCGCTGATGGGGGTGTCTGAGAAATTAATTGAGCGCCTTTATACAGAACTTGCTTTGGCGGAGAAAATGTATCAGTATACCATTAAGGACATTAACCCGGAGATCAGCGACGACGAAGCCAGAACGATTACGGTGCAGCATATTCTCATTAAGACCTACGCCTTAGACGGCACCGGCAAGAAGATTGAATATACCGAAAATGCCAGGCGGGACGCCTATGAGGAAGCCCGCGAGGCGCTGAAGGCGGCCAGGGAGGAAGATGCGGATTTCGATGAACTGATCCGCAAATACAGTGAGGACGATAAGGCAACCTATTCTTTTGGCAAAGGAGAGATGGACTCGGCTTTTGAGGAGGCGGCTTTTAACCTGGGCACAGGGGAAGTCAGCGATATTGTGGAGACGGAATACGGATATCATATCATCAAATGTATCAACACCTTTGACAGGGAGGAGACCGACACTAACAAGATTAAAATCGTGGAACAGCGGCGGGAAGAGGCCTTTGGGAAAGAGTATGATGCCTATGTGGAAACGCTTACCAGAAACTTAAATGAGGACTTATGGAATACGGTGGGATTCATTCATGATGAAAATGTGGCAACACAGAATTTCTTTGAGGTGTATGCACAGTATTTTGGGGCGCTTTGAGTAAGGATACCGTCATAAAAGGCGTTCAGTATGGACTTTAGAAAAAATTTATAATTAGCGAAACCCGCATAAAAGCTGCATAAAACGGCAATTATTAGCACTCTGTTTAAATGAGTGCTAATTTTGCCTTGACTTCTATTTTGGAGGGTATTAAACTATTTCACAGGAAGAAAACAGAATGGGGCCGGCAGATGAGGCCTGACGGATACGGAAAGGAATGTGAGGAAAATTATGGAAGCAAAACATGGCAGTCTATCAATCAACAGCGATAACATATTCCCGATCATTAAGAAGTGGCTGTATTCAGATCACGACATCTTTTTCAGGGAACTGATTTCCAATGGCTGTGATGCCATCACGAAGTTAAAGAAATTAGATATGATGGGTGAGTATACGCTGGCAGACGACTATAAGGCGAAGATACAGATTATCGTGAACCCTGAGAAGAAGACGCTTAAGTTCATCGATAATGGTCTTGGCATGACGGCGGAGGAAGTGGAGGAGTATATCAACCAGATCGCCTTTTCCGGAGCGGCAGATTTTATCGAGAAATATAAGGACAAGGCAAATGACGATCAGATCATCGGTCATTTTGGATTGGGATTCTATTCTGCTTTCATGGTAGCGGATGAGGTGCATATTGATACCTTGTCTTATCAGGATGGGGCAAAAGCCGTGCACTGGGAATGCGACGGCGGCACAGAGTTTGATATGGAAGAGGGAAGCCGCAGTGAAGTGGGAACAGAGATTACGCTGTTCATCAACGAGGACTGTCTGGAATTCTGTAACGAGTATAAGGCAAAGGAAGTCATTAAGAAGTATTGTTCCTTCATGCCTACGGAAATCTATCTCTCCAAGGCCGATACGACCGAGACACAGATTATCAAGGCGGATGAGAAGCTTGAGACCGACGAAGTGGTGGAGGAGATTGCCAAGGAGAAAGAAGAGGACGAACAGAAACTTAAGATTAAGAAGCGTCCGGAGCTTCTCAATGAGATTCATCCTTTATGGGCAAAACATCCAAACGAATGTACGAAGGAAGAATATCTGGAATTCTATCGAAAAGTATTCCAGGATTATAAAGAGCCCTTATTCTGGATTCATTTGAATATGGATTATCCTTTTAATATGAAGGGAATCCTGTACTTCCCGAAGATCAATATGGAATATGAATCTATCGAGGGAACCATCAAACTTTATAATAACCAGGTGTTTATTGCCGATAACATTAAGGAAGTTATTCCGGAATTCCTGCTTTTGTTAAAGGGTGTGATTGATTGTCCCGATTTGCCGCTTAATGTATCCAGAAGCGCATTGCAGAACGATGGCTTTGTCAAGAAGATCAGTGAGTATATTACAAAGAAAGTGGCGGACAAACTTTCCGGTATGTGTAAGACCGAGAAGGAAGAATATGAGAAATATTGGGATGACATCAGTCCCTTCATCAAGTTTGGATGTCTGAAAGACGATAAGTTCTGCGAGAAGATGACAGATTATATTCTCTTCAAGAACCTGGACGGTAATTATATGACGTTACCGGAGTGCCTGGAAGTCAATAAGACAGACCCTGACGAAGCCGGGGAAGATGCGAAAGCAACTGTTGCAGATGAGAACGGTGAGAAAGTAGAAGCAGGGGCCGTAGATGAAAACGGTGAGAAAGTGGAAGCCGAGGTCGTGGAGGAAGACGGCGGGAAAGCAGAAACCGGGGCCGTGGACGAGAACGGCGAAAAGGTAGAGGCAGAGGTAGTCGATGCGGATGGTGAATCTCTGGAAGATGATGAGGAAGAAGAGGAAAAGAAAGAGAAAATCATCTACTATGTGACCGATGAGAAACAGCAGAGCCAGTACATTAATATGTTCAAGGCGGCTAAGATGGATGCGGTAATCCTTACCCACAACATCGATCAGCCCTTTGTGTCCCAGCTTGAAGCAAAGAACGAAGGGATTAAGTTCCAGCGTATTGATGCAGATCTGACAGATACCTTCAAGGCGAAAACTTCCAAGAAGGCCGAGAAGGAGATGGAAGAACAGGCGGAAGCGGTTGCCAAGCTGATGAAGAAGGTTCTGAAAAAGGATGCCATCAAAGTAAAAATCGAGAAGCTTAAGAATAAGAAGATTTCTTCCATGATCACACTCTCCGAGGAAACCCGCCGGATGCAGGATATGATGAAGATGTATTCCATGCAGGGCATGGGCGGAATGGATATGGGGATGTTTGGCAAGGAAGGAGAGACTTTGATTCTCAATGCCAATCATCCGCTGGTACAGTATGTGATCGAGCACCAGGACGGCGACAATGTGAAGATGATCTGCGAACAGCTCTATGATCTGGCGCTCTTACAGCAGGCACCCTTAGAGCCAGAGGCGATGACCAAGTTCGTAGCCAGAAGTAATGATATTATGATGCTTTTGACGAAATAGACGATACAAGAGATGTGATTAATATTATGTAAACTAAAAGTGACCGGTTGCAATGCCCAGGACGGCAGAGAAAACCGGTCATTTTTGGTGTCGCTAAAGTTTGATCAACCGGGTTCGGAAATACGGCTGACGCCAACGTAGATTTCCGAAATTTTGTACCAGGTAGGGTAATCCACGATACCAGACTGGGGGAGGTTGAATATTCTCTGGAAGGTGCGTACAGCATTGGCAGTGCCGGGTCCATAGATACCGTCCGCGGCGATGCGGGGAATGGCCGGGTAATTCTGGGCGATACGGTTAAGCTGTTGCTGAATCTGCAG
>CAJUFU010000022.1:17960-43580 GCA_910585555.1 uncultured Lachnospiraceae bacterium
GCTGCCGTAGTAATAACGGATAATCTCGATGGGAGAATAGCCTTCGTCGCCCAGATACTTGGAGCCCCACTGGCTTAGACCGTTGCAGGTCACGTTTCGCCCATCGCAGTAAGCGGTAAAGATGGGCTGACGCACACCGGGGCGGGAGAGATAGTTTGCAAAGATGCTGTCCACCAGGCGGTCGATGTTACTGTAGATATTGCGCCCGTAAATCCACTTCTGGTCGTAGGCGGTGGAGGAGGTGATGGTGAAATTGTAGCCTTTATTGCGATACCACTCCGTGTACACCCTGTTCAAAGTAAAGGACATAATAGCCAGCGTATTGGCATAGATCGCGCTTTCCGGCCAGGTAGCATAAATTTCGGAAGACACCACATTTTTAATGTAGTCCCGATACCGCACATAATAGTTGGCGGCGGTGGAGTCTGCGGGGACACCGTCATGTACGATGATATATTCCGGTATGACCACGCGGCTTAAGACGATTTCCCCGGATTCGTCCATAGGCTTGATCTCGTCCTCCGGAATCTTCGGCGGATAGTCGCCGTAGAGCGTATGATCGGGGATGGCGATGATCTCTTCCGTATCCTGCGTCATTTCCGTGGGTATCATTTCGATATTCTGAACGGCGGTCACGTCCGGCAGTACTTCCACGCCGGACACGATCACTGGCTCATAACCGGGAGCCGTGACGGATAACGTATATTCCGAGTAGGGCATGGGGGAGTTGGGGGTCAGGCTGTATTGCAAGGGCGGTGTTTTTAAGTCTATGGTATCTGTCTGTCCGGAAGAGTTTGTGGTAAGGGTTTCCACGGTGCTGTCCGGTTCTCCGGTAAAGGAGATGGTGATAGATGCGTTCTGTATGGGAATTAATCCTACGTTGGCAGTGACATTAATCTGTAATTGGCCGGTGGCATCTTCGGCGTTTTGTGTGCTCTTTAAGATCTTTTCTTCCATTTAATACCTCGTTGCTTCTCTTAACTTTAGGGTATGCAATTAAGGTTGCACATGCTACCTTATAAATGGTATACTATAATCAGTATGCGATATTATAGACTGCAATCAAATGCCTTATGACTGGCAGTTTGGATAAAATCCCAACATGGGGAGTGGAAACGTGAGACAGGTAATAGAAGAAATATTACATGGCAAATTTAATTTTGAGAACGGCTCTCTGGACTTTTCCTGCCCGCGCATTGAGTTGTCGCTCCATGCCGACACGGCTTGTGAGGGATTTTTTTTGGTATATGGACCGCAGGGACAGGTGACGGAAGGACATGTGGTTTCTTCCGATCTTCGTATGGAATGTATTACGAAGACTTTTAGCGGCAGTCAGGATGAGATTCTGTATCGGTTTGATGCGGCGGGAATGGAAGCCGGGGAGGAAGTCAAGGGCGGCTTTCATGTGATCTCCAATCATGGAGAATATTATCTTCCTTTTATCGTATCAATTGTGCCGGAAATAATCAATTCCAGTCTGGGAAATATCAAGAATCTGTTCCATTTTACCAATCTGGCAAAGACGAACTGGGAAGAGGCGGTGAAGTTTTTTTATTCAAAGGAGTTTAAAGGCGTCTTTACCGGCAATGACAGACAGCATTACGCGGCCTACAAAGGACTTTCGACGGCGGCCGGTAATGAGCATAATATGGAGGAATTCCTTTTAGAAATCAATAAGAAGAAACCGGTGGAGTATATTCCGGAGGAGA
This sequence comes from uncultured Lachnospiraceae bacterium, assembly GCA_910585555.1. Classification (GTDB taxonomy): domain Bacteria; phylum Bacillota; class Clostridia; order Lachnospirales; family Lachnospiraceae; genus UBA3282. The sequence goes on from CAJUFU010000022.1 coordinate 19,670, forward strand.
GGGAGATCAAGATTGAGGACCCTTTAGAGACGACCCGGTATGCGCTGGTGGTGAACCGCAACGGCTGGGGATATACCAGACTTCGGATTGCGGTGGAAGGAGAGTTCTTACAGGTCAAAGAGGATGTGGCTACAGAGTCGGCTTTCCTGGGGAATCTATACCGGGTATACTACTATGTGGAACATGAGAAGCTGCACGCCGGCAACAATTACGGAGCGATTCTTTTAATACAGGAGCATGAAACTATCCGGATACCGGTCACGGTGGTAAAGAGCACTGAGGGCAGGAAAATGCTGGGGTTACAGCGGGAAAAGAAACAGATCACGGTGGAAGTGATGGCTTATTACCAGGCATTTCGTCTAAAGAAGATTGGGACAAAGACTTGGCTTACGGAAACAGGTAAACTGCTTGGACGACTGACAGAGATTGATGACAAAGACATTGCGGTGAAGCTGTTCACTGCACAGATGCTGCTCACAGAGGAAAGATATAATGAGGGCAGGTGGCTGATCGAGAAACAAAGAGAGCAGGTGGAAGAAAAGAAGGAGGAGGACCCTGCGCTGTGGTGCTATTATCTGTATCTGACCACGCTTTACAGCAAAGACGATCAGTATGTGGATGAGGCAGCCGCTGTGGTGGAGCATGTATATGAGCGCAATCGGGGAAACTGGCGGATCGCATGGCTTCTCTTATATCTTTCAGAGGAATATGTGAAGAGTCCTTCCCGCAAATGGATGCTTTTGGAGGAATTGTTTGGTTATCACTGCACTTCTCCTGTCATCTACATAGAGGCATGGAATCTGATTCGTGCCAATCCGGCAATGCTCTTAAAGCTGGATGCTTTTGAACAGCAGATATTGATTTATGCGGTTAAAAATGATCTTTTAAAAGAGGATGTGATTCGTCAGATTGTCTATCTGGTCCAGCACCAGAAGGGATATTCGGACAGTCTGTATAAGATTCTTTCGGGATGTTATGAGAAGATGCAAGACAGCGAGATTCTGCACGCGGTCTGCAGTCTGCTCATTAAGGGAAACTGCCGTGGAGAGCAATATTTTCAATGGTATCGCGCCGGGGTGGAGGAAAATCTTAGGATTACAAGACTCTATGAATATTATATGATGTCCATTTCTTTAGAATATGACGGGCCGCTGCCGAAGATGATACTGATGTATTTTGCCTACCAGAGCGATCTGCATTATGAGATTACGGCCTATCTTTATGCCTATGTACACAGGCACAGGGAGGAGATGCCGGATATTTATGTAAACTATACGGCGGCCATGGAACGTTTTGTGGTAGAGCAGATGAGCCGGGGCAGAGTGAATAAGGACCTTGCTTATCTTTACCGTCATATCATCAGTCTGCCCATGATTGATGAAAAGAGCGCGGAGGCCCTTTCGTCCATTCTCTTTATGCGGGAGATACGGGTGGATTCTGACCGGGTCAAGGAGGTGGTCTTAACTTATCCTTACCGGGTGGATGAAAAGACTTATCCCCTTACAAATGGCAGGGCGTTTGTGCCAATCTATGATTCTGACTGCAAGGTTCTCTTAGGGGACGGGGAAGGCAACCGCTATACGGTGAGCGTGCCATATCGGATGGAAGCACTGTTTAATCCGGTCAGACTGGCGCTGATGATTGCGCCTTTTGTGCGCGATCACCTGGGGTATGCGATTTACATGTGTTATGAGTATCAAAATACCTTTACCTTGCAGGATGACAATGTGGATTTATTTGCGCTGTTAGCGCAGTCAGACCGGATTGAGGAGGATACCAGACAGAAAATCCGCAGGATGTTGGTCGATTTCTATTATGAAAAGGACAGGATGCGGGAACTGGACGATTATCTACTTGCCCTGCGTCCGGAAGAGATACTGCCCAAAGACCGGGGAGAGGTCGTGCGCTGTATGGTGAATCGGGGCATGTATGAAGAAGCCTATGAGTGGGTATGCCGCTATGGGCCCTATCGGATGGATGCCAAGACGCTCTTGAAACTGTGCAGCAGACTGTTAGATCTTCTGGAGATTGAGGACGAGCCTTTGATGAGGGGCGTGCTCTTTTATGTGATGGAGAAGGGGAAGTATGACGATAATATACTAAAGTACCTTGTGCGCTATTTTAATGGCAGCATCAAGGATATGCGGGACGTGTGGCGGACGGCGGAGGCTTTCGGCGTAGATGCCTACGGTCTGTGTGAGCGCATGATTGTACAGATGCTCTATACAGGCGCTCATGTGGGAGAAAAGATTGAAATCTTCCGTTCTTATAATAAAAGCGGCGGGAATGAACGTCTCAGGTCAGCGTTCCTCTCCCAGTGTTGTTATGATTATGCGATCGGGGAACAGATTACGGAAGCCTATGTCTTTGAGAGCGTGGTGCAGTTGTATCTTGAAAAAGCACCGCTTCATATTGTCTGTAAGATTGCCTGTCTGCGCTACTATGCAGAAAACCGTCAGGAACAGACGAGTCTCATCAAACGGGTGTGTACGGAATTTCTACAAGATCTGTTGGACCAACAGATTGTACTGCCGCTCTACAAAGAGTACCAGGGCTATCTGCCGCAGATGGATGCTTTTCTGGACAAGACTATGGTGGAGTACCGGGTCAGTCCAGGTGGAAGGGCGGTCATTCACTATGTGATTCAAAGTGAAGGAGAAGGAGAGGAAGAATACTGCAAAGAAGAGATGCGGGATATGTTCGGCGGCATCTGTGTCAAAGAATTTGTACTGTTTTTTGGGGAGAGACTGCAGTATTATATTACGGAGGAGACGGAAAATGGAGAGCAGCTGACCAAGAGCGGCACCATTAATAAGAGTGACATCGGACAGGAAAATATCGAGAGCCGGTTTTCGATGCTCAATGATATTATGATTGGCAAGACGTTACAGGACTATGACACCGTGGATAAACTGCTTTTGGAATATTACAGGCAGGAACACATGGTGGAACAGATGTTTATGTTAATTCGATAATACATATAGATGGAAAAAGGGCAGGAATCATGTTCTTAGAGCGCAAAGAGGAGGGTAAACTACATAAGGGAAATGTGCTGGCAGGCTATGATCTGGGGGAACAGTATGCCCAGATCAGCTATTGTGTCTATGGCAGTGAGGATGTGGATACGGTGGCCACGGTAGTGGGTACGAAACAGTACAACATACCGACAGTGTTATGTAAACGAAAAGGAGTCAACCAGTGGTACTATGGCAAGGATGCGATCAAGAACAGCGAAGAGGAAGACATGTTTCTTGTGGGAAATCTGTTGTCTGCGGCGAGAAAAGGGGAAAAGATTACCCTGGATGGGGAGAGTTATGACCCGGTGGCGCTGGTCACGCTCTTTATGCGGCGGAGCCTGACTTTGATGAATCTGATTTCCTCTATTGAAAATATTGCGGCTATCATGTTTACGGTGGATGAGCTGGACGACCGCATGGTGGAGATTCTGGCACAGGCGGCGGCCAATTTGAATCTGAAGACGCCTCATATTTATTTTCAGAGCCATACCGAGAGCTTTTATTCCTTTATACTGCATCAGCCGCCGGAATTGTGGACTTATCAGGTCATTGCCTGCGAACATGACGGCAGACGTCTCAAGACTTACCGCATGGAGTGCAACAAGCGGACTACGCCGATTGTGGCGCTGATTGAGGAGCAGATATATGAGACGGTGGTGGTTCCGGAGGAAGAGGAAGAAGAGCAGGTGAAGAGGGACGCCTTTCGGCTGGCGGACGAGCGGTTTCTGGGGATTGTAGAGAAGATGTGCGAAGGGCGTATTGTCTCCGGGGTTTACCTTCTGGGGGATGGGTTCAGAGAGGACTGGCATGAGCGTTCTTTACAGTTCTTGTGTCACAGCCGGCGGGTTTTTCAGGGAAATAATCTTTTTAGCAGAGGCGCTGTCTATGGTATTTTGGAGAAGCTTGCGCCCAGTGAGGCGGGACAAAGCCATGTCTTTTTGGGGAAGGATAAGCTTAAGTCCAACATAGGGATGCAGGTGATGCGGCAGGGCAAGGAGTCTTACCTGGCACTCTTAGATGCCGGTGAGAATTGGTATGAGATACACAGGGAGTGCGAGTTCCTTCTAGGTGATGTGAAGAAACTGGAATTTATTGTCACGCCGCTTACGGGCAAGAATGCGGAGACAAAGGAGATAACGCTTACAGGCGTCAGGGAAACGGGAGCGCCTTTTACCAGATATGCGCTGGAAGTGTATATGAGTTCAGCAGATACGGTGCAGGTCAAGGTGACAGATTTGGGGTTCGGAGAACTGTTTGCGGCAAACGGACAGGTGTGGGAGAACTCCTTTCAGGTATCCTGATCTTACAAGGAAAGGATGATGGAGCGTATGAGTCATATGATTCTGGGGACCGGTAGATGTGCGGAGCATCCTTACTATATAGATAGATTTTATGTAAACCTATATTCGGTGGAAGAGCTATGCTATATTCTGGTGGATAAGGCGGAAATGCTGGACCAGGAGATTATGCAGCGGGATATGGTTCGCTGGCTGGATGAGGAGTGCGGCTTAAGCGATTTAGCGCACGCTCTCTATGCACTTTTGAATCAAAAAGGTTCCACAGCAGCTTATGTGGGCACAATATTAGAGTATGTATGCCTCTACTCTCCGGAGGCCATCGCCCGGACGGAAGAGATTGTACGCAGCAATGAAGGGTTAAGTCCTTATGAGAGACATAAGGCAAAGGCGGATTATCTGTTGAAAGAGAAACGGTATTTTGCGGCCATGGAGCAGTATTACACCCTGCTTACAAAGCTTTCCGATGAGGACAGGCTTCTGCAGGCTAAGATTTATCATAATATGGGGGCGGCCTGTGCGGGAATGTTTATGTATGAGCGGGCGGCACAGTGGTTTATAAAATCATACGAGATAGACGGCAGGCAGGAGAGTCTGCTTTTATATCTGGCTTCCCAGCGGATGAACCATCCGGATAAGGAATATATTGAGTACATTGCCGAGCATCCGGAGTATCATGATGCGTCCCTTAAGGTGGAGCGTATGATGGAACGGGCAGCAGGGGCCTTTGAGGGGTCAGACGAAAACCGTATGCTGGTGACGCTGCAGGTGTTCAAAGAGGAGGGCAGCGGCATTTTTGGCAACACCGCACCTTACTACGATGAGATTGAGCGGCTGACGGCAGAACTGAAAGAGAAATATCGGGAATACACTGTGTAAGATTAAGGGAAATGATGGGAGACAGCAATGGGATTTATTAAGAAATTACTGGCGAGGTTTCGTAGAGATTCCTATGAGGATTTTGAAGAGGATGCCTGGGAGATAGAGGATGACGAAAGGCAGATAGACTATACCAATCAGGAACAAAGAAATGATTATGTGAGGACCTGTCTGGAAAAGATGGCTGATGCCACAAAGGAGCTGGAAAATCTCACATTTGAGTATAATATGGTGACCTCCTATCTGAAAGATATGGAAGAGATTGAGGCGCTGCCGCCGGAGGAGAGCGAACAACTTAAAGATTGTGCCAAGCGGGTCTCTCTTTTACAGGACAGTAAGGCGGACTTCATGGGGCGTCCCCGCCGGATTACAGACGAGAAATACCGCATGATAGAGCGTATGGAAGATCAGGTGGAGGAAGGATACCGTAAGATTACCGAGGCGGAAGAGTATCAGGATTTAGTCCGCAAGGATTTGAATCGTCTGGACGGCGAAAAACATGCCTATCTGTACCGCAAGAATGAGGTTATGCGGATTATTGCGGATACCAAAGGCATGGCGGTCATCTGTGTGGTTGCGCTGGGACTCTGCATCCTGCTTCTTACACTGTTGCAGTTTTTCCTGGATATGGATACCCAGATGGGGTATTATCTGGCGGCGGGTGCGGCGGCGTTGGTGATCACCATCGTTTATGTCAGACATGTGGATGCCAGGAAGGAGCTGCGTCGGGTGGAGACCGGGATTAATAAGATCATACTCCTGCAGAATAAGGTGAAGATACGCTATGTGAATAATACGAATCTGTTGGAATATCTCTATATGAAATATGGGGTCAAGAGCGCCGAAGAGCTGATGAAGATGTGGGAGAATTATAAGATTGAGAAGGAGGAGCGGGAGAAGTTCAGGCGGGCGGAGCTTGATCTGGACTACTGCCAGCAGGAGTTGTTAAATATCTTAAAATGCTATCAGATTCAGGATCCGGCTATCTGGCTGCATCAGACAGAGGCTATCTTAGATCACAAAGAAATGGTGGAAATTCGTCATAATCTGATTATCAGACGACAGTCGCTGCGAAGGCGGATGGATTATAATAAGGAAGTGGTGGCGGGTTCTTCCCAGAAAGAGATTAAGGAATTGGTGGAGCAGTATCCACAGTACGCAAAAGAGATTATGAAGACGGTGGAGGAGTACGAAGCGAAATTTAGCGGATAAACAATACTAAGGGAGTATAGGGGCGGTAATCTGTCATCTGTGGAGAGACGGCGGAAATCCAAATATAAGGAAGGGTTAATTGAATATGCAACAGACAGATAAACTTTCTGAGGAGTGCGGTGTCTTCGGTATCTATGATTTTGACGGCGCCGATGTGGCTTCCACGATCTACTATGGACTGTTCGCCCTGCAGCACAGAGGACAGGAGAGCTGCGGCATCGCGGTCAGCGATACGAGAGGACCCAAGGGAAAGGTCTTAAGCGCCAAGGAAATGGGGCTTCTCAATGAGAATTTTACGCCGGATACGTTGGAAAAATTAAAAGGAGATATCGGCGTGGGCCATGTGCGGTATTCTACCGCGGGTAGCAGTACCAGGGAAAATGCACAGCCTCTGGTACTCAATTATGTAAAAGGAACGCTGGGACTTGCCCACAACGGTAACCTGATCAATGCGCTGCAGCTTAGAAGGGAATTGGAATATTCCGGCGCCATTTTCCAGACCACCATTGATTCCGAGGTGATTGCTTATCATATTGCCAGGGAGCGTTTAAAGAGCAGTTCGGTGGAGGAAGCCGTGGGACGCGCCATGAAGAAGATAAAAGGCGCTTATTCCCTGATTGTCATGTCGCCCCGGAAGCTGATCGGCGCCAGGGACCCTTATGGGTTTAAGCCGCTTTGTATCGGCAGGCGCGACAATGCTTATATTCTGGCCTCCGAGACCTGTGCGCTGGATACCATCGGCGCAGAGTTTGTACGGGATGTGGAGCCGGGAGAGATTGTAAGCATTTCGCCGGAAAAGGGGATAATCTCAGACCGGTGTATGTGCCTTAGCCCCCAGTGCCAGGGAAGATGCGTCTTTGAGTATATTTATTTTGCCAGGCCCGACAGCCGGATTGACGGTGTGAGTGTCTATGAATCCCGGATTCGGGCGGGACGTTTTCTGGCCATGGATTCCCCTGTGGAAGCAGATCTGGTGGTGGGCGTGCCGGAGTCCGGCAATTGTGCGGCGCTTGGCTATTCTATGGAATCCGGCATCCCCTATGGGCAGGCCTTTGTGAAAAATGCCTATGTGGGCAGGACTTTTATCAAACCAAGGCAGAAGAGCCGGGAGAGCAGCGTGCAGGTGAAATTGAATCCCATAAGAGAGGCGGTGGCGGGAAAGCGTATTGTCATGATTGACGATTCCATTGTGCGGGGGACTACCTCGGACCGTATCGTGAGGATGCTCAGGGAGGCGGGAGCGAAGGAAGTCCATATGCGGGTCAGTTCGCCGCCATTTCTGTATCCCTGTTATTTTGGCACCGATGTACCCTCGAAAGAGCAGTTGATTGCTTATGAGCGTACAGTGGATGAGGTAAGGCAGATAATCGGTGCGGATACCCTGGGATATCTGAGGCTGGAACGGCTTCCTGAACTGGCCGGCGGCCGGTCTATCTGTGTGGGATGTTTTACAGGGAAGTATCCCATGGAACCGCCTGCGGAGGATATCCGCGGAGAGTACGACCAGTAGCGTTTTGAGATACCCTGTGAACGGGCATTCTCTGAAATAATAGCATGATAGAAAAACAGAAAGGACGAAAGGATGAATACAGATAAATATGTAAGCCCTTTATCAGAGCGTTATGCCAGCGGAGAGATGCAGTATATCTTTTCCCCGGATATGAAGTTCAGAACCTGGAGGAGATTGTGGATTGCCCTGGCGGAGACAGAGATGGAGCTGGGACTTAGCCAGAATGGTCAGCCGGTAATCACCCAGGAGCAGATTGATGAGCTTAGGGCCCATGCAGAGGATATCAATTACGACGTGGCCAAAGCCAGAGAAAAGGAAGTACGGCACGACGTGATGAGTCATGTGTATGCTTACGGAAAGCAGTGCCCCAAAGCGGCAGGCATCATCCATCTGGGGGCTACTTCTTGTTATGTGGGAGATAACACGGATATTATCGTGATGCGGGATGCGCTGAGACTGGTTAAGAAAAAGCTGGTGAATGTGATTGCCGAGCTTGCAAAGTTTGCGGATACTTATAAGAATCTGCCAACGCTGGCCTTTACCCATTTCCAGCCGGCACAACCGACCACGGTAGGCAAGCGTGCCACCCTTTGGGCCCAGGAGTTCTGTCTGGATTTGGAAGACCTTGAGTATGTATTGTCCACAATGAAACTGCTGGGTTCAAAGGGGACTACCGGAACTCAGGCATCTTTCCTGGAACTGTTTGACGGCGACCAGGCGACCATAGATAAGATCGACCCCATGATAGCAAAGAAGATGGGATTTGAGAAATGTTATCCCGTATCCGGGCAGACCTACTCTCGCAAGGTGGATACCAGAATCTGTAATGTGTTGGCAGGCATAGCGGCTTCTGCCCATAAGATGTCCAATGATATCCGCCTTTTGCAGCACTTGAAAGAAGTGGAAGAGCCTTTTGAGAAGAGCCAGATCGGGTCTTCCGCCATGGCCTATAAGAGAAACCCCATGCGAAGTGAACGTATCGCTTCCTTGTCCCGGTTCGTGATGGTGGACGCCCTTAATCCGGCGATTACCTCAGCCACCCAGTGGTTTGAACGGACCCTGGATGATTCCGCCAATAAGAGACTTTCCATTCCGGAGGCGTTCTTAGCGGTGGACGGCATCCTGGACTTGTGTCTGAACGTGGTGGACGGACTGGTGGTATACGACAAGGTCATCACCAAGCGTCTGATGAGTGAACTGCCTTTTATGGCCACCGAGAATATTATGATGGATGCCGTCAAGATGGGCGGCAACAGACAGGAACTGCATGAGAAAATCAGAGAACTGTCCATGATTGCCGGAGCCAATGTGAAGCGGGAAGGCAGAGAGAATAACTTACTGGAACTGATCGCCAATGACCCGGCCTTCAACATGAGTATCGAGGATTTGGAAAAGACCATGGACCCGGCCAAATATGTAGGGCGCGCGCCTTTGCAGGTGGAGAAGTTCCTGGAGGAGGTCGTAAAGCCCATTTTGGAAGAAAACAAAGACCTTCTGGGTGTGAAAGCGCATATTAATGTATAGAAATATAAAGCAAAGGAAGATGATAGAAAGATTATGGAAGTAGAACAGGATTTTGAGAAGACTGCCATGCGGGTGTCTACCGTCAGTATTGTGGCAAACTTTGTGCTGACTGTTTTTAAGCTGGCAGCCGGCGTGGCGGCACATTCCGGTGCCATGATTTCCGATGCCATTCATTCGGCTTCCGATGTGTTCAGTACCATCGTGGTCATGCTCGGAATCAGGATATCCAGAAGGGCGTCAGACAAAGACCATCCTTATGGGCATGAGCGCCTGGAATGTGTGGCGGCAATTGTGCTTTCTACGATTCTTGCGGCTACCGGCCTGGGAATAGGGGCATCGGCGGCCAAAAAGATAGTGGGCGGTGATACGGCCGCATTGGCGGTGCCCGGTGTGCTGGCGCTTGTGGCGGCCGTTGTCTCTATTCTGGTCAAGGAGGGAATGTACCAATATACCAGGGCTTCCGCCAAGCGGATTGATTCCAGCGCTCTGATGGCGGATGCCTGGCATCATCGTTCGGATGCGCTCTCCTCTGTGGGAGCCCTGATCGGTATTGGCGGGGCCAGGCTTGGATACCCTATTTTAGACCCCATAGCCAGTGTGGTAATCTGCTTCTTTATAGAGAAGGCGGCTTACGAGATCTTCATGGATGCGGTGGATAAGATGGTGGATAAAGCCTGTGACGAGCAGACGGAGAAAGAGCTGGAACAGTGCGCCTTGGACCAGAAGGGCGTGCTGGGTGTAGACCTTCTGCATACCCGTGTCTTTGGCAATAAGATTTACGTAGATATAGAAATCTGTGCGGACGGCAGCACTACTTTGCGCTCCGCCCATGGCATAGCAGAAAGAGTTCATGATTCCATCGAAAAGAATTTTCCCAAGGTAAAACACATCATGGTACATGTGAATCCGGTGGATGTCAATGAAAAAACACAACTGTTTTAAAAAGACAATAAATTATGTAAATCTTATAGGGACAAACCATACCTCAAAAAGTGCGATTCATTCCAAGAGTCACATTTTTTGGGGTTTTTCAGTTATAATGTGATTGTCAGACACGGCGGGCCTCCATTTCGAGTGTGTACTGCGCTTAACCTTGGCGAAGTAATCACATGGACTAATGACCCGGACATGTGACGAAGCAGCCTCTACCCCTTAAAACGATAAAAACCTATGATTCAAGTACCTATACCTATAGACCTATGAGGGCAGTTTACTTCGTCTGGGGGTCCACCGTGTCTGATATCTGTATAAGCGGTTGCTAAGATGCCGGAAGAGGAATATAATAGAATAGAAAAGACAACATCAGTTCTGGGAGGAGTACGGAAACGTATCGCCAGTGTCTCGGTTCACACATTGCATATCCCGGAGGAACACTTGGCGGCTGATGCTGTCTTTTTTTTGATATAAAATTCTACACATGGAGATTATAGAGAAAATTTTCTTGTAAAAACATGTCAGTAATGATATAGTAAATTTTGTAGGTGCTATGATGACGAGCAAGCGGCTAATATTAAGAGCATGATAAGATTCATTGTCATGTTTTAAAGATAATTGATGACAAGGAAGTCGGACATTTTTATTCCGGCTTTTATCTTTTTATGACCGCCATGAAACTTTTGGCATTCCTCATTCGCATTATAAGGGGAGTGTCATTACAATGTGATTTTGACAGAATCCGTATGGGAGGCAAATGGAAACATATATTGATATTCATTGTCATATTCTGCCAGGGATAGATGACGGGGCGGACAGTCTGGAGACAAGTCTGGAAATGCTTCGTATGGCAGAGGCGGACGGAATCTCACAGATGATTCTCACGCCCCATAATAAGCCTTGGCACACCAAGATAGACCATACCGGAATGCGGGCCAGGGTCGATCAGTTACAAAAGCGCCTGTGTCAGGAAGGGCTTGCGATAAAACTGTATACGGGAAGCGAACTGTATTATCGCGGCGGCCTGGCAGAAGAGCTCGACCAGGGGGCGGTAGAAACGCTGGCGGATTCCCAATATGTGCTTGTTGAATTTGACCCTCTGGCTGATTATGATTATATAAGAAACGGAATCTACGCATTGCTTTCGGGAGGATATTATCCGATTGCAGCGCATACAGAAAGATATAGAAATGTATGTTGTAAAACGAACGGGATTATAGAATTGACGGATATGGGCTGTTTCATACAGGTGAATGCAGGCAGTATCATGGGAAAATATGGGAGCGGCACGAAGTTTTTAACCAGGAAAATGTTGAAAGAGGACCTGGTCCATTTCATTGCGACAGACGCCCATGATCTTTACAAGAGGAATCCGTGCCTTTCCCAATGTGCGCAATATATTGGAAAAAAATACGGAGAAAGCAGCGCAAAAAGATTGTTTTACGATAATCCGATGTGTGTGCTGCGCGGTGAATATATAAGGAATCGGGAAGAAAATTAACATGGAAAACCACAGGGAAAATGATGTCATTGAGGTAGACTTGCTGGAGATAATCAATATTCTGTTGAGCAGATTTTGGATTATCCTGGGAACAGGGGTGCTGGCGGCAGTGATTGGTTTTGTGGTCAGTAAGTTTGTGCTGACACCTACCTATGAATCCACCACCAAGATTTACATATTAAATAAGTCAGAGAACACAACGGTTACCTACAGCGATGTGCAGATGGGCACGCAGCTGACCAAAGACTATGCAGAACTGATCAACAGCCGCTATGTATTGGAGACAGTGATTGGACAGATTCCTCTGCCTGAGATGGAGTATAAGGAACTGCTGAAAAAAGTCAGCGTGACCACCCCCACGGACACGCGGATTGTGTCCATCACCGTGACAGATACCGACCCAAAGCAGGCACAGAATATTGCCAACTGTATCAGGGAAGTGGCGGGGGAGCATATTCAGAATGTGATGGATATTGATGCGGTCAATGTAGTGGAAGAGGCCAACCTGCCCACCACCAAGGCAGGACCAAGTGTGATAAAATGGACGGCGGTCGGCGGTATACTTGGCGTATTTTTGGTCTGTGCGGTGATTTTGATACATTATCTGCTGGATGATACGATCAAATCATCGGAGGATGTGGAAAGATATCTTGGGTTGAGCACATTGGCCCTGATACCGGTTACGCCGGACGAAAACGATGGCAGACAGAAGAGTAAGAGGAAGTAAACATGCAGGAAGTTAAATTGCATTTGGATCAACGGGCAGATTTTCATACAAAGGAAGCTTTTAAGACGCTGCGCAGCAATGTGGAGTTTTGCGGCAGTGATGTGAAGGTTATTGTGGTGACCAGCTGTACGCCTCACGAAGGCAAGACAAGTGTTGCCATGGAATTGGCCAGGTCTTTTGCTGAGGCGGGTAACAGGACACTCTTGATTGATGCGGATTTGAGAAAATCCGTGTTGGTGGGCAGATACAAGACCGGTGCAGTTAAATATGGGCTGAGTCATTGCCTGATCGGGAAATATAAGTATACAGATGCCATGTGCCAGACGAATATTCCGCGGTTTTATATTATTTTTTCCGGGCCGGTGTCGCCCAATCCCAGCGAACTTCTCAGGAGTGAGAGATTTGGCGACATGTTGAATGTGATGCGGACGGCATTTGACTATATCATTATAGATACGCCGCCCCTTGGCAGTGTGATCGATGCCGCTGTGGTGGCGAAGCGCTGTGACGGTACAGTGTTGGTGGTGGAGAACAATGCCATCAGTTATCGTTTTGTGCAGAGAGTGAAAGAACAGCTGGATAAATCCGGAAGCCGTATTTTGGGAGTGGTCTTAAATAAGGTAGACTTGAGCGGTAAGGGCTATTATGGCTATTACGGCAGATATTATGGTAAATACTATGGCAAGTATTACGGCAAATATGGTTATGATACGGATACCCTCCCGTCTCTTGGGCCAAAACAGGAAAGGCCCATAGCGGGAGAAAGGGCAGGAAGGGCGAAACAGCCGGAGAATGAGGCCCGGGTGTTAAAAACGGAAAAAAAAACGGTAAACCAAAGCGGCTTATAGCTGTCTGCCTCATCTTTGCGGTTTTGGGGCTGTTATTGGGAGGCTCCATGGCTGTCAGAGCAATCGGAAAACATCGCTTGTACCATAGACCTGTTACCTTACAGCCGGTATTGCAGTCTGTCAGGGAAGAAGAAATTCTTACGGAAGAAGAGCATGAGAAATGGCAGGAGGGATGGGTCAAATACCAGGATGCCGTCTACGCATACAATGAGGAGATTCTGACTTTCCTGATTATGGGCATTGATAAATTGGAGGATGTAAAAGAGGCGGAGGGAGGAACTGACGGCGGACAGGCGGATGCCTTGTTTCTGGTGGTTTTAAATCCGAAAGACAAGAGTATCAGGGTAGTAGCTATCAACAGAAACACCATGACGGATGTTGATATTTATGATAATAACGGGGAATATGAATCTACAGTCAAAGCGCAGATTGCCATTCAACACGGCTTTGGCGATGGTATGGAAAGAAGCTGCGAATACCAGGAAAAGGCGGTGGGAAACCTTTTTTATCAATTGCCTATCCATGGATATGCGGCGGTTAATATGAGTGCCATCTCCACGATCAATGACGTGGTGGGAGGCGTCGATGTGACGATTCCCGAGGATTTGGCCGGGTTTAACGAGGAGTTTGTAGAAGGACGCACCCTGCATCTGATGGGAGAAAATGCCTTCTGGTACGTAAAGTACAGGGATACGGACACCTTTGGTTCCGCAGATATGCGGCTGGACAGGCAGAAACAGTATTTGACTGGCTTTATTGATGTGGCAAAACAGGCAGTACATAAAGAGCCTTCCGTTGCCATAGATTTATACCAGGCAGTGAAACCCCAGATGATTACGGATGTTTCTCTGGATGAAGTGGCTTATCTGGCGCCGATTCTGGCAGAGTATTCATATGATGCGGAGGGCTTTTATACGCTACCAGGGGAGACTGTGATGGGGGAACAGTACGAGGAATTCTACCCGGATGAGGATGCTATGTTTGAGATGATATTGGAAGTATTCTATGAAAAGGTTCAGTAGAGGGGGAAAAAAATACATAAGGAATATCCTGTTTTTCCTATGGGCGGCGTGGATGCTGACGGGATGCGGCAAAACCGATGAAGCAGTGCTGCAGGAAGACACAGATACCGTAAGACAGACCGCAGAGAACACGGAGGGACCTGCGGAAGGCCGTGAGGGCGGGGAACCCGAAGAAGCGCTGCAGACAGCGGGAATCGCCGGTGAGAGCGGGGCGGATGCACAGATAGACTTTGGGGCTCTGCAGGAGGAGAATCCGGATATTTTTGCCTGGATTTACATACCGGGAACCCAGATAGACTGCCCGGTGCTGCAAAGTACGCAGGGGGATGATTTTTATGAGAACCATGATGTTTTCGGGCAGGAAGATGAGAACGGGGCTGTTTACATAGAACTCGCTAATCTGGCCAGTATGTGTGATTTCAATACGGTGCTGCACGGTAAGGCAGGGAAAGAAGAGAACGGGCCATTCGCTGGGATATACCGGTTTGCGGATTCGGACTTTTTTGACGAACATGAGAATTTATATCTGTATCTGGATGGCAATGCTTTGACTTATGAGATAATTGCCGCTTATGAAAGAGAGAATACAAGCCTGTTACGCAGTTATGATTTTACATATTTAGAAGGCTGCGAGCAGTTTATAGATGATCTGTACAGCATCAGGGATATGACCATGAACCGGCGTGAGGGCTGGGAAGGTATCACGCCTTACCATTTCCTGATTACCCTGACCACACAGCTTCAAGAGGATGCTGACAAGCAGTTTGTTGTTCTTGCAATCCTGACACAGGACGAGGCGGGAACTATTGATCGAATCGTTGCCGAATAGAATTTTCTATTTAAGGATATAGAAAAAGGAGGAATTTATAATGAAAAAAATGTTAGCATTGACACTTGCGGGAGCTATGACGGTATCCATGCCCGTCTTGGCGGCAACCAGCCCAACGGCGGATTCCTACAGCACGGCATCCTCTTCGTCTGTTGTAGAAGTCTCCGCAATCACAGCCTCTTCTGTTTCAGAGAGCATAGCAAGGGCGGCGGCGGATGAGAATAAGACCATAGGGGAATATCTGAATAATGCCGTGACGGCAATTCCCGGGCTTGATTCGGTGGCGGCGCTTGGGCAGGGCGGCCGTGTTATCATAAACGGCGTACCCAGCAACCAGACCTTCACTGTTGCCAAGCCCACTGCTGAAAGTGTGAATCTGGCGAAAGTGCAGGCAACAGCTTTGGGCGGAATAGTGTTGAATGTGGCACAGATCAACGCGTCTGTTACCGGTTTCAATACGGCCACAGTAAACTTTTATTTGAAAGGTGTTAAGCTGGGACAAAATATCAAAGTTTATCAGTTGATAAACGGGCAGTGGATGGAGCTTACCGTTACAGAAATCAGAGAAGACCATATTGTAGTCGATATGACATCCCTTGGAACCCTGGCGTTCATTGAGGTGCCAGCAGTCAAAGTATCTGAGTGAAGAGCTGCAATGATTCACGTACTGCCGCTTAAGCGGCAGTACGTTCGGGTAAACAGGTTTTGGAGTGAAAATGAGCGAAAATATTATGTCGGACATCAATACTACCGAAAAAATGACATCTTGGATTGGACAAAAGAAGGTTGATAGATATTGTATGCAGGAAGTATACGGCAGAAAAAGTCCTGTTTACCTGAAAATAAAAAGGGGGATGGACATTCTGTTGTCGGTTACGGCATTGGTCTGTCTCTCACCGATTTTTTTGATCACTGCGATTGCAATCAGGATGGAGGACAAAGGACCGGTATTTTTCAGCCAGATAAGAGCTGGAAAGGACATGAAGCCTTTCAAGATATACAAATTCCGGAGTATGCACGTTGACGCGGATATGAAATTGTCGGAAATGTTAAAAGATAACGAGCAGACGGGCCATGCTTTTAAAATCAAGAATGACCCGCGGATTACGAAGGTGGGGAAGGTCATCAGAAAGTTTTCCATTGATGAATTGCCGCAGCTTCTCAATGTCATCAAGGGAGAAATGAGCATAGTCGGACCCAGACCGATTCTGCTTTTTCAGATGGAGGAGTGTAATCCGTATGAGAGGCAGAGACTTGTGGTGCAGCCGGGCCTGACCTGCTATTGGCAGATTGGGGGAAGAGCCAATATTCAGTGGGAAGATTGGGTGGAACTGGATTTGGATTACATAGAGGATATGAGTTTGTGGACAGATATGAAGATTATTGTGAAGACGATTCCGGTTGTGTTTGACAGGGGAGGGGCATACTGAAAAAGGAATGAAGAATAAAACCATTGCAGTAGTTGTAACACACAACAGGAAGGAATTGTTAAGGCAGTGTATTGACAGGTTGTTGAGGCAGGAACATGTGTCCTGCGATGTGATTATAGTTGACAATGCCAGTACAGATGGCACACAGGAAATGGTACTGCATCAATATAATGTGCCGGAAGTGATTTACGTAAATACAGGTGAAAACTTAGGGGGAGCCGGCGGTTTTCAATATGGGGTAAAAAAGGCAGTGCTTTTGGGCTATCAATATGTATGGATAATGGATGATGACACATTGCCTGAAAAAACTGCATTATATGAACTATTTAAGACAGACAGGGAATTGAATGGAAAATGGGGCTTTCTATCCAGTGCGGCATATTGGACAGACGGAAGTATTTGCCGCAGAAATATTCCCAAAAGGAATATTTTTATGCGTGTCGGAGAGAAGGAATACCATAAGAAGTATTTCTTGGTTAAAATGAGTTCTTTTGTATCTTTGCTGGTTAAAGCAGATGTGATTAAGGAAGTCGGGCTGCCAATCGGCGAATATTTTATCTGGACAGATGATTATGAATATACCGGCCGGATTTCGGCAAAATATCCCTGCTATATGGTTCCGTCCAGCAGAGTGGTCCATGCCATGAAAATTCACACAAGGGTAAATTTTGCAACGGATGATATAGCAAGAATTGACAGATATCGGTATTTTTACCGCAATGATGTGCATTGTTACAGGCAGTATGGATGCGCTGGATGGATGTATATTATTTTAAAGGATATATATACGCTGGTAAATATTGTGTTGAATTCTAAGGGCGGCAGGTTGGACAAGATCAAGGTTTTATACAGGGGATTTCGAGATGGACTGCACTTTAAGCCTGATATAGAAATGATAGGGTGTGAATAAAACTTGTTCGGACAGACAGAAAAAAAGACAAATATCAAAGCGCATATTAAGTATTGCTGTGGCAAAGTAATGGGAGTGATTTCGGAACAAAATTTGGAGCGTGCTTTTAATCGGGCTGAAGTTATTTCCTTTGATATATTTGATACATTGGTAAAAAGAAATGTTGCTTTGCCTGAGCATGTGCACCGGCTTGTCCAAAAAGAGTTTTTGGAACAGACTGGGACAGAAATACCTGCATATCCAAGATACAGGACGGAGGCAGAAGATAGGGCGAGAAAACATACGGACAAAGAGGAAATATCATTGGATGATATATTTTCATTCTTACATGAAATTCCGGAAGAGTGGAAAAATAGATTGAAACAAATAGAAAGGCAAACAGAAATAGCAGTCTGTACACCAAGCCCCAAAATGAAAGCGGTGTACGAAAAGGCTCTGCGGGATGGAAAAAAGATTATCATTACTTCAGATATGTATTTGGATGAAGAAACAATACGGAAAATACTACATAAATGTGGTTATGATACATACGAGAAATTATATTTGTCTTCATCTTATGGATTGTGTAAATCCAGAGGAAGTATTTATGAGGTTATTCAAAAGGATTATGCCGCCTGTAAAGGCAGAATACTGCATATTGGCGACAATGTAAAAGGTGATTATGTAGTTCCGAAGAAAAAAGGATTCTCGGCTTTGTTGATTGATGGACAGGAGAGTTCTTTAAAATTTTGGAAAAAAAAAGATAGGAGAGTAGAGAATCAATTTCTATATGAGAGACTGTATAGCTTTTTAAATAATCATGCTTCCAGTGATTATAATGATGCAATGTCCATTGGCTATGAGATATTGGGACCGATGCTGTTTGGTTATTGCAAGTGGTTATTTGAGAGGATTCGGGTTGATAAAATTGATAAAATATTCTTTTTGAGCAGAGAGGGTAAGATTATCCAGGAGGCTTTTCAAACTTTATATCCGCAGTGTGATATTGAACAGACGTATTTGTATGTGTCCAGGCAGGCGTTGGTGGTTCCGCAATTTGCACATGCGGCGGATTTTGACGAAATGGCTGATAAATTTCAAGTTCTTGCTAATGAACCTCTGGTAAATGTGATTCCGGATATTTGCGGATTTGATCGAGAAGTATTTAATGAAAAATTATTAAGCGCCGGGCTGGATAGTGCCTGGAAGATAGCCAAGGTGCCGGATGAAAAAAAGGAAGATTTGTATCGTATTATTTTGGAATTAGGAAGAGATACTTTTATGCAACAGGAAGAATATATAGTTGCGTATTTAAAGGAAAACGATGTTGTGGGCAATGTTGCCATAGTGGATATTGGATGGTCAGGGACCATGCAGAAGGCATTGCAACAATATATTATAGATAAGGATACAAAATTGTATGGATACTATCTTGGCGTCAGGAATATAAAGGATGATGATTATTATGCAGGGCTTTTACGGAACGGTTACCTATTTGATGCGAGATGTAATGAAAATTTTAACTTGGTGATGCGGTTCACAGCAGAGATTATTGAAATGCTTTTCTTGAATGCTGCGGGAAGCGTTCTGCGATATACTGCTTCAGAAGAGGGTATTGTACCAGTATTAAACGGAACAGAATTTGGAAGAGCTGAAATGCAATTTATTAAGGCAGTACAGCCTGCCGCACTGAATTTCTTAAACCTAATTAAAAAAGATGAGTTACTGAAAAGAGAAACGGAAATTCCGACAGATATAATAGAGAGTATTTATTATTGTTTTGCTGTTCAGCCGAGCCACTTTACCTTAAAAATATTTGAGGGTTTTCGTGTGCGTAATGGGAAAGTCAAAAATATTTATCCGGAATATGGCTTTTTTTATTGTTTGTTTCATCCTAGTAGGTTTTACAGGGATTTCAGGGAGAGTGCCTGCAAAATTTTCTTTTTGAAGAAGCTCTTTAGGGTGAAATTGCCTTATTTTGCGGTTTTAAAAATTTTTTATCGCCTGCTATAGTTAAGAGGTTAAAATGAATAAAGTAATTATGATTTTTACAGAAATATTTTGAAATGTGTCTGGTACTTAACAGGCGTTAATAGATGGAAAAAAAGGGAAGAATGGACTTATGTGTACAGTAAGTGTTATTGTGCCTGTTTATAATGTAAGGCGATATTTAAATACTTGTATAAAAAGTTTGATTGGTCAAACCTTTCGTGATATTGAAATTATATTAGTTGATGATGGTTCTACGGATGGTTCTTCAGAAATATGTGATGAATGGGCAATAAAAGATGTTAGAATTAAGGTGATTCATCAAAAAAATCAGGGCGTTTCAGTTGCTCGCAATAATGGATTAGCGAAAGCGGTGGGGGATTGGGTTTCATTTGTTGATGGAGATGATTATGTTGTTGAAAATATGATTGCGGAATTATTGGAGGAGACTAACAAATCTGAGAGAATTGATTTAGTGATAGGGAGTTATTATACTGTAAAAAATGAAAAAATCAGAGAAGAACACTTTTTTGAAGGTAAAAAAATACTTGATTTAGCTGAAAAGGATATTTTGGTCAAAATGGCGGTAGGAATTGACGTATTTGGACTTAATGGAGAGACTAATGTAGGCGTGCCGTGGTCAAAATTATATAGAAAAGAAATAGTAAATGAAGTGAGATTTCAGAATGGTTTAAAAAGAATGCAAGATACGGTATTTAATCTCTCCGTTTTTCGTATTGCAAATAAAATAGGATATATTGATATTCCGCTATATTATTATAGAATAAACAGTGAGTCTGCAGTGAGGAGATATTCTGAAGATTTTGAACATACAGCAGAAGATATTATAACTGCATTAACACAACAAATATACGAGTATGATAATATTGTAGATAAAGAAGAAATTATTCAATATAAAAAAATAAGCTTATTAATCGAGACGATAAAATTAAGTTATATAAATAGAAAATGTAAGTTGACATTGAGACAGAAATTGGAAAATATAGAGCGTCTTTCTAAATCACTTTTATATTATGATGCGATTTATGATACTTCAGGTAAATATTTGAGTCAAAAGTATAAATTTTTTATGAGAGCTTTAAAGTTAAAATTATATTGGCTAGCATATATCACAGTTTTCATAAAGTATTATTTAGTTAATAGCAAAAAATAAAGTTATAGATACGATTTACTCGAATAGATAATATGTAAGGGCTGTATATGTCAAAAAAGATTAGTTTAAAAAATTTATATATATTTACGTTTATCCTGTGGTTTAGTACAGAAATATTATTTAATACCACATTAAAAACTATTTTTGATGTTGAAATTAATAAGGTAAACAATGTTGTGAATTGGTTGATTTTTGCTTTATTAATGCTACAAATAGTATTCTTTCAAACATATAATAAAAGAGAAGTAATTATTATAGTAGGAATCACTTTGCCGATTGTCATAGCAACAATATTATCAGGTAGTAAACAGATATTATCAGCATGGATGTTTATTGTTGCGGCTAAAAATAACAAATATGATAAGATTATAAACACTGCATATAAAATATTATTGATAATGCTTCCGATGATTATTTTTTTGCAGTTTTTTGGAATTATTGAAGACCGCACAATGATGAGAGGGAATATCCAGCGTTATTCATTAGGATTTTCACACCCCAATCAGTTAGGTTTGAGAATTGTCCAGTTAATATTGTGTCATTGTTATGTTAACAGAGGTAAATTGAATTTCCGTAGATTCTTATATATAATTTTGGCAGTTATATTTACAATTGAGATTCCTAATTCTCAGACAGCATATATTAGCTTGATGGTTTTTTTAATACTATTATTTATTTATAAATATATTGAAAATCAAAAACAGATGTATATGGATTTATATATGAAAAGTTTAATGGTGGGTGTGCTATTATTAAATTTATTAAGTATACTTTTTTCTTATATAGATGTAAATAAATATGTGATTCTTTCACAGTTAAATAATTGGATGTCGGCAAGATTTTCATGGTGTCATAAAGTATGGCAAATACATGGGGTTTCATTTTGGGGACAAAAAGTATATGTGTTTGCAGATGAGGTTAAATCAGTGGGTATGAGCGGGCGTTTGTGGCTTGATAATTCTTATGCCAGTATTCTTTTAAGATACGGAATATTGGTCTTTTTGATTTTTTCTATCTCTTATTTATACTTATTGAAAAATATGGCTGTACGAAAAGAATATGTCCTTGTAATTATTCTATTTTTATATTCGCTATATGGAATAATGGAAAATGGCTTGTATATGGTGACACAAAATATTTTTCTAATTGCTTTTTCTGATTTGCTTTTTCGGAAAACAGATATGAGAGGATTGAAGGAATGAATAAATTTTCATTTTATAAAAAACTAAGGTGTTAGTCCGCAAACGTGTTGGTAATCTATTTGAATCCGTTTTTGGGTCATCTGAAATGGTATAATTCTCTCATATTCAGGAGATGCTACCATGACCAATCAGGAAATACTTATCAGTTACATCAATAAATAGAAATGATAGATATGATAAATATCAATGATACAGCACAATAGATTCATAATATGTGTACTAAGCAGTTTTACTTTAGATTTCATAGATACAGTTCTTCATGGAGTCAGGAATATGAGTAAAGAAATCAAAAGACATATAGGCATTATCTGTAGCCTGCTAATGTATTTTGTGTATGTTATATTATTGACGATACGTACAAGGCTGCTGATTGTCGGTTATGGCAGTGAGGTGAATGCAGTATTTCAGACGTCTAGTCAGATCTTTACATATTTAATTCTATTTGAGAGCGGTATGGGTGCGGCATATCAGTTCAAATTATATGAACCTGTCAGCAATAAGGATATTCAGAAAATTGCAGGTCTTTTTACCGGATTAAAAAGGTCGATGCAGAAGATTGCCTTAAGGATGACAGCAGTACTTTTTGCCATAGCAGTGATATATCCTTTCATCATGAATCGAGTGTCCCTTTCTTTTATGAAAGCTGGACTGATATTATTTTTGTTGGGACTTAGGTTTGTCATCCCATATTTTGTGAGTATTGCGTCAAAAACACTGTTGAACGTGTACGATTATAAGTATGTTGTAGATAATGTGGATAGTTTAGGATACATTGCTATAACGTCAATGGAGATTTTTGCAATCAGTTTACTCCAATGGTCTGTGTACGGAGTTCTGTTGATAGGATGTATTGGAAATATTGTAATTGGTTTGGTCTATGTCCTTTTCATACGGAGATTCTGTGCGGGTGTCCATAAGGTGGAATCAGTCCCTGATTTTGAACCAGAGGGAATGACGAAAGATATTCTGTTTCATCAGATTACCGGATTATTGAATAATAACATTGATACAATTATTTTATCCGTTGTCAATATTGCATTGGTTACACCTTATCATGCCTACTATTCCACAATGTATTATTTTCAGCAGGTTATTAACAAAATAAATGAAAATTACTGCACTAAGATTGGCATGAAGATAAAGCAAGGCGATCAGAATTTGTATAGTTACTTTCAAGTATTGCTGGCATTTCATATGGCTACGGCTATTAGCGCAGTGGTAATATTTGTATGTAACATCAATGATTTTATATATCTTTGGATTGGAGAAGAGTTTTTGTTAAGTAATTGTTGCGTTATTTTGTTGGCGCTGTATTTGATGCTTAGAATGACAATTAATATTATATTTATAGTCCGTAATGGAGCTGGTTTGTATAAGGAGAGCAAATGGTTTTCTTTTAGGGAAGGGATTGTCAATCTGGCACTGTCACTCATTCTGGTGCAGTTTTGGGGAATTGAAGGAATTCTATTTGCAACTGTTTTGGCAACGTATATGATGCTGTTGCCCGGTAATGCAAGACTTGCTTATAATAAAGTGATGGGAAAGAGAAACACATTGTGGGCAGATTATTTAGTTATGATAATCACAGCGGCCTGTTTGATTTTGGGGTTTGGTGGCAGTACCATTGGTGAAATGGGAAGTATTTCGTGGAAAATTCTATTGCTTAGACTGATTGGGCAGGCTTTAGTGAGTGTAGTGATTGCAACGATGGTTGTTGCTATCGTTAAATGGAAATATATCTCACAGTATCTTATTAAAGGGAAATAAAATGCCTGCCTTTGTACTTGACCGTGCAAGACAGGCATTTGATACAATGAGAGACTAACCTATATATTCTCTTTTTCTCGAAACTGCTCGATGCTGTCAGCCCTAGCGGCGGACAGGTGCCAGCGGTCAAGAAGCTCTGTGTTATGTTCAGATTTTATCCTGT
>CAJUFU010000023.1:0-712 GCA_910585555.1 uncultured Lachnospiraceae bacterium
CGGAACCAGCATTGTGACGGAGAGTATTTTCGAGAATCGTTTCAAATATGTGGACGAGCTTACCTGTATGGGCGCCAATATCAAGGTGGAGAGCAACACGGCGATTATTGACGGTGTGCCCAAGTATACCGGCGCGAATATTACCGCGCCTGATTTACGTGCCGGCGCCGCGCTGGTGATCGCAGGTCTTGCGGCGGACGGGATTACCACGGTGGACGATATCAAATATATCGAGCGCGGTTATGAGGATTTTCATTTGAAACTGCAGAGTCTGGGCGCCCAGATCGATCTGGTGACCACGGAGCGGGATCTGCAGAAATTTAGATTGAAAGTCGGTTGATGATGACAAAGAACAAACGTCGATGTCCTGTGGGGAGATTCGGCGTTTTTTATTTTCCGAAAGCCAGGGAAAAGGCGGCCGATAAAAAAGAAAAATTTACATATTGACAGATTCACGGTCAGGGTGTATTGTATCTACAGATATGAAAATTCCATATTGTAAGTTTTCTCTTATTCAGAGTGGTGGAGATACAGAGGATCTATGAAGCCACGGCAACCCCTTGCGAGGAAGGTGCCAACCTGAGCGAAATGCTGTCATTGACAGATCGAACAATAAGAGGATTTGATTATCGACTGTCGGGTCCGCTTATTTCGTGAGAAATCAGCGGACTACTTTAATTTTCAAGTACCAAGATCGGAAGAGCGTCGTGTA
>CAJUFU010000023.1:722-43472 GCA_910585555.1 uncultured Lachnospiraceae bacterium
AAAATGGAAAAAAGACTATTTACTTCAGAATCCGTAACAGAAGGCCATCCCGACAAAGTCTGCGATGCCATCTCCGACGCCATCCTGGATGCCTGCATGGAGAAAGACCCCATGAGCCGTGTGGCATGTGAGACCGCAGTTTGTACAGGATTCGTGCTGGTAACAGGTGAAATCACCACCAATGCGTATGTTGATATGCAGAAAATCGTGCGTGATACCGTAAAGGAGATTGGATATACCAAATCTGAGTACGGATTCGACGGCAATACCTGCGCTGTATTTGTAGCAATTGATGAGCAGTCTGCCGATATCGCTATGGGCGTAGACAAGGCCCTTGAGGCGAAGAAGGGTGAGCAGAACGACGATCTTGACACAGGCGCCGGCGATCAGGGCATGATGTTCGGTTATGCCACCAACGAGACAGAAGAGTATATGCCTTACCCCATCGACTTGGCACACAAGCTGGCTTTACAGCTCACCAAGGTTCGTAAGGACGGCACTCTGAAATATTTGAGACCCGACGGCAAGAGCCAGGTATCCGTAGAGTATGATGAGGCTGGCAAGCCGGTTCGTCTCGAGGCAGTGGTATTATCCACCCAGCATGACGAGGATGTGACACAGGAACAGATTCATGAGGATATCAAGAAATATGTGTTTGACCCGGTTCTTCCAAAGGAGCTTTTGGATGACCAGACGAAATTCTTTATCAACCCTACAGGCCGTTTTGTCATCGGCGGACCGCACGGGGATGCAGGTCTGACAGGCCGTAAGATTATCGTGGATACCTACGGCGGCTATGCACGCCACGGCGGCGGCGCTTTCTCCGGCAAGGACTGCACCAAGGTTGACCGCTCCGCGGCTTATGCGGCACGTTATGTGGCGAAGAACATCGTAGCGGCAGGCATTGCTGATAAGTGTGAGATTCAGCTGTCCTATGCCATCGGTGTGGCACAGCCTACTTCTATTATGGTAGATACCTTTGGCACCGGTAAGATTGCCGATGACAAGCTGGTGGAGATCGTGCGTGCGAACTTTGATTTAAGACCGGCCGGCATCATCAAGATGCTCGACCTGCGCCGTCCGATCTACAAGCAGACTGCTGCTTACGGACACTTTGGCCGTAACGATTTGGATTTGCCTTGGGAGAAGCTTGACAAGGTAGACGCGCTGAAGAAATACTTATAAGGCGGTAATAGAGAGTCCCTGTATCTATATGGTACAGGGACTTTATATCATTATGCGCTCATAAAGGGGAGAAGCTTTCGTTATGGAACAATACAGGATATTGCTGGTAGAGGATGATGCAGAGATCAGCGAGATGCTAAAAAATTTCCTCTCTATGGAAAATTATGAAGTAATCTGCGCTTTTGACGGCCAGGAGGCCTGTCAAAAATTTGACGAGGACACTTTTAATTTGGTTTTATTGGATTTGATGATACCGAAATTAAACGGTATGGGCGTGATGGAACATATCCGTCAGAAGAGTTTTGTTCCCATTATGATTCTCTCTGCCAAAGATACGGAGAGTGATAAGACCTTAGGACTGGGGCTGGGGGCGGACGATTATATTACCAAGCCTTTCTCCGTGGTGGAAGTTCTGGCACGGATTAAGGCGGCGCTCCGCAGGACAATGCATTATGACAATGCCAGTGCTGACACGGATGTCATATTGAAGGCTGGGGATTTGACCATGAACCTGACGGATTATACGGTCACTAAGAGGGGACAGAAGGTGGAACTGACGGCGAAGGAGTTTGAGATTTTGAAGCTCCTTTTGCAGAATCCGAAAAAGGTGTATACCAAGGAGCAGATATATTCGCTGGTGTGGAACGATGCCTACCTGGGGGATGAAAATGCCGTCAATGTGCATATCAGCAGACTGCGCAATAAGATAGAAGAGGATTCCCGCAAACCGGTGTATATTCTTACGGTCTGGGGGATTGGCTATAAACTTGGCAGTGTGTGAGAAGGGGCGTTTGCATGAATGACAAGATGGTCATATTTGTTTTGTTTCTGTTTATTCTATTTTTGTTGGGGATTGTTCTTTACCAGCAGTTTGCGTTTCGAACCGGCACCCAGAGAAAACTGCGGGAGATTCACATACAACTAAAGAAGATTTTGGATGCTGAGGGCGATGAGAGCCTGATGATCTTTACAGAGAATAAGGAATTCATGGAATTGGCAGCACAGATCAATCGTCTGTTGGAAAAGCAGCGGAAGACGAGAGCGGATTACCGGCGCTATGAATTGGCGGCCAAGAGAATGCTCTCCAATATCTCCCATGATATGAAAACGCCTATGACGGTGATATTGGGGTATCTGGAAATTATGAGGATAGATGGGGAGGCCTCTCCAGAGATGCTTGTAAAGACGCAGCAGAAGGCCCAGAGTCTGATGGAGCTGATTAATCAGTTTTTTACCTTGGCGAAATTGGAGGCGGGCGATACGGAGTTGGAACTTTCCCGGCTGGATATCTGTGAACTCTGTCGGGAAAACATTTTGGATTTCTATGAAATGTTATCGGAAGCGGACTTTCAGGTGGAAGTGGATGTGCCGGAGACCGCTGTCTATATACAAGGGAACAAAGAGGCGCTGCACAGAATCTTGACAAATCTGCTCTCCAATGTAATCCGCTATGGCTCTGAGGGGCGGTATTTGGGTATCTTTCTTAACACAGACGAAGAAAACGTCTATCTTGAGGTGGTGGATAAAGGGCCGGGCATTGACAAGGCTTTTTCCAAGCGTGTCTTTGACCGGCTTTTTACCATGGAGGATTCCAGAAGCCGCAAGGTGCAGGGCAACGGCCTGGGCCTGACCATAGCAAAGAATCTGGCATGGCAGATGGGCGGGGATATTCTCTTGGACAGTACGTCTCATGTACGGACCACATTTACGGTAAAGTTAAGGAGAATATTTTGTTAGCTTAAAGGACTGCCGGACAGTCTGCAGGAGGCGAAAGAAATTTGTAAGATTTGTGCAAGAGTTTTGAAAAGCAGGTCCGCTACAATGGGATTCGTACAGAAGGGAGGCAGACATATGTCCTATATTTTACAGACCAGCCGCCTGACCAAGACCATTGGCGGAAAAGAACTGGTAAAAGACGTTGATATTCACATCAAAAAAGGTGAGATTTACGGGTTTCTTGGCCCCAACGGGGCCGGTAAGACCACGGTCATGAAGATGATCACAAATCTCTGGAAACCCACGGCAGGTGAAATTGAGATTTTGGGAAATAAACTCACACCCCAGTCTTATGAGGTGCTAAGGCGCATGGGGAGCATCATTGAATTTCCCGCTTTTTATGAACGTATGTCCGGATATGAGAACTTAAGGCTTCATGAGGAGTATATGGGATATTACCACCACGGCAGTATCGAGAAGACCCTTGCCATGCTGGATTTGACGGAGGCGGCTGCAAAGCCTGTCAAGCAGTATTCCCTGGGGATGAAAGAACGTCTGGGGATTGCCAGGGCAATTCTTTGCAGGCCGGAACTTTTGATTCTGGATGAGCCCACCAACGGGCTGGACCCGGCGGGGATGAGGCAGATTCGTAACCTGTTGAAAATGCTGTGTGCAGAGTATGGCACAACCATCATGATTTCTTCCCATATCCTCTCGGAGATCGAGAGCATAGCGGATACCGTGGGCGTGATTCAACGGGGTATCCTGCGCAAGGAAATCGGCATGAAAGAGATTGCGCAGATGAGTATGTCCTATGTGGAACTGTCTGTGCATCATACACAAAAGGCTGCCTATGTGCTGGCAGAAAAATCGGGTATTCGGAATTTCAAGGTGATGGATGACGGCGTCATCAGGGTGTACGATAATCGTGTTTCTGTGCAGGATATCACAAAACAATTGGCCCTGGCTGATGTTCCCGTACTTGCCATCGGGAAACAGACGGAGACATTGGAAGACTATTTCATGAAACTGACAGAGGAGGCGGAAAATCATGTGGAAACTGATTAAGCTGGAGTGGAAGAAAAACAATATTGGCAAATACGTGATAAAGACGGTGGTGCTGGCGGCGGTTCTTACCCTGTTTATCTATGCCCTGGCTTACATGGGGATTGCCAATGACCCGGATACGGGCGTGCCGGACGCAGCACCTGGAAACGAGTTTATATCCTCTTCCATCGAAATGTTTACAGGTATGTCCTTTTTGATATTGGGCGGTGTAATGCTGTCCTCCTTTATCATCAGTGCATATCGTAATGGAACCATGGGTCTGATGTTCTCGTATCCCATCAAGCGACAGAAAATATTGGCCTCCCAGATGCTTGCGGTGTGGATTTTTGACTTTGCGGCCCTGGCGCTTACCAAGCTGTTTGTGTACGGTTGTATCCAGGCAGGGTCCCTGTTTATGACATCTTCTTTTCGGATTGACTTTAATATGACACAGCCGTCGTTTTATATAACGCTGCTTATCAGGTCCGCCGTTACGGTGACGGTGGCTTTCATTGCCCTCTTTATCGGGTTGACAATGAAATCTTCCAAAGCGGCGGTGGTGAGTTCCTTTGTGCTGGTCTTTTTGACCCAGGGGAATATCGGGGCACTCACCCTTAGAGAAAACGGCGCTTTTCTGGGGATGTTGATGGTGGTTTCCTTGGCCTTTGCGGTTCTGTCAGTCTGCAAGGCGGAGATAAGGGATTTACTGTGAAATCGTGAAAACGATATGGGCTGCCGGCAGGCTTTCAAGAGAACCACTCAATCCTGCCGCAGCCTATTTTATCGCCCGCATTGCCGGAAGGCTGGGAGGTGAAGTCATCCGGTTTTGCGTGAAGGATGACGGATTTGCCCACAATATCGGGCAGAGCGAACCTTTTATCATAAAAGACGCTGAAAGCATAGCCCTGGTT
Organism: uncultured Lachnospiraceae bacterium; assembly: GCA_910585555.1. Classification (GTDB taxonomy): domain Bacteria; phylum Bacillota; class Clostridia; order Lachnospirales; family Lachnospiraceae; genus UBA3282. The sequence continues at coordinate 5,582 of CAJUFU010000023.1, forward strand.
GCCAAGAAGCGGCGGCATATCCCCTGCATGATCGGGATGAGACGCATTTAAGGGATTGTAGTGCAGTCCCGTGTGGGTGAAGTGTTCACTGCAGTCTCCGGATTCGTGTATGTGCATGGCATAGAAATTGCTGGCGCCCGGGGTGGCTATATTGGGAAGACCGAAGATTTCTGCTTCCACCAGTACGCCGCCGTAGATGGTGTGATAGAATTTCACGGTGCCGCTTAAGGTGGAATTGGGGCCGTCTCCCTTTATCCATGCGATCGCGCCGGGATGGTTTTGTATGAGGAGTCCTGTGAAGGCTGTTTCGGGGGTCATTTCATAATTGGGCATAGGAAAACTCCTTGCTGTTTTACTGTTATCATATGAGACGCCTGCCGGACCGTGAAAGTAAAAACTTTGGGAAAACTTAACACATCCTTGGCATAGTCCAATATAGTAATTAGGAAAGCGTTAATTGTATTTGGAGTATGGATTTATGGGTGAAAATAATAAGATGACAACAGCCTCCTGCAGTTTTGCGGGTATCAAACCAATCATGGCAGATCTGCCTTATCCGCCGATCGCGGTATGTCAACGGAATCAGACCTACGCTGACTTACTCAGTGTGGACTATTGCGGAGCCGTATCGGAGTTATCTGCAATCACGCAGTATATCAATAACGAAAACCGTCTGTCATGTGAAAAATGCTCTATGGCAAAGACACTTTTGGGAATTGCCATGGCGGAAATGATGCATCTGCAGAAACTGGGAGAACTAATCGTTCTGTTAGGCGGCGATATCGATTTTACAGCCAAGCAGAATCATGGGTGCCGGAAGATGTGGACACCAGAGTATTTGGATATTCCCGTCTATGTCAAACAGATGCTTCTTGCGGATATAGAGGCGGAAAAGGCCGCGATCAAGCAGTACAGGGCGCATATCCGGGTGATTACGGATGACTGCGTCAATGCGGTTTTGGAGAGGATTATCAAGGATGAAGAGTATCATATTATGCTGTTGCAGTATTTGATGGAGGACGTATCCTGTCAGGCCTGTGAACAGTGATGCTTTGGGGCGCTTTTCATACAGCGTTTGACTGATGCTTCCCGAGCGTCTATAATAAATGAGACGGCAAAAACACGCAAACAGGCCGGTTATACGGCCTCTCGGGAAGGATATCATCATGGCTTTTACACATCTGCATGTCCACACGGAGTTCAGTCTTCTGGACGGTTCCAATAAAATCAAAGAGTATGTAAAGCGGGTAAAAGAGCTGGGCATGGACAGTGCGGCCATCACCGACCACGGTGTGATGTACGGCGTCATTGATTTCTATAAGGCGGCGAAAGCGGAAGGCATCAATCCGGTCATCGGCTGCGAGGTCTATGTGGCGCCTCATTCCCGGTTTGACAGGGAGCTGACAGGCGGGGAGGACAGGTATTATCATCTGGTGCTTTTGGCGGAGAATAATACGGGATATGCCAATCTGGTGAAGATTGTCAGCAAAGGTTTTACAGAAGGATATTATTACAGGCCCCGTGTGGATTTTGAGGTGCTTGAGCAGTACCATGAGGGGATTATCGCACTTTCGGCCTGTCTGGCGGGAGAAGTGCCCCGTTATATTCAAAAAGGTCTGGTGGACGAGGCGAAGAAGGCGGCCTTAAAATATCAGGCCGTTTTTGGGAAGGATAATTATTTCCTGGAATTACAAGACCATGGCATTCCGGCCCAGCAGTCGGTGAATGCGGTACTGCTTCGTATGAGTAAGGAACTGGACATCCCCCTGGCAGCCACCAATGACGTGCATTATACCTATGCGGAGGATGCCCAGCCCCATGATATCCTGCTTTGCCTGCAGACAGGCAAGAAGGTGGCGGATGAGGACCGTATGCGCTATGAGGGCGGTCAGTATTACGTCAAGAGCGAGGAGGAGATGAAGGGGCTTTTTCCCTATGCCTGGGAGGCAGTGGAGAATACCCAGAGGATTGCCGACAGATGTCATGTGGAGATAGAATTCGGCCATTACAAGGTGCCCCATTATGAGGTGCCGGCGGGGTACGACTCCTGGTCTTATTTGAATAAACTCTGTCAGGATGGTATGCAGGAGCGCTATCCCCAGGATGACGGCAGCCTTAAGAAGCGGATGGAATATGAGCTTGGCATCATTCAGGACATGGGATTTGTAGACTATTTCCTGATTGTCTGGGATTATATTAATTTCTGCCGGGAAAATGGGATTGCCGTGGGGCCCGGGCGCGGGTCGGCGGCGGGGAGCATCGTGTCTTATTGTTTGAAGATAACCAATATTGACCCTATCAAATACAGCCTTCTCTTTGAGCGTTTCCTGAATCCGGAACGGGTTTCCATGCCGGATATTGATGTGGATTTCTGTTACGAGAGGCGGCAGGAAGTTATTGACTATGTTGGTCAAAAGTATGGCGCCGATAAAGTCGTACAGATTGTCACCTTCGGTACGATGGCGGCAAAAGGTGTCATCCGGGATGTGGGAAGAGTCATGGATTTACCTTATGCCTATGTGGACCGCATCGCCAAGATGATTCCCAATGAGCAAAACCAGGGGGTTTCCATCGATAAGGCGCTGGAGATGAACCCGGAATTTAAGACCCTTTATCAGGAGGACGAGCAGGTACACAATCTGATCAATATGTGTAAGCGCCTGGAGGGGCTGCCGCGTCATACCTCCATGCATGCGGCCGGTGTGGTGATCTGTCCCCAGGAGGCGGATAATTTCGTGCCCCTCTCCAGAGGGTCGGACGGTTCCATCACCACCCAATTCCCCATGACCACCATTGAAGAGTTAGGACTTTTGAAAATGGACTTTCTGGGACTTCGGACACTTACGGTAATCCAGAACGCCGTGAAGCTGGTGGAGAAAAGTACAGGGATTTTGATCGATATCGACCATATAGATTACGACGACAGGGCGGTGTTAGCCTCTCTTGGCACGGGCAGGACAGAAGGGGTGTTCCAGTTAGAAAGCGGCGGCATGAAAAGCTTCATGAAGGAGCTAAAGCCCCAGAGTCTGGAGGATGTGATTGCCGGTATTTCCTTGTACCGGCCGGGCCCTATGGATTTTATTCCCAAATATATTAAGGGAAAGAACAACCCGGATTCGGTGACCTATGACTGTCCCCAGCTGGAACCCATCCTTGCGCCCACCTACGGCTGTATCGTGTACCAGGAGCAGGTGATGCAGATTGTGCGGGATTTGGGCGGTTATACCATGGGCAGGAGCGATTTGGTACGCCGCGCCATGAGTAAGAAAAAGCAATACGTGATGGAGCAGGAGCGGAAGAATTTTATTTACGGAAATCCCGAAGAGGGGGTGCCCGGGTGTGCAGCCAATGGCATTGACGAGAAGGTGGCGGACCACATTTATGGTACGATGATGGATTTCGCCAAGTATGCTTTCAACAAATCCCATGCGGCCTGCTATGCCGTGGTGGCATATCAGACGGCTTATTTAAAATACTATCACCCGGTGGAATTTATGGCTGCCCTGATGACTTCCGTGATCGATAACCCCAGCAAGGTGTCAGAATATATTATGACCTGCCGGAGTATGGGGATTCAGATTCTGCCGCCGGATATTAATCTGGGGGAAAAGGGATTTTCTGTGTCCGGCAACCAGATACGTTATGCGCTAAACGCCATTAAGAGTGTGGGCGGACCGCTGATAGAGGCTGTGGTGGCGGAGAGACGGGCCAGAGGCCCTTATAAGAACCTGGCCGATTTTGCCAGCCGCGTGACGGACAGGGATATGAACAAGCGCATCGTGGAGCATTTTATCAAGGCCGGCGCCATGGACAGCTTAGGCGGCACGCGCAAGCAGCTTCTCAGCGTTTATCTGCAGGTGATAGAAAGTGTACAGCAGAACCGGAGGAACAATCTGGCGGGGCAGATTTCCCTCTTTGATATTGCATCCGAGGATGATAAGGTGGATTACCAGGTGAGCCTGCCGGATGTGGGAGAGTATTCCAAGGAGATGAAGCTCGCTTTCGAAAAAGAAGTGCTGGGCATCTATATCAGCGGCCATCCTCTGGAAGAGTATCAGGAAATGTGGCGTAAGAAGATTACCAATACCACGGCGGATTTTGTATGGAATGAGGAAAACGGGGGAACTGTGGTGTCCGATGGCGCCTCTGTCACAATAGGGGGGATGGTGGCGGAGAAAAAGATTAAATATACGAAGAATGAAAAGGTGATGGCCTTTTTGCAGGTGGAGGACCTGGTGGGAACGGTGGAGGTGATCGTGTTCCCGCGGGATTATGAGAAGTTTGGCAGTCATATCGTGGAGGACAGCAAGGTCTTTATCAAGGGCCGTGTTTCCCTGGAAGAGGACAAGGACGGGAAACTGATCTGTGAGCGGATTACGCCTTTTGCGTTAGTCCCCAGAAAGCTGTGGATTAAGTTCCCGGACAAGGCGGCTTACGAGAAGCAGAAGGAAGGCCTCTTTGAGGTGTTAAAGACCTCTGAGGGGCATGACAGCGTGGTGATTTATGTGGAGAATCCAAAGGCCATGAATCCCCTGCCTCCTAATTGGAACGTGCACGCAGAGGAAGGATTGGTGGGACAGCTCCAGGCGTTGTATGGGGAGGAGAATGTGAAGGTGGTATAAGATGCCTCGCCCAGTTTCAATGTCTATGATGAAAAATATTGAAAAACCTGATTTGATAATGTAAAATACAAATAGGATTTCAGCAGGTAATATGTAATGTTTAGAACTATATAAATACAGGCTTCTGTCATGGCGGGGGATAGGTGTATGGCAGGGCGGAAAGGCATGGTTATTGGTATGGCGAAACAGATCAAGACAATCGGTGTGTTGACAAGCGGCGGCGACGCCCCGGGCATGAATGCGGCCATCCGCGCGGTGGTCAGAAAGGCGATTGCCAACGGCGCCAAGGTCAAGGGAATCAAGAAAGGGTATCAGGGTCTTTTGAATGAAGAAATCATAGACATGGAAAAATGGACTGTGTCTGATACGATTCAGCGGGGCGGTACTATATTAGGAACTGCCAGGTGTCACGAATTCCGCACGGAGGAAGGCCAGCAGAAAGGAGCGGATATCTGCCATAAGCATGGCATAGACGGTTTGGTGGTCATCGGCGGCGACGGTTCTTACCGCGGCGCGCAGGCCTTGTCCAGACATGGCATTAATACCATTGGGCTGCCGGGAACCATTGATTTGGATATTGCCTGTACAGAGTATACCATTGGATTTGATACGGCAATCAACACGGCCATGCAGGCAATCGATAAGGTGCGGGATACTTCTTCCTCTCATGAGCGCTGCAGTATCATCGAGGTTATGGGAAGAAATGCGGGCTATATCGCTCTGTGGTGCGGCATCTCCAACGGTGCGGAGGATATTCTGCTTCCGGAGAAATATGATTACAATGAGCAGCAGATTATCAATAATATCATAGCGAACAGAAAGCGCGGCAAGACCCATCATCTGATTATCAACGCGGAGGGCATCGGGCATTCCACTTCCATGGCAAGACGAATCGAGGCCGCTACAGGTATTGAGACCAGGGCCACCATCCTTGGTTACATGCAGCGCGGCGGCTCGCCCACCTGTAAGGACAGATATTATGCTTCCATTATGGGATGCTATGCAGCTGATATTTTATGCGAAGGTAAGACCAACCGGGTGGTGGGATATCAGCACGGCGAATTTTTGGATTTTGATATCGAGGAGGCATTGAATATGCAGAAAGGGATTCCGGATTATCCCTTCGAGATGTCAAAAGTGCTTTCGCAATAACATCAGTTATATTATTAAGGGAGATTCCCCGCAGATGATATGGTCTGCGGGGTTTTGTCTGCCGGTCATCCGGGATAGGGAGGTTTACATGATTACAAGTCTCAGTAACAAGACAGTGAAAGAAATCGCTGCCCTTTCACAGAAAGGGAAGGAGCGGCATAAGAAGGATGTCTTTGTGGCGGAGGGCATAAAGATGTTTCAAGAGGCACCCTTAGAGAGGGTCTGCGGGGTGTATGTGTCCTGTAGCGCCGAACAGGAAATCCTGAAATTATGCGGTGAAAAACTGGCGGGAATTTCTTATGAAGTGGTGTCAGACGATGTCTTTGCAAAGATGTCAGATACCAAGACCCCGCAGGGGATTTTATGTCTGGTAAAACAGTTTCATTACGATTTAACTTTTCTGATGGAGAGGGGGATTAAAAAACAGTTGCTATTTGTCGTATTGGAGGATATGCAGGACCCGGGAAATCTGGGGACTATTTTTCGAACGGCAGAGGCTGTGGGAGCCAATGGCATTATCATGAGCAGCCGTACAGTGGATGTCTATAATCCAAAGACAATCCGCTCCACCATGGGCTCCATTTACCGGGTTCCCTTTGTGTATGTGGACGACCTTTCTGCAGCGATAAAGGTTTTACAGGCGGAGGATGTCTGCGTATACGCGGCACATCTCAATGGGCATGTCTTTTACGAAGCCGCTGATTATCGCAAAAGTACGGCCTTTTTGATTGGCAATGAGGGCAACGGTCTGCGAAAGGAGACGGCGGCGTGCGCGGACGCTCTGCTGAAGATTCCCATGGAGGGACGTGTGGAGTCGCTCAATGCGGCGGTGGCCTCTTCTGTCTTGCTGTATGAGGCATATCGACAAAGACGGGTGTAATTTTATATTGGAAATAGTAAGTGTTATCAAAATGGGGAAGACATGCCGTCGGGGCATGATTTCTTAAAAGGATGTCATTGCTGCAGGATTTTTAATAGGTTGTGTTATACACAGAATGAAGATGAATTAAAACAGGATTTAACACAATAATAACGGGCTGAATGATAAAACCCTGAAATGGCCATAAAAGTACATGCGTTACTGACAACTTTTTGTGATACCGGATGAAGAGGATTGTATTCAGACTGAGATAGAGATAAAATAAGTAGCTGATGTTATTAAATGTTTTTGGCTTGCGGTAGATCATTTAAGGAGGGACAAAACGATGAAGATTGGATTTATTGGACTGGGTAATATGGCGAGGGCCATGATCGGCGGTATGCTGGAGAAAGAGATGGTACAGGCGGCAGATATCATCGGTTCCGCTAAGACTAAGAAAACTTTGGAGGCGGTGCATGAAACCTATGGGATTGCGGTGACGGATTCCAACAGGACAGTGGCTGAGCAGGTGGAGGTATTGGTTTTGGCAGTGAAGCCCCAGTTCTTAGGAGAAGTGATAGCGGAGATTCGAGCGGTGCTGCCGGAAGATACACTTGTAATCAGTATTGCGGCAGGCAAATCCCTTACCTGGCTGGAAGAGGCTTTTGGCAAATGGGTAAAGCTGGTACGCTTCATGCCCAATACACCTGCCCTGGTGGGGGAGGGCTGCACGGGAATCTGTGTAAATGACGCTGTCTCCCAAGAGGAACAGGCTTACAGCTTACAGCTGGCGGAAAGTTTTGGTAAAGGAGACTTTGTGGAAGAGCGTCTGATGGATGCGGTGGGAGCAGTAAGCGGCAGTTCCCCGGCCTATGTGTTTTTGTTTATGGAGGCCATGGCGGATGCGGGTGTGGCGGCAGGACTTCCCCGAAAGAAAGCTTATGAATTTGCGGCACAGGCAGTATATGGAAGCGCAAAGCTCATGCTTAAGACGGGCAGCCACCCCGGTGAGTTAAAGGATATGGTCTGTTCGCCGGGCGGTACTACCATAGAGGGTGTACGTATATTAGAAGAAAGAGGTTTTCGCGGGGCGGTCATGGATGCTCTTCTTGCCACGGTCGAAAAGTCAAAAAAATTGTAAAGATTTAGTAACAGAATAGTAGCAGAAAAGTAGCATAAAAGAGGGACATGCTGCGTAAACTTGACAAAGAATAGGTGGTTTGCTAAAATTATCCATACTTAAGTTGTAACAATTTTGTAACAATCTTATTGTGGGAGGATGGAGGAACATTTATGCTGAGAGGCAGAAAGGGATACAGGATTCTGCTTGCCGGACTTATTCTCAGTCTAAGTATGTTGGGCATGTCGCGTATGGATGTACAGGCTGCCAGCAGGAAAGAGTATTTGGATTCTCTGAATGCGGGGATTATGAAGATCATTGATCCGACTTCGGACTGCGCAGACGAGGATGCAATTCAAAAGCTGACAGAGGTGTCACAAAGGGACGGCGCGGGAATGGAGGAAGAATCTGACCTGGTCATGGTCAATGTGCAGGTGGCCATGAATGTACGTGAGGAGGCAGATGAAGAATCGAATAAAGTGGGACTGCTCTATAAAGACTGCGGCGGCAGGATTTTAGAGCGAAAGGATGGCTGGACAAGACTTCGCAGCGGCGATCTGGTAGGATGGGCCAACGATGAATATCTTCTTTTTGGACAAGAGGCAGAAGACCTGGCGAATGAGGTGGGCAATCTGATCGTGTTGATCAAGACAGAGGCCCTGTGTGTGCGGAAGGAGCCGGATGTGGATGCCCAGGCGGTAGGTTTTATACCGGAGGACGAAGAGCTGGAGATTATCGAAATGCTCGACGAGGACTGGATCAGCGTCAAGTATGAGGAAGAAGTGGGCTATGTTTCCGCAGAGTATGTGGATATAGATTTTCACATCGATGAAGGCGAGACGATGGTGGCGATTCAAAAGCGTGAGGAAGCGGAGCGCAAAGCGAAACTGACGGCGAACCAGGGAGCTGTTGTGGTTGGCGGCGATGATACCAGGCTTTTGGCGGCACTGATTTATTGTGAGGCGGGCGGCGAGAGCTATAACGGCAAGCTGGCTGTGGGCGCGGTGGTCATGAACCGTGTCAGGAGTCCTGCTTATCCTAATACAATATCGAGCGTTATTTATGCATCTGGACAGTTTACGCCTGCTATTAACGGCAAGGTGGCCCGTGTTTACGGCGGCGATATTCCGGAAAGCTGCTATCAGGCGGCGCAGGCGGCGATTGCCGGGGAGACGAACGTGGGCGGTGCAACCCATTTCAGACGGGCAGGCAATCACGATGGGCTGTTGATCGATCACCAGGTATTCTGGTAGGAGGTGTGCGGACAGGACAGAATGTGTCGATATTTCTTGCTACTTTGGGGATAATATAGTAAGATAAATATGTTAGCGTGAAAACGACAGGAAAAGGAGTGAGAACGTGTGATTTATTTAATGGATTTAAACATGACAGTTTTATGGCTGGCTATTTTGGTGGTGCTGGTGGTCATAGAACTTCTCACCATGGGTCTCACGACAATCTGGTTTGCGGGCGGCGCCCTGGTGGCAACGATTGCCTCTTTGTTCGGCGCACCTTTAGCTTTGCAGGTTATCCTTTTTTTGGCAGCATCCGCACTCCTTTTGTACTTTACCAGGCCGATTGCAGTCAAATACTTTAATAAAGACAGAGTCCGCACCAATGCGGAGAGTCTGGTGGGACGTCAGGCGATTGTGATCAGCGAGATTGATAATCTGCAGGGAATCGGGCAGGTCAATGTGGGTGGTATGGAATGGTCGGCACGCACCAGGGTGGACGGTGTGAAGCTGCCGGTGGGTACTGTGACCACAATTCTGGCTATCAATGGCGTTAAACTAATCGTGGAAGAGAGAAAAGAAGTATAAAGATACTTCGGAATGGAGGAAGAAAATGGGTGGAATCATTGCATTAGTGGTAATCTTGATTTTGATCGTTATGATATTATTATCCTGTATCAAAATCGTTCCCCAGGCACATGCTTATGTTGTGGAGAGATTGGGGGCATACCAGCAGACATGGTCTGTGGGCCTGCACCTGAAAGTCCCTTTTATTGATAAAGTAGCCAAGAGAGTGATTTTGAAAGAACAGGTGGTGGATTTCGCACCCCAGCCTGTGATCACCAAAGATAACGTTACGATGCGGATTGATACGGTGGTGTTTTTCCAGATCACAGACCCGAAACTGTTTGCATACGGTGTGGAAAATCCCATCATGGCAATTGAGAATCTGACGGCGACTACCCTTCGAAATATTATCGGCGAGATGGAGCTTGACCAGACACTCACATCCAGAGAAGTCATTAATACAAAGATGCGTGCATCTCTCGATATTGCAACGGACCCTTGGGGTATCAAGGTGAACCGCGTGGAGCTTAAGAATATCATTCCGCCGGCGGCAATCCAGGATGCCATGGAGAAACAGATGAAGGCGGAGCGTGAGCGCCGTGAGGCGATTCTGCGTGCGGAAGGTGAGAAGAAGTCCACCGTCCTGGTAGCGGAAGGTCAGAAAGAATCTGCGATCTTAGAGGCAGAGGCGGAGAAGCAGTCTGCCATCCTGCGGGCTGAGGCGCAGAAGGAGAAGATGATTCGTGAGGCGGAAGGTGAGGCCGAGGCGATTCTGAAGGTGCAGAAGGCTACCGCGGACGGTATCCGGATGATTCGTGAGGCAGGCGCCGACGAGGCGGTGTTAAAGATTAAGAGCCTGGAAGCTTTCGAGAAGGCGGCGGACGGCCAGGCAACCAAGATTATCATTCCCTCAGAGATTCAGGGTCTTGCCGGGCTGGCAGCCTCTGCGAGAGAGTTATTAAAATAACAGATTGGAATTTGGGAAGTTCCCTAATAGGATGAAAACAGCAGGACGGTTCTGTAGACCGTCCTGTTTGGTGTATGACAGCGGAAAGGAAGGATAAGATTATGAATCTGACAGGACGTCACTTTTTAAAACTTTTGGATTTTACACCGGAAGAAATTACCTACATGCTGGATGTGGCCGCGGATTTGAAGGCCAAGAAGAAAAAGGGCATCCCCGTGGATATCCACCGGGGCAAGAATGTGGCTCTTATTTTTGAAAAGACAAGCACCAGAACCCGCTGCTCCTTCGAGGTGGCGGCACACGATTTGGGCATGGGTACTACATACTTAGACCCCAAGGGCTCGCAGATTGGCAAGAAGGAAAGCATTGCGGACACGGCCAGAGTGCTGGACCGCATGTATGAGGGGATTGAGTACCGCGGCTTCGGGCAGGAGATTGTGGAAGAATTGGCCAAATATGCGGGCGTGCCTGTTTGGAACGGTCTGACCAATGAATTTCATCCCACGCAGATGCTGGCGGACTTTTTGACCATCAGAGAGCATTTCGGGCATCTGAAAGGAATTAAGCTGACTTACATGGGAGATGCCAGATACAACATGGGCAATTCGCTGATGGCGGCCTGTGCCAAGATGGGCATGGAATTTACGGCCTGCACCAGCAGCAAATACTTCCCGGAAGAAGCGCTGGTAAAGACTTGCCAGGAGATTGCCAATAAGACCGGCGGCAGTATCCGTCTGACGGAGGATGTGGAGACGGGAGCATCCGGCGCCGATGTGATCTATACGGATGTGTGGGTATCTATGGGAGAACCGGAGCAGGTCTGGGAGGAAAGGCTTCATGATCTTACGCCCTATCAGGTCAACAGTCATGTGATGGAGCTTGCCGGTAAAGACGCCGTGTTTATGCACTGCCTGCCGGCTTTCCATGATCATAACACCGATATCGGCAGAGAGATCGGTAAGAAGTATGGGATGAAAGAACTGGAAGTGACGGATGAGGTTTTTGAGTCTGCACAGTCCATCGTGTTTGACGAGGCGGAGAACCGTATGCATACCATCAAGGCCGTGATGGCAGTGACCTTAGGGGAATATAAGCTGGCATAAGAATGGAGCGTAGTTTTAGAAGGATGAGGACAGACAAAGCAGATATATTGGCATGGCTTAGAAACAGTGAAGATTATGTGTCGGGACAGCAGCTGTGCGACCGCTTCGGTGTCTCCCGCACGGCGGTGTGGAAGGTGATCAATCAGCTGAAAGAAGAGGGGTATCAGGTTGAATCCGTCTCCCGCAAGGGATATCGGCTGGTGGAGGCGCCCGCGGACGCGTTTTGTGCCAGTGAGATTGCCAGCAGGCTAAAGACCAGGTGGGCCGGACGAAATCTGCATTTCCTGGCATCCACAGGTTCCACCAATTCGGATGCCAAGCATTTTGCGGAGGAAGGAGAACCCCACGGAACCGTTGTGGCAGCGGACAGCCAGACTGCAGGCCGGGGAAGAAGGGGGAGATCTTGGGCTTCTCCCAAAGGGACATCGATTTACTTTACCATAGTGGTGAGGCCTGCATTTACACCGGACAAGGCATCCATGATCACTTTGGTTGCAGCTCTTGGGGTGGCCCAGGCGATTGAGGAAACCACGGGGCTGACGGCACAGATCAAATGGCCCAATGATATTGTGGTGCATAGGAAGAAGGTCTGCGGTATCCTGACAGAGATGAGCATAACCCCGGAAATGGATGAGATTCAGTTCGTGGTGGCGGGCGTGGGGGTTAACACGAACCACAACAGCGTGGAAGATTTCCCCGAGGAAATTCGTGAAACAGCCACCTCCCTTAAGATAGAATCGGGAAAGCATATTGACAGGGCGGGCTTGTTAGAAAGGATTCTGGCCCGGTTTGAGGAGAATTATGACATCTTTGTCACAACTGGGGATTTATCCGCTCTGCGAAAAGCCTATCAGGCCCATTTGATCAATATGGACGCCCAGGTGCGGGTGCTGGACCCGGCCGGGGAATATACAGGAACCGCCAGAGGAATCACTGAGACCGGGGAACTGATTGTGGAGCGCGAGACCGGGGAGAGCGTGCTTGTGTATGCCGGGGAGGTGTCGGTCAGGGGCCTGTATGGATATGTGTAGCGCGAAAAAGGTGTGAGGAGCATTTCCTAAATTTGGCAGCAGGAATGGTTTACGGAGAAGTTTAGGCAGATATATGGGGGTTGGAGCGGAAAAGATATGGAGGATAAAAGAATTGTGCTCTGCGGCGCCAATGCCTATGAGCAGAAATATTATTTCAATGAGAGATTCAAGGGCATTCCCCAGTCCATCCAGGAGGAACTGCATGTGATCAGCGTGCTGTTTACGGAGGAAGTGGGCGGTATCTTTACCATTGTATTCGAGGAGGACGGCAGTATTTCGCTGGAGACGGACGCGGAAGAGAACGATTTACTTTATGATGAAATCAGCAGCGGTTTACTGATTGGGGAAATACGCAGGAACAGACAGGAGATGTTTGCATCCTTGCAGCTGTACTACAGGGTGTTTATTCTGCACGAATCGCTGGAGGATGACTTTTAAAGAAGTATCGTAAGACAAGCTTTTGTAGAGTGGATGACAGAGCGGGCAGGTGGATTGTATTATGGGAAATTGGTTGAAGCCGCTTGTGATTGGCGGCGTTACGCTTTCAAACAACATCATACTGGCGCCTATGGCAGGGGTGAGCGACCTGCCATTTCGTTTGCTATGCAGTGAGAAAGGAGCGGGCCTTACCTGTATGGAGATGGTGAGCGCCAAGGCCATCTGGTATCAGAATAAGAACACGGAGAGCCTTTTGCAGATTCATCCCGACGAGGGTCCCACATCTTTACAGCTATTTGGCTCCGATCCGAAGATTGTCAGCGAGATGGCCAAGCGCATTGAGGAGAGACCCTTCTGCATCCTGGATATCAACATGGGATGTCCCGTGCCCAAGGTGGTAAATAACGGCGAAGGGTCGGCTCTGATGAAACAGCCCAAGCTGGCCGGGGAGATTATCGCCGCCACAGTGAAGGCCATTAGGAAACCTGTCACGGTAAAAATCCGCAAAGGTTTCGATGAGGCCCATAGCAATGCGGTGGAGATGGCAAAGATTGCGGAGGATGCGGGTGCCGCCGCGGTGGCCGTACATGGCAGGACCAGGGAACAGTATTATACAGGAAAGGCAGACTGGGAGATGATACAAAAAGTTGCGGAAGCGGTTTCCATTCCCGTAATCGGCAACGGGGATGTGACGGATGGAATCACCGCCCGCAGCATGTTGGAGCAGACCGGCTGTGCGGCGGTGATGATCGGACGGGCGGCCAGAGGCAATCCCTGGCTGTTTGAGCAGGTGACCGCCTTCTTGGAGGACGGGACCGTTTTACCGGAACCTGACAAAGAAGAACGCAAGGCCATGATACTGCGCCACGCAAGACTGCAGCTTGCTGCCAAGGGAGAATACACAGGGGTCCGGGAGATGCGAAAGCATATGTCCTGGTATACTGCGGGTATGCCCAATTCCGCCAGATTCAGACAGATGATAAACCAGGCGGAGTGTTTTGCAGAGATTGAAAAGTTGGTGGAATCCATGTGAATCCTGCCGCATATACTATCTCAGAAATGGACGGGGATATTGATAACATGTATAGAATCTCCCTGTCTGGCGTATGATGTATGCCGGGAGCGTTGACTATGGAAGCGGAAACAATCGTATACTATCATCCGGTGCAGGAGCAGTCTCCTAAGCAATGCAGGGCCAAAAAACATTGGTGGCAGGATGCCGTTTTGCAGGGCATTCCCGTGCCTGGGCGGATACCGCAGGCAGCTGACGGCCAAAGTCCTGTTACACTGGTGGATTGTGCGGTGCCGCCCTTTTATTACAGAGCAAGAGCCTGGAAGCCGGAGATATTATCCGAGAGCATGGAGAGGGTACTGCACCGTGCGGACGGCATGACTGACGCCGTTTTGCACCCACAGATTATGACATGGTTGTCAGAAAAGTATGCAGACCGCTGGGAGACCTGCAGAGAGACCAGGAAGGTGTTGCTGGAGAGCCTGTTAACGGTGTATGGCGCCGCCTGCCTGCGGGAACAGGGACAGGCGGCAGTGCTGCTTGGCAGCCCGGAGGAGACGCAGTGGCAGATGGAGATGACCTGGGGGCTTTTGGAACCTTATTTGAGCCGGATTAACAAACTTCTCTTCTATTATAAAGTAATAGAAGGGACAGATATCTGGGAAGAATTGTCCTTTCATTTGGAAAAGTACTATTATGAGTACGGCCTTGTGCCCCAGATGATGCCTTACCAGATCAAAAAGCAAAAAGGGCCTGGCGGCAGACAGAACCTTTCCGGCGTTATCCTGGATTATGGCGGCAGTACGGAGGGGCTTGGTTTTGCTCCAGACAGACCGGTTGTCTATGTGGATATGCTGTCCTGTCCGGAAAAGGAACGGATATTTGCCAGGAAAGGCGGCCAGATTCTTTACGTTTCACCGCTTAACTATCTTGACACTATGGTAAAAAATAGTTATGATAGATTAGTTCGTTGAGACAGTGACAGTTAACGGTCTTTTATCCGCGCAGTTCATGGGCCGGATTCTATGGCTGCGGGAATAAAAGAATCATAGGAATAAATAGAGAAAGAGGGAGAGTTACCATGCAGGAGAAGAAAAACATCTTAACGTATGAAGGATTGCAGAAATACGAAGAGGAACTGCACAATCTGAAAGTAGTAAAGCGTCAGGAGGTGGCGCAGAAGATCAAGGAGGCCAGAGAGCAGGGCGACCTGTCCGAGAACGCCGAGTATGACGCGGCTAAGGATGAACAGCGTGACATCGAGGCCAGGATTGAAGAACTGGAAAAAATCTTAAAGAACGCAGAAGTCGTGGTGGAAGATGAGGTAGATCTTGACAAGATCAATATCGGATGCCAGGTGAAAATATTGGATATTGAGTTTAATGAAGAATTAGAGTATAAGATTGTGGGAAGCACAGAGGCCAACAGCTTAAAGGGAAAGATTTCTAATGAGTCCCCTGTGGGTAAAGCCTTAATTGGTTCTAAAGTGGGAGATATGGTGCAAGTAGAGACACAGGCAGGTACGATTCAGTACAAGGTATTGGAGATTCAAAGATCCAACTAATGGAGGAAAGACAGCGTATGGCTAAGACACAGAATCAGCAGGAAGCACAGCAGGATATTAACCAGCTGCTAAAAGTCAGAAGAGAGAAACTTGCGGCCTTGCAGGAGGCCGGGAAGGATCCCTTCCAGATTACCAAATACGATGTGACCCATCACAGCCAGGAAATTAAAGATCAGTTTGATGCCTTGGAAGGGTCCAAAGTGTCCATTGCAGGCCGCGTGATGAGCAAACGTATTATGGGTAAAGCATCCTTTTGTAATGTACAGGATTTAGAGGGTGATATCCAGTGTTACGTGGCAAGAGACAGTATCGGGGAAGAGTCCTATGCCGACTTTAAAAAATATGATGTGGGTGACATTGCAGGCATTGAAGGAGAGGTATTTAAGACCAAAACCGGTGAGATATCTGTTCATGTTTCAAAAATGACACTACTGTCAAAAAGCCTGCAGATTCTGCCGGAGAAATACCACGGCCTGGTGAATACCGATATCCGTTACCGTCAAAGATATACGGATTTGATCATGAATGAGGAAGTCAAAAAGACTTTTGTCATGCGCTCAAAGATTATCAGCTCTATCAGACGCTATTTAGACGGCCAGGGATTTTTAGAGGTGGAGACGCCCATGCTTGTACCCAATGCGGGCGGTGCGGCGGCAAGACCCTTTGAGACCCATTACAATGCGCTGGATGAGGATGTGAAGCTGCGTATTTCCCTGGAACTATATCTGAAAAGACTGATCGTAGGCGGCATGGAACGGGTCTACGAGATTGGACGCGTCTTTCGAAATGAGGGCCTGGATACCCGACATAACCCGGAATTTACCCTGATGGAACTGTATCAGGCTTATACAGACTATAACGGCATGATGGATTTGACGGAAAATATGTTCCGCCATGTGGCAAAAGAGGTCTGCGGCACCACCACCATTCCTTATGGAGAGGTGGAGATTGACCTGGGCAAACCTTTTGAGCGGATTACCATGGTGGAGGCCGTGAAGAAATATGCCGGCGTTGATTTTGATGAGGTGCCGGATACGGCGGCAGCTAAGAAGCTGGCGGATGAAAAGGGAGTCCACTACGAGGACAGACATACGAAGGGGGATATCATCAACCTTTTCTTTGAGGAATTTGTGGAAGAACACCTGGTACAGCCCACCTTTGTGATGGACCATCCGGTGGAAATTTCTCCGCTTACCAAGAGAAAACCGGACAAGCCGGAATATGTGGAGCGGTTTGAGCTTTTTATCACCGCCAGAGAGATGTGCAATGCCTATTCCGAGTTAAATGATCCCATCGATCAAAGAGAGCGTTTTAAGGCCCAGGAGGCAGCGCTTGCGGCCGGCGATGAGGAGGCCAACACCACGGATGAGGATTTCATGAACGCCCTGGAGATTGGTATGCCGCCCACGGGAGGCATCGGCTATGGCATCGACAGACTGGTGATGCTTCTCACCAATTCGCCTGCCATTCGGGATGTTTTATTGTTCCCGACGATGCGCCAGGAAAAGAAGACCTCCGACAGCGCAAAGCCTGTCAAGAAGGAGGCAGAACAGCCGGCAAGGCAAAGCAGCATTTCCCGCGCGCAGGCGTTAGAACTTTTGAAAAAATATAACAAAGAACCCTTCCATATCCAACATGCCCTCACGGTGGAGGGCGTGATGCGCTGGTACGCAAAAGCGTTAGGGTATGCAAACGAAGAAGAATTCTGGGCCATTACGGGACTCCTGCATGACATTGATTTCGAGTTATATCCGCAGGAGCACTGCAAGAAGGCGCCGGAGCTTCTGCGGGAAGCAGGCGTAGGCGAAGATATGATTCATGGAGTCTGTTCCCATGGCTACGGCATCTGCAGTGAGGAAGAACCGGTACATGAGATGGAAAAAGTGCTTTTTGCAGCAGACGAACTAACCGGCCTGATCTGGTCCTGCGCCCTGATGCGTCCTTCCAAGAGTACCATGGATATGGAAGTTAAGAGCCTGAAAAAGAAATTCAAGGACAAAAGGTTTGCGGCAGGGTGTTCCAGAGAGATTATCTCTCAGGGAGCAGAGATGCTGGGCTGGGAATTAGACGATTTGTTTGACAAGACCATTCAGGCCATGAGGAGCTGTGAAACAGCCGTGGCGGAGGCGATGGAGAAGGAAGCGTAAGATAAAAGACAGGCAACTGCATACATGGATTTTAAAACCGCTTACTTTGTATGATGATACATAGTGAGTGGTTTTTAATAATAGAAAAAACAAATATTCGGGGGTAGAGCCGCATCTATGGCTTTTCCCTTTTCTTACGTCTAATATAGCATATCCGGGGACAGGATTTAAGCCCGGATATCAAATACGTATTGACGATTGTATCAAAAAATATGAGGATTATCCCGCGCCCCTTCCCAAAAGGAAGGGGCGCATTTATGATGTTTACAATTGGTGCCGATTTATTTACATTCTATACCCCTGATGTTCTTTTCGCATTTTTTTATGCTATAGTAAATTTAAAATTGTAATAAACGGGGTTTCATCTGAAAATTGACAATCGGATGTGGCGTAAAGAGAAAATGGTGCGAAAAACAGGTATAAAAATGTGACATTTTCCAGTATTTATATAATTGACATTTTCTAATACAAGACTATAATCGAAGAAACAAAGGAAGTGAACCGCTGTTTTCCATAACGAATGCGGTAAGAATGAGGTGAATCCGTGGCAACGATCGTTTCAGTTATGCGAACAGAAAAGAAGTATAGTATTACATGGAACCAACAAAGTGCACTGTATCATGGGTTATCTCTCACTATGAAGACAGATGAAAACAGCGATGCCGGAGGATATTTGGTACGTTCTTTGTATTTCGACAGTATCTATGACAATGATTATTTTGATAAAATTGACGGGCTGGAGTTTCGTAAAAAGATAAGGCTTAGAATCTATTCTCCCGATCAGGATACTGTAAAGTTAGAGCTAAAGCAAAAGCAAGGAGCTGCACAGAATAAGAAATCTCTTATCATCACCAGAGATTTGGCCAAGGAAATGATAGCGGGCAGATATATTGGCTTAATGGAACTGCATTCTCAGCTGGCGGAGGAGTTTTATCAGATGCTGGAAACAGGGGTTTACCGGCCTAAGTGTATTGTGGATTATCACAGAATTGCTTTTGCGGAGGACAGTAACGATATTCGAATCACGTTTGATTCAGAGATTGCTGCGAGTCATAACTGCGAGGGCTTTTTCAGAAAAGATTTATCGCTGCTTCCGGTCAGGAAAGAGCCTGTTCTGGAAGTGAAATATAACGGCTTTTTACTAAGTAATATCAAACGGATGCTGGATATTGCAGATGTGCCGGAGATTGCGGTGAGTAAGTACATCATGTCCCGTCAGCTTTTAGGGGCATAAAATATATAACATAATCAGAGGTGACAAATGAAGAACTTTATTATGCAGTATTCACAGAAAACGGTACAGGAACTTACCGTGGAACAGATTGTTCTCAATATGGCAGCGGCACTCATTTTGGGACTTATCATTTATCTTTCCTATCGGTTTTCCCATTCGGGTGCAGTATATAGCGCCAGGTTTAATGTGTCTTTGTTAATGATGACGCTGATTACCACGATGATTATGAATGTAATCGGCAATAACATTGCCTTGTCCCTTGGTATGGTGGGTGCTCTTTCTATCGTGCGCTTCCGTACTGCCATTAAGGATGCAAGAGATACGGCCTATATTTTTTGGTGTATTGCAGTGGGCATTTGCTGCGGCGTGTCTTATTATGCTCTGGCCGCTATTGGAACGGGTATGATTTTCCTGGTGCTGTTATTGATGGGAAGCGTGAAAGCCAATGACAGATATTTACTGATTATACATGCGGATGAAGAGTCGGCAGGTAAGGAAATTGAAGAGCTTGTCCTGGTTCAGTATAAGGGGAAGGCATCTTTACGTGTCGCAAACCGTGCGAAACAGCAGTTGGAGTATATCTATGAGATTTCTTCTAAACTGATCGAGGAAAGTAAGAAAAGCGGGACGAATCCGGTTGAACTTTTAAGAAATATTGAAGGGGTATATCGTGTAAATATGGTATGCCAAAATGAGGAGATGAGCAGATAAATGCAGGGAAAAGAAAGACAGATTGCGTTGGCTTTTGGCGCCATTTTGTTTGCTGCCGGCTTGTTTCTTTCTGCTTTTCAGGTAAAGACATATCAATTTCCGGATATAGTGCAGTCTGTAAATGTTGAGACGACTGATTTATCAGAAAAGCGCATTCAGGCGCAAAAGGATTATGTTCCATATGAATCGACTTCGGGCAAAACGAACTACCGCGATGAAAAATTACTTGTGGATGAAGATTTTACAAGTAATCTACCTTTGATCATTGTGGATACCAAGGGAAAAAAACCCCAGAGAGGAGTTGTGTGGGACCAAGAAAAGGAATATTTTGTTCTGACAGGAGAAGATCCCTATGCTTATGGTGAAATTTCTATCATTAACAATCAAGAAGGACCCAATAAACCCACTGACAGTGTGAAGATGCATTCTTTATGCAAGATGAAAGTGCGTGGAAATTCCTCCGGCAGCTATGACAAAAAACAATATTTAATAAAATTATTAAACGAAAAGGGAGAACCGGAAAAGCAGGATGTGTTTGGGATGGGAAAAGCCAGTGAATGGATTCTGAATATATCTTTTGTTGACAAATCGTTGCTGCGGAATTATCTGGCCTATACGACGGCAGGAGAGATTATGCCCTATACACCGGATGTGCAGTTTTGCGAAGTGCTTTGGAAGGATGAGAACGGCTATCGGTATGAAGGCGTCTATCTGATGATGGAGAGTATAGACGTAGGAAAGGACCGGATAGATCTACCCCAATATGCAAAGAACAGTTCTGTTACGCCGGTGCTGCTACGAAGAGACCGTTATAACGAAAATGGATTGATGTTAGATAATTATGCCACGCGACAGGGCTTGACATATGGATATTTAGATATTGAGTATCCGGATAAAGAGATTATTTCAAAGAAATCTATTCAAAATATCACAGATCGAATTGATTGTTTTGAACAGGCATTATATGCAGATACATGGAAAGAATTTATTGAGTATCGTAATTATATTGATATGCAGTCGTTTGTGGATTACTTTATCTTAAATGAATTTTTCCTAAACTATGATGCGGGATACAATTCTACTTATGTGTATATGAACTATAGTGGGAAACTGACTATGGGACCTGTGTGGGACTTTGACCAGGCCATGGATAACGATTCCACATCTTGTGCCAAGCTGCAGTCAACGGCATTTCACTCGGCGCCCTGGTTTGACCAGATTTTGAAGGACCCGGTTTTTACCGCTGCAGTGGTGGAACGGTTTGCGGAGCTGAGAGCATCTATTCTTTCCGATGAAGCCATAGAAGCCTTTGTTGAAAAGACAGTGGCGTATCTTGGACCGGCAATTGACAGGGACTGGGCAAGGTGGGGGTATTACTATATAGACGGAAATTATTTTAAGGTAGAGACGTCAGATGGGAAGGACAGAAACACCCATACCCATCAGGAAGAGGTAGACAGAATTTTGGATGTTCTTTCCCGGCATGGCGCATGGATGGATGCGCACCTGGACAGCTTATATCAGTTTAAAATGATTTCTTTGGAGGATGCCCAGGCGTTATCTGTTACAGAAGAAAAGGATTATCGTCCGGCGCTTGCAGTTGTTTTTGTAGTAGTATTTTTGGTATCTATTAAATTGGTTTTACAGCATGAAAGTGAGTAACGGCGAAGGGAGGCACTTTGTGAGCAAGAAAAAAATATGGTCTTGGTTGATGGCAGTAACCTCTGTCATTTACATTTCTTGGAGATTGTTCTTTACGATTCCAACAGATTTGGGGATGGTGTCTCTCACAGCAGGAATTGCTCTGTTCCTTGCAGAGCTTATCAGTATGCTGGAAGCAGATATTCAGTTTCTGTGCATGAGCAAGGACAAAGAAATAGAATTTCCAGTGATAAGGGAAGAAGATTTTCCACATGTTGATGTGTTGATTGCAACTCATAGCGAGGATGCCAACCTGTTGTTTAAAACGGTGAATGGCTGCAAGCATATGGATTATCCCGATCAATCAAAAGTACATATTTATCTGTGCGATGATAATGACCGCCCCGAAATCGCAAAATTAGCGCAGGATATGAGAGTGGGATATTTTGGTTTATCGGATAATAAACTGGCAAAAGCAGGCAATCTGAATCATGCCATATCAAAGACAGATTCTCCGTTAATTGTGACCTTTGATGCGGATATGATTCCAAGAAGCTGCTTTCTATTGGAAACAGTGCCATATTTCTTCCTGCCGGTCATGATTCTGGAGAATGGCATATGGAGAAAAAGAACCGAGGAGGAAATAGACCCGGATTATAAGATTGGCTTTATTCAGACACCCCAGAGTTTTTACAATCCGGATTTGTTCCAGTTTAATTTCTTTGCGGAAACCAATATTCCCAATGAACAGGATTACTTTTTTAAGGAAGTCAATGTAGGAAGAAACAGCAGTAATTCCGCAATTTACGCCGGTTCAAATACGGTGATTTCCCGCAGGGCATTAGAAGAAATCGGAGGACTTCGTACCAAAACAATTACGGAGGATTTTGCCACCGGGATAGATATTCAGGCCAGGGGTTATACGTGTCTTGCCATAGATAAGGTTTTGGCTTCAGGGCTTGCTCCCGATGATTTCCCCAATTTACTGAAACAAAGGCAGCGCTGGGGACGAGGATGTGTGCAGACAATCCGCAGTTTTAAATTTATATTCTGCAAGCTGCCCCTTTTGTCAAAACTAAGTTATTTTTCCTGCCTGCTTTATTGGTGGACTTTTCTTCGCAGAATTGTCTATATATTGTCGCCAATTCTGTTTGCCGTATTCGGTGTAATCGTTGTAAAAACGGATATATGGGGGATTTTACTGATCTGGCTGCCATCCTATTTGATTTACAACTATTCCATTAAACTTTTGTCCGGGAAAAGAAGAGACCAGAAGTGGAGCAATATTGTAGATACCATTCTGGGTCCCTATATGCTTCTGCCCATTCTGGCGGAAACCTTTGGGATTAGGATGAAGAAATTCTCTGTGACAAGCAAAGAGAAAACGGCATCTCGAAGCGCGAAACTCATTTATGCCATTCCCCATATAATTTTGCTGTCAGCAACTTTGATCGGAATTTATTTCAGCATCCGGCAAATGATCGTGTATCATAATCTGCTGGGGATGGTGATTTTGTTCTGGCAGTTTATGAACGCTTATTTTTTGACAATGGCAGTCTTTTTCCTGTTGGGCCGTGTCAACTATCGAAGCGCAGAACGATTTTATGCTGCGATTCCTATCAGCTTTTATGTGGGGAACCGTGAAGTGGTCTGCAAAACCAGTGATATTTCGGAATTTGGCCTATCATTCAAGACAGATTTCCCGGAATTTATCAATGGGACCAAGACGTTCATACTCCAGGATGGCAAATGGAAGGCGACAGTTAAAGGCGAGGTGGTTCATGTGACCCAATTGGGAGATCAGTGGAAGTACAGCCTGAAATTACATCCTTTGTCATTTGAAGAGAAACAGAATTACGATCAAATTGTATACGACCGATTTCCCTCATTGGCCACGGAGATCAAGACCAATGCGTGGAAAGATTTGCAGGTGTTCTTCAAGAAAAAGACATCCAGCTTTCTGGGTTCCAAAAGAAAACTTCCCAGAATGTTGTTAAACTGTACTCTGGAAACAGAAGACGGAGGACAGGTCAGCGTTGAAGACTATAATTATCAATACATGACAATCGATAAAATTTCTGAGGAGGAGGTTAACGGGCTTTATAATGTAAAATTAGGCGAGATGACATTGCGGCTGAAAAAGGGTATAATCAATGATATACCAAGAGATAATTTATATGAGATTGAAAACTGGGAAAATGTATCTGTTTCCGCACAGC
The DNA here is from genome assembly GCA_910585555.1 of uncultured Lachnospiraceae bacterium. GTDB lineage: Bacteria > Bacillota > Clostridia > Lachnospirales > Lachnospiraceae > UBA3282. The sequence goes on from CAJUFU010000023.1 coordinate 29,201, forward strand.
TTTATCAAGAACTGAGAAAACTATTGATGGGAGAGGAAGTAGTTGAAAGAAAATTATCAGCAGCATCGTAACCGTAAATATATTCTTTTTCACAAAACAACAACGGCCATACTTGCCGTTGCTGTTTTGCTGTTAACACTAAAACTGTATAACGTGAACGGAGCCAACGTGTATTTATCGGAGGAAATGCACAGACTGCAAGGGCAAAACGATGAGATACAGGAACGAAATCAGGAAATACAGGAACAGAATCGGGAAATGCAGGAGCAGAATCAAGAAATGCTGGAGCAAACGCATAAGATGCAGGAGGAAATAGACGCCTTGTCCACAGAAACGGCGTTTAGCCGCCTTACGGTGAAGGGGACGCTTTTGTATGACGAGCTAAATAACCCTGTAGTGCTGCGTGGGATGAGCAGCCACGGTATTGCATGGTATCCGGAGTACACCAATTATCAGGCGCTTAGAACTTTAAAGGATTACGGGGCCAATGTATTCCGCATTGCCATGTATGTAGACCAAAACGACGGGTATCTGGAAGAACCGGAGTTAAATAAAAAGCTGATGTACACGGCCATTGAAAATTCTCAGGCGGCCGGTTTGTATACGATTGTGGACTGGCATGTGCTCAGAGACGAAAACCCAAACAAGAATATAGAGCAGGCGCTTTTAGTTTTTGAAGAAATCGCAAAGCGGTATGGAGACGCGCCGGGCATTTTATATGAGATCTGTAATGAACCCAATGGGGATACCGATTATGCAGAGATTAAAAAGTATGCCGATCAGGTCATACCGGTCATCCGAAAATATGCGCCCCATGCGGTTATTTTGGTGGGAACGCCTAAATTCTGTACTTCGCTGACAGGAGCCATAGAGGACCCAATAGAGTATCCCAACATTATGTACACCTATCATTATTATGCCGGGATTTCCGACTGCCAATTTGCCATGGAGGAAATCTCCAGAGGTCTGGAACAGGGACTGCCGGTGTTCATCAGTGAATGGGGGCTGGATGGATACGAAGTGACAGAAGAACATAGGGAGGAAACAAAAAGCTTTTTGGATTTTCTGGAACAAAAACAGATTAGCTGGGTGAACTGGTCTTTCAGTAATAAGGACGAAGGATATTCCATGATTGCTCCTGATAGCGACAAGCTCTACGGGTGGACGCAGGAGGAGCTGACGGATACAGGGCGCTTCGTACTTTCTTATCTGTCAAGGGCAGACAGGTGAAGTGATACGGTCAATCTCCAAGATGTGCTTGCCAAGGCTGACAGAGTGTGAGAAAATTTAACTTAGTAAAGTCTTATTGTGACAAAGGAGGAACGGAATATGCGGTATCAGATTATTGGCAGCACCATGCCGGCAGTGGAGGTTGTCTTTGATGCACCGGGGGAATCTATGTACACCCAATCAGGCGGGATGGCCTGGATGTCGGAGGGGATTACCATGGATTCCAATATGAAAGGCGGTCTTGGCAAGAGCATTGGCAGGATGTTTTCGGGGGAGTCGTTATTTATGGCCACTTACAGGGCAGAGCGCGCGGGAACCATGGTAGCCTTTGCCTCTACCGTTGCCGGAGAGGTGCTTCCTGTTGACGTGGGCCAAAACGGCGGGCTGATCTGTCAAAAGGGAGCGTTTTTATGCGCCCAGGAGACGGTGAATCTAAACGTCACTTTCACGAAAAAACTTTCCGCCGGATTCTTTGGCGGCGAGGGATTTATCTTACAGGATATCAGCGGAACTGGCATGGTATTTTTGGAAATTGACGGTAATAGAGTAGTAAAGAATCTTGCGCCGGGTGAAGTGCTTAAGGTTGACACGGGAAATGTGGTGGCTTTTGAGAGAAGTGTGCGTTATGAGATAGAGACGGTGAAAGGATTGAAGAACATCTTTTTGGGCGGTGAGGGATTGTTTTTGACCAAGCTGACAGGCCCTGGCGCCGTGATCTTGCAGACACAGAATTTCAATGAATTTGCAGGCAGGATTGTGGGGATGATGCCTTCCAGATAAACGCAAGGCTTTGCCGATCACAAGAGAAAGAGTAGGAGGAGTACATATCATGGCTGAGGTTTTTATTATGCAGCACCCCTTGATACAACATAAAATCGGTTATATCAGACGCGTTGAGACAGGAACAAAGGATTTTCGGCAGACGATCAAGGAAATCTCCATGCTCATCTGCTATGAAGCGACGAGAAATCTGCCCCTTGGCGACGTGGAGATCAAAACGCCTATCTGTGATACCACGGTCAAAGAGCTGTGCGGCAAGAAGATGGCGGTTGTGCCGATTCTGCGGGCAGGACTTGGTATGGTGGACGGCATTTTAGAATTGATACCCACTGCCAAAATCGGGCATATCGGACTGTATCGCGATCCGGAGACGTTAGAACCGGTAGAGTATTACTGTAAGCTTCCGGCAGACTGTGCGGAACGGGAGATTTTTGTGACGGACCCCATGCTGGCCACCGGCGGTTCGTCCGTGGCGGCGATTCGTATGTTAAAAGAAAGAGGCTGCAAAAAAATTCATTTTATGTGTATTATTGCGGCACCGGAAGGCGTTGCCAGAATGAAGGAGGCGCATCCTGACGTGGATATCTACATAGGGGCATTGGATGAGAAGCTCAACGACCATGGCTATATCGTGCCCGGATTGGGAGATGCCGGGGACAGGATTTTTGGCACAAAATAGCAGTACAAAAGATGTGCAAAGCTCCTGTGAGCGCAAGAAAACCGTCATTGACAGGTTTACGAAAGAATAGTATAATTTATAAGAAATTGTCGAGGCAGACAAAGGTACGGCAAATCGGGAAAAGGAGGGAAATGATTCCTCATCTTCTAGTAGGAAGACGGAATCAAACGAGGTAGATGAACGAAGAAAAACAACAGTTGTTGATCGTGGATGATGAAGAGATAAACAGAACAATACTCAGTATGATGTTCGATGCCGATTATGACATAATAGAAGCGCCCAACGGCGAGGAGGCAATTAAGGCGATTGAGAACAGCAAGGATTTGGCACTGATTCTGCTTGACGTTATCATGCCGGTCATGAACGGTTTTGGCGTGCTTGATTACATGAGAGAGCATGAACTGTTAGAGAAGATACCGGTTATTCTGATTACCAGTCAGACGCCCCAGGAAAGCGAAGAGAAAGCTTATGAGTACGGCATTGCCGATGTGATGCACAAGCCTTTTGAGCCCAGCATCGTCAAGAGACGTGCCAATAATATCATCGCCCTCTACCAGAGTCAGCGCAATATGGAGATTAAGCTCAAGGAGCAGGAAATCACCATCCGCGAGCAGGAGAAGACGCTGCGTGAGAACAACGAGTTTTTGATTGACGCTCTCGGTTCTGTAGTAGAGTTCAGAAGTGTAGAGACAGGCGATCATGTAAAGCGTATAAAATATCTGACCAGGATTTTGTTAAAATATCTTGCAAAGTACTTCCCCAAGTACAACCTGACGCAGCTGCAGATCGATCAGATTGCCAGGGCATCTGCGCTGCATGATATCGGTAAGATCGGCATACCGGATTCCATCCTGCTTAAGCCGGGTAAGCTGACAACGGAAGAGTTTGAGATCATGAAGACACACACCACCATCGGCTGTGAGATCTTAGAGTCTTTCCGGACATCATATACGGATGATTTCTATCAGTACTGTTACGACATCTGTCGTTATCATCATGAGAGAGCTGACGGGAAAGGATATCCGGATCACCTGGTTGGGGATGCGATACCGATCAGCGCCCAGATTGTTTCCATCGCCGATGTGTATGAGGCGTTGGTGAGCGAGAGGGTATATAAGAGTGCGTATAGCAATGCGGAAGCATATAAAATGATTTTGAACGGGGAATGTGGACAGTTTTCGGATGATGTCATCGAGTGTTTTAAGCTTGCAAAAGAGGACTTCTTTAACATCGTGGAAGTCATAAATATGTTTAATTTTACGTGACGTGAGTCAGATGATGAAGACTGTAAAACAGAAGGGTTTTGTTTTGCAGTCTTTTTCTAAAAGGAGGGTAAAAATGGAAGACAAATTTAAACAGCAGTTGGTAGAGAGCGGTGCGGATGTGGAGACTACGCTTAAGCGGTTTATGGGAAATGAGGCGATATACCAGAAGTTTTTGGGAAAATTTCCCAATGACTCTAACTATCTCAATTTAGGCAAGAACCTGGAGGAAGGTTCTTTCGTGGCAGCCTATGAGTGCGCCCACGCTTTAAAAGGCGTGGTAGGAAATCTGGGCCTGACACCTATTTTTGAGCGAGTGTCCGATCTTGTGGAGGAACTTCGCAATAAAGCGCCTGAGGAAGTGAACGTGGAACGGGCGAACGAAGAATGGCAGGAGATCAAAAAGGTGTACGAACAGTTTATCGCGATCATCAAAGAGAACATGCCTGCATGACTGTCGTAAATGCTTGAAAAAACAAGAATGAAGTACTAGAATGATATCAAAGTGGTTTTGGGGTGGAGAGAATGGAATTTGAATGGATTAATTCTCGGATTGCAGATGAGACGATTGAGCTGGTGCTGCTCTTTAACGAACAGGGAAATATCCTTTACGGGAACCGGACGGCAGCAGCGAAACTTGAATTTGATAAGGATAAATTGCTTAAATGCAGCATGTCACAGATCTTTCGGCAAGATTTCCCCGATACCAGCGAAGGGTTTTTGACCTTTGTCAAAAATTGTATGAAGGGCGTCAAGGAGATGACCATGTACCGGAGCAACAATTCCTGTTTCTCCGTCAATGTCCGTATCCAGCCGGCGGAGGAGACGGATGTATATCTGCTCCTGGCAGAAGACATCAGCGCGCAGAAGAATCTGAATATGAGGATTCGGGAATTAAAGGAGAAAGAGGGGGAGAACAACCGCGTCAAGAATCAGTTTACTGCGAATGTCACCCACGAACTGCGCACGCCGGTTAACGGGATTAAAGGCCATGCCCTTGAGCTTCTTGAGGAAGCCCAGGATGAGAATCAGAAAAGAACCCTGGATATTATTTTGAGCTGCTGTGATAATATGTCGGCTATCATCAACGACGTGTTGGATTTTGCGAAGCTGGAATCGGGCAAATTCGCAATAGAAGAGAAGGAATTTGATTTCTATAAAATGATGGATAAGGTGATCGCCACGCACAGCGCGGTGGTCAACAAGAAAGAGCTCCACATGAATGTGGATATTGATGAGAAGATACCGCAGCTTCTGATCGGGGATGAGCTGCGGCTGACACAGATTTTGAACAATCTTCTTTCCAACGCGATTAAGTTTACCACGGTGGGCTACGTGAGTGTGATGGTGGGCAAGACAAGACAGGTCAACGATGAGGTGGAACTGTTTTTCATGGTCAGAGACAGCGGCATTGGCATCTCGCCGAAAGAGCAGGATAGGCTCTTTCAGAGTTTCAGCCAGGTGGATGCTTCGATTACCAGACGTTTTGGCGGGACAGGTCTTGGACTGGTGATCACCAAACAGCTGGTGGAGCTGATGAACGGGGACATTCATGTGAACAGCGAAAAGGGAAAGGGAAGCACCTTCTCCTTCTCGGTGAAATTAAAGACGAATCAGGCGTTGGATGATAAGCAGAGCCAGGTCTATGTAAATTGGGCCGAGCATGTGCAGAAAGAGGATGGCAGGGGCACCGATCTTATCATGGAGTTTGGTGCGGCGGAAAACAAAGAAGAGATAAAGAAGCGCATGGATAAGCTGGTGCTGTCCATTGAGCTTGGCGCCTGGGATAAGGCGGAAATGCTTGCTTCCACAGTGAAGACGCTTTTGGAGCAGGGCGACGACGATTTGAAAAGGCAGGTGCTGCGTCTGGAGATGGCTATCCGGAAATCTAACCATGACAAGAGCATCGATATGTTTGAGAAGCTGAAAGCGGCGATTGTGGAGCGTGTCGGGGAATTCTAAACAATAGAAAGAGGATGAATAATGGAAGCGGAATATGCTAAACGGGAAACTCCCATAATTCTGATTGTGGACGATATCAGTGTGAACGTGGCAATTTTAGAGAATATGCTTACCCATGAGGGATATGAGACGATGAGTGCGCTGAATGTACAGGAGGCCCTTAATCTGATCAAACAGACGAAACCCTCATTGATCTTGTCGGACTTGTCCATGCCGGAGATAGACGGTCTTGAATTTTGTAAGATGTTAAAGAGGGATCCCTCTACCAGAGATATCCCATTTATCTTCATTACGGTGTTAAATACCAGCATGGAGAAAGAGGAGGCCTTTAAGGCAGGCGCGGTGGATTATATCCCCAAGCCTTTTGATAATGTGGAAGTACTCATGCGGGTGAGCAATCATCTGAACGGTTATCGGATGCGCCAGGAAATGGCCAATTATAACAGGATGATGCACAAGCTTGTGGAGGAGCAGGAGAAACAGATTGAACATGCCCAGGCGAATATGCTGCTGGCTCTTTCTAAGATCATGAAAAAGAGAAACGGCGATATGGGCAGACATCAGAAGAATGTGAGTTATAACTGCGGCCTGCTGGCGCAGGGGATGCAGTTTCTGCCAGCCTATGAGGATGTGATCACAGATCAGTTTGTGGAAGCAATCGGTGTAGCTGCCAAGCTGCATGACATCGGCAGATTTCTTATGCCGGCAGGCAGCCATGATGGGGAGCATCCGGCAAAGGGTGAAACGGAGTATGCGAAAAAATGTTCGGAGGAAGGCGCGGCGATTTTGGAGGAGTTAAGCGGCGATCAGGCCGGCGGTTACTTTTTATCCATGGCGGTCAGTATAGCCAAGTATCATCATGCATACTGGGATGGTTCCGGCTATCCTGAGACGGCGGGTGAGAAGATTCCGCTGGAGGCGAGAATCGTGGCGCTTGCCAATGATTTTGATAATCTGGCGGCTGAGGCTGTTGCATCAGGGACCAGAACGGTGGAAGAATGTGTGGAAGAAATGGATAGGAAGGGAGGCATTCTGTACGATCCGGATGTTGTGAGTGTTTTTAACAAGATTTGGAGACAAATGAGAACAAATTGACTTTTGTGTCGTAGTATGCTTTAATTAAAAGTGGTAATTTGGGGAGGCTAGAGAAGTGATTACCGACAGCGAATTTCAACGGATTGTTACCTATGTAAAGAAAAATTACGGTATTGATTTGAGCCAGAAGAGAGTTCTGGTGGGCGGCCGTCTTGAAAATTATCTTGTCCGCAACGGTTATGCCAATTATGACGAGTATATGGCGAAGGTTGAGAAGAACCCCAAGGGTTCGGAGGCCACTGACCTGGTCAATATATTGACAACCAACCATACATATTTTATGCGTGAGAGCGAGCATTTTGATTTCATGAAAAATGTTGCGCTTCCGTGGGCAAAAGCGAAGGCCATGAACACGAAAGACCTGCGTATCTGGTGCGGCGCATCCTCTACGGGAGAAGAACCCTATACGCTGGCCATGGTCATTCAAGATTTTCTGGGGATTGAACATACGTCATGGGATTCCAGACTGTTAGCTACGGATATATCCAAAAGGGTTCTGGAACATGCGATGAAAGGCGTATATTTAAAAGAGCAGATTGACCCCCTTCCGGAGAACTGGAAACGCCATTATTTCAAGCAGATTAGCGAGGAGGAGTTTCGGGCAAAAGATGAGCTGAAAAAAGAAGTGATCTTCAGACAATTTAATCTGATGGATCCGCTTCCCTTTAAGAAAAAGTTCCACATTGTCTTTCTGCGAAACGTTATGATTTATTTCCAGGATGACACGAAATACCAGCTTATTCAAAGAATATACGACCATATGGAGCCGGGCGGCTACCTCTTTATCGGGCTGACGGAAAGGCTGGACCGTCGCATGATGAAGTTTAATTATGTTCAGCCGTCAATTTATAGAAAGTAGGGACCAGAAAATGAGGCCGATAAGAGTATTGGTTGTAGATGATTCCATTATGTTCCGCAACTTGCTTGTACAGGGACTTAATGCGGATCCTAATATTGAGGTGGTGGCTGAGGCGGCGGATGCTTATGCGGCAAGAGATGCCATCATAAAGTTCAAGCCCGATGTCATGACCTTGGATGTAGAGCTGCCCAGAATGAGCGGTATAGAGTTCTTAAAGAAGCTGATGCCGCAGTATCCGCTTCCGGTGGTAATGATCAGCTCTTTAAACAATAAGGTGTTCGATGCGCTGGAGGCCGGCGCTGTTGACTTTGTAAACAAACCCAGCAATTTGAACAGAGCGCAGTTAAATGATTTCCTGGCGCAGGAGCTGGCTACAAAAGTTAAGATAGCTTCCACCGCGAAGGTGGGCAGGCTTAAGAGAGTGGATCCCGTTACGGTATCCACAGGCATTGCACCCGTAGGCAGCAAGGACAGTATTGTTGCAATCGGCGCTTCCACGGGAGGCACCGAGGCTATTTTTGAAGTGGTCAAAGGATTTAAGAGAGATATTCCAGGTGTTGTTATTGTGCAGCATATGCCGCCCGGATTTACGAAGATGTATGCGGAACGTCTGAACAACCAGTGCGAAGTGGCGGTAAAGGAAGCCCAGACAGGAGACCGTGTTCTTCCGGGCCAGGTTCTGATAGCGCCTGGTGATAAACATATGCGCCTGGTAAAGGTGGCCGGTGCATATCAGGTGGAGTGTAACGGTACGGACCGGGTGAACGGACATTGCCCGTCGGTGGAAGTATTGTTTAATTCTGTTGCAAAGGTGGCTGGTAGAAATGCAATCGGCGTAATCCTCACGGGAATGGGCGGCGATGGAGCTAAGGGTCTGTTGGCAATGAGAAATGCCGGTGCGCAGACCATAGGGCAGGACGAGGCCAGCTGTGTTGTATATGGTATGCCCAAGGTGGCTTATGATATAGGTGCGGTACAGTACCGCATGACACTTACGGCGATTGCAGGAAAGGTTTACAGCCTGTTAAGCAAATAGATATAGATTATACAAGAAAGGAGCGGGCGCGTATGAGAATCTTATTGGCAGAGGATGATTTCGCCAGCCGTAAATTTATGGATAAACAGCTGTCACGTTATGGAGAATGTGACGTGATGGTAGATGGCGAAGAAGCGGTAGATGCTTTTTTGATGGCGCTGGAGGATGAGGAACCCTATGATTTGGCTTGTCTGGATGTTATGATGCCGGTTATGGATGGATATCAGGTCCTTAAAGCAATCAGAGACATTGAGGCGCAGAGGGGCATCCCGAGGAGTAAGGGTGTCAAAGTCATTATGACAACGGCGCTGAACGACGAACGCAATGTAAAAATGGCGTTCGAGCTTGGGTGTGAAGCCTATGCTGGAAAACCAATAGATGTGGAAAAGTTTGAAAAGGTATTAAATAAGCTGGGTCTTATTTAATGGCAGAGTAAAAGAAGATCCTTAAGATTGGAGGAAGTATGGCAGAAGAATTTAATACAGAGAGTATGCTTGACATGTTTTTGTACGAAAGCGGCCAGCTTTTGGAAAAACTGGAAGGCATAATATTAGAGAAACAGGATGCAGACTGCTTCGATGATGCCGATATCAATGAAATTTTCCGTGTCATGCATACCATCAAAGGTTCCTCGGGTGTACTGATGTATGAAAACATCACTAAGGTAACTCATAAGTTGGAGGATGTGTTTTATTACCTGAGGGAATCTCATCCGGACGATGTACCTCATATGGAGCTGGTGGAAAAGGTACTTGCGGTGTCAGATTTCGTTACAGGAGAGCTCGATAAACTCAAAAGCGGAGATACACCTGATGGTGATGAGCATGAACTGGTGGAAGATCTTGATGAGTTTCTGGGGCGTCTTAAGGGCGAGATCAAGAAACAGGGTATCCAGATGCCGCAGGCGAACAAGCATGAAGAACCTAAACAGTTCTACATAACGCCGGTGGCCGGAGATGACAGTCATTTTTATCGGATTTCGATTCACTATCGAAGCGATACACAGATGAGCAATATCCGTGCGTATTCGGCGACTTATGCCCTCAAAGAGGTTGCGGAAGACTTATTGTACACACCGGATGATATTCTTTCCAACGAAGCAAGCGGGGAAGTTATTCTGGCGGAAGGCTTCCATATGCTTTTGCAGACAAAGAGTTCCAAAGAGGAAGTCTTGGGTTTGATTGACAGTTCCGAGGCGGAGGAGATCAACTTTGACGAGCTCACGAAGGGCGAGTACGGCAGGGCTCTTGCCGAGTTCGGACGGGAAGATGCTGTGACCATCGATCTGGGAGAAGAGAAAAAGCCGGAAGACAAAGAAAAGAAGAAAGAACAGCCGAAGCCCGGTGATTATGTCATCAAGACCAAGGAAGCCGGTAAAGGTAAGACCCTGGCCAAGAATCAGCCGAAACAGCAGAGCATTATCAGTGTGAACGTGGAAAAGATGGATGCTTTGATGGATTTGATCGGTGAGCTGGTTATCGCGGAGGCGGTGGTTTTACAGAATCCGGATTTGAAGGTGCCGGGGCTTGAACTTTCTAATTTCCAGAAGGCATCCGGTCAGCTTTCCAAGATTACCACGGAACTGCAGGAAGTCATCATGTCGATGCGTATGATGCCCCTTACCAACGTATTCCAGAAGATGAAGAGAATCGTCTTCGATGTTTCCAGAAAGCTTGACAAGGATATCGAGCTGGAAGTCATCGGTGAGAATACTGAGGTGGATAAGAACATCATCGAACACATTACCGATCCTTTGATGCATCTTGTGAGGAATTCCGTGGACCACGGTATCGAGGAAAATGCGGAAGACCGTACATCCCTCGGCAAGCCGGCGAAAGGCAAGATTACGCTGGAAGCGAAGAATGAGGGCGGTAAGGTATACATCAGCGTCAAAGATGACGGTAAAGGTTTAAATAAAGAAAAATTGTATCAGAAGGCTATGGATAAAGGCCTGATTGATAATAAACTTATAAGCGAGTTTACAGATAAAGAAATATTCAGATTTATTACCCTGCCTGGATTCTCTACCAAGGAAGAGGTGACAGAGTATTCCGGCCGTGGCGTTGGTATGGATGTTGTGGTAAAGAATATCCAGTCTATCGGCGGAAGACTTGACATTGAGAGCGTAGAGTATGAAGGTTCAGAGATGACGTTGATCATACCGCTGACACTGGCGATCATCAACGGCATTGTAGTGCAGGTGGGTAATTCTCCATTTGTTATTGAGACAGCTTCTATCAAAGAGTTCGTGAGAGTGGGAGAGGATTCACTCATACACGAACCCAGCGGCGAGGAGTACATTGTTCTGCGCGGTGAATGTTATCCGTTTATCCGTCTGAACGAAAGGTATGATCTGACTGATTCCGTTGATAAGGTGGAGGAGGGAATCGTCGTTGTATTAGAGCATGAAGGCAGTCAGGTATGTGTCCTGATTGATAAATTGCTACAGGAACAGGAGATCGTGGTTAAGCCTATTCCGCCCTATGTCAAGAAAGTTAAAGGACTTTCCGGATGTACGCAGTTAGGAGACGGAAGCATTGCACTGATCCTGGATATCGCCGGTCTGTTGATACAGGACGGAGAAAGGAGATAGTACATGGCGGAAGAATTGAGAAATGAAGAGATGGAGGAACTGCTGGAGGAAGAGGATTCCCAGAAAGGTAAATTCATGACATTCCAGACGGGAAAAGAGTTCTTCGGTATCAGCATCAGCTATGTAAATGAAATTATTGCGATGCAGCCGATAGCAGCAATTCCAGAGGTGGACGACTATATCAAAGGGCTGATCAATCTTCGAGGCAAGATTATTCCTGTCATTGATGTGCGTGTGCGGTTCAAGATGGAACCCAGCGAATATACGGACAGGACGTGTATTATCGTCATTGATGTAAATTCAACAATGATTGGTCTGATTGTGGAGAAGATAGCGGAAGTAGATACGATAGCGGAAGACAGTATTGTTCCGCCGCCGAGTCTTGGCAGGAAAGAGCATGAGCATAACAAATATGTTTATGGACTTGCCAGAACAGGGAACATGGTGAAACTTTTAATCGATCCGGAAAAGCTGATCAGGCAAGATGATGTGGAAGCAGTTATGGAAGATATCCGTAAGGAAGAACAAGCATAAAAAGGAGAATTTACCATGAAGAAGAGATTTTCAATTAATGACATATCTGTCAGAAAAAAAATTACCTTGTTTAGTGTTATGATGCTGGTTTTGATGATCATTATTTCAGCAGTAGGTATCTGGTCTTCAAATATGGTCAACAGAGCCAAGTCGAGTCTGCACAGCAGTGCTATGGCGCAGTATGATATCACACAGGGATTTGCTAATTTCTGTAATATTAAGGTTCGAGTACGCAATATTTTATTTGTTTACTATGATCAACCGGATGAACTGAAAGCTCAGGAAGAAATGATTGAGAAATATAAGGTAGATGCCAGAAAATATCTGGACCTTTTCGAGGGAAGAATGGTAACCTTATCACCTGAGATTCAGGCGAAATACCAGACGGTAGAGGACGAGATTAATGATTGGTATGAGTCTACACAGAAAGATATTGACATGGCCAAAGCCGGTCAGGTAGAAGAAGCGGTCAACGAGCTGATGACCAACAGCAAGGTGATTGCAGACCAGGTGGAAAATAACCTGATTGAGCTGATGGAGATGATGGAGACAGCCTCCAATGAGAAAGAGCAGGAGATAGAGACACAGCTGGTAGGTTTGACGATTCTGCAGATTGTTGTAGTGGTGATTGCAGTCCTGATTACAGTTATGTACTGCCTGTTCCTGATTAAAGCAATTATGATTCCTATGTCGAAGCTGTCTATGGCGGCCAAGAAAATGGCGGAAGGTGACGTGGACGTGGATTGCACCAAGATTTATAATGACGATCTTGGCGAATTGTTGGATGAGTTCCAGCTTATGGTCGATGCGACCAAAGAGCAGGCAAGAATTTCCGATGCTATTTCCAAGGGTAATCTGACATTGGATGTATCGGCGCGCGGCGACAAGGATATGCTTGGCAAGGCGATTGTAAGATTGATCAGCGAAAACAACATGACACTGAGCAATGTCAAAGAGGCAAGTGCACAGATTACCGTGGGTTCCGAGCAGGTGGCAAATGCCAGCCAGGCACTGGCACAGGGTTCTACCGAGCAGGCAAGCGCTATCCAGCAGGTAACTGCTTCCATGGACGAAGTAACCCAGCGTACCAAGGCTAATGCCACAGAGGCAGGCCAGGCTAATGTATTAGTGAACAACATCAAGGAGATGGCTACATCAGGTAACGATCAGATGAAGTCCATGATTCAGGCTATGGATGATATCAACGCATCCTCTGAGACAATCTCCAAGATTATTAAGACCATTGATGATATTGCATTCCAGACCAATATCCTGGCACTGAATGCGGCAGTTGAAGCAGCGAGAGCAGGCGTACATGGTAAAGGATTTGCAGTGGTGGCGGAAGAAGTCAGAAATCTGGCGGCTAAGAGTGCTTCCGCAGCAAGTGAGACTGCAGAGATGATTGATGATACAATCCACAAGGTAGGTAATGGTACAAAGATTGCACAGGATACAGCAAAATCACTGGATGAGATTGTAACATCCATCGATGAGATCGTAGGCTTGATTAGTAATATTACGCTTTCTTCCAACGACCAGGCTACGGCAATCTCCCAGATCGATCAGGCAATCTCTCAGGTATCTACTGTGGTACAGACCAATGCGGCAACCAGCCAGCAGTGCGCGGCTGCCAGCGAGGAACTTTCCAACCAGGCAGTTACATTGAGAAATCTGATGGCGAAGTACCAGTTATCATCTGGTCCTCAGGGTGGTTACAGCAGTTATACGGACACGTCTTCGTCCTATGACGACAGCGATCCGGTTATTTCCTTAGACGGAGATTTTAGTAAGTATTAAGAAGTAATTGACACACGTGTCAATGCAGGATAAAGAATGAAAAGCTGTTGCAGAATAGATGTGAGAACGTATCTTGGATAGGTTCCCATTTATGGCAGCAGCTTTTTTCATGGGTAAATGCCGTTAGAATATTTTGTGTGCTGTTTTTCTTCTGCCATATGTTTATCACCAAACAGAGTATCCGGAGGATATTACTGTTCCACGGCGGCGGGCATCGCACTTACCATGCTTCATAAAAGCCTGAAGCGGGAACCCATAGCAGAATAGAGAAAATAAACATTTATAGCATGAAAAGTGCTTCAACCTCTTGACATTTATGGAAAAAAAATATATAATTGCTTGTGTTGTTAAGGAAATGTGTTTATAAGAATCATTCCCTTAACACAGCAGGTGCGCTTAGCTCAGCTGGATAGAGCGTTTGGCTACGGACCAAAAGGTCGGGGGT
>CAJUFU010000024.1 GCA_910585555.1 uncultured Lachnospiraceae bacterium
CCTACACGACGCTCTTCCGATCTATTATACAGGTATGAATGTGACGGATAACCGGACGGCTACGGGATTTTATATCGACGGGACATGGAGTGTCGATGGAAATGCATCTGAGCGGCTTGAAAATACATTTGAAGGAGAGGTAATTGACAGCCACACGTTTGCAGGTATGTTGAAAATGAATCTTGCACAAAAGGCTGTAAATAACAGCAAACTTAATTTAAACATAAACGGTCTCGGCTATGATGACGACAGGATGCTTGACGGCGAAGAAATATCCGCCTCCCATTGGACGGAGGGCTGTTGGGAGATAGTCCTTCCGTTCGAGGTGGACGAGTCTGATGTAAAGACCATTGAGGTGGGGGAGAAAAAAGGGAATATTACCCTTGAGAATGTGGTGATATCTCCATATCAAGTGATCGTTCATGCGACAACACCAGGAGAGCAGAGAGAGCTGACAGACGACAGGAGGGAAAAGCTTCTTTCGAAAGACCCCGATATGACGGATGCAGAGATGTTTGCACTTCTTGGGTACTCCTATGAACCCTGTTATACGATTTGTTTTAATCAGGATGGGGAAATGCTTTACGCAGATACGGAAATGGCGGGCAGAGCCGGATTTGCTGTTCAGGGAAAGGAGATAAAAACACTGTATATCTTCCTTTTTGACAACCTTGACGATTGGGCAAAAATGGAGCAGGAAGGAATGAACAGCAGTGTGGCGGATAAGGCTGTCATCTCAAGGGAAATCCACGTGGATTAAGAGGCCAGGGTTATATCATAATGTGAACAACGATAGTAGTGAAATGGCTTCACATTTGCGCCCGCGCAAAATATTCCGGCAGATGAAAGTCTGGCTCGGGACTGGAAATGGGAGCAAAGCTGGCGAAATGTGTCAGCTCTCCCTCTTCTTTGATTTTATAAAAATTACAGGTAAAAGTGCTGCCAGCACGTAAAGCAGCATTGGGATAGATGGCCTTGATCAGCGTGACGGGGAGCACCAGTCTGATGGACCAGGAGTCTTTCCCAATCTGTGCGTGGCAGGAAAGCCCTTCCCGGATTTCCTTAGGGAAAGGGGTGCGGTTTTGACGCGCTTGCCCAAAACAGGCCAGCATAGCACCGTTGGCATTCATTTCGAAATTCAAATAACAGGGCTTGGGTTCCTCTGGGGAAAAGCAGAAAAATGCCTCCATAGCAGAGTCCAGGTAGACCGGGTCGCCATCTTCTTGATAAGTGCGGCAGGGATTTGTCTCCTCACATTCCATTTCGAGAATAAAGGCGGATTCCGGTATGTATCCAAGTCTGCCAGTGGTAACCGGACGGTAGGTGCCGCCCCAGTTAAACTGGTCTACATGAAAGACAGAGCAATTGGAGAGTTCCTCCGGTGAATTGATTATGGATACGTTGTATGTCATAGTATTCTGCTCCTCTCTTTCTTTCAACTTGTACGTGTATTTTATCAAAGGGTATCAGAAAAGACAAGTGAGAATTATGATGAAAACGGCCTAAAACAGCATAATCTGTCTTTATAGATAAAAAAAGGTGTTGATTGTGCCATTGCCAGATGATAGAAAACTGTTATACTGAAAACAGGATACGTAATCAGCCGGCATATGTGCCGGTCAAATGGACGACTTTTAAATGGGAGGGTAAGTTAATATGAAGAAACCGATTCTTATTATTATGGCAGCGGGAATGGGGAGCCGTTACGGAGGACTGAAGCAGATTGACCCGGTGGATGAGTATGGAAATATCATTATGGATTTTTCAATTTATGATGCCGTTAAGGCCGGCTTTGAAAAAGTGGTATTTATCATTAAGAAAGAGATTGAGCAGGATTTCAAGGAAAAGATTGGTAACCGTCTGGAGAAGCGCATTGAGGTAGAGTATGTATATCAGGATATTGCAAATCTTCCGGAAGGATATGAAGTGCCGGAGGGCAGGGTGAAACCCTGGGGTACGGCACATGCCGTTTTGTCATGTCTGCCGGTGGTAGACAGTCCCTTTGCTGTGATCAATGCAGATGATTATTACGGACAGCAGGCGTTTCAGATGATTTATGATTTCCTGGCTTCTCATGAGGATACAGATAAGTATCAGTATACCATGGTAGGGTATCTGTTGAAAAATACGCTGACCGAAAACGGCCATGTGGCGAGGGGAGTCTGTGAAACCGATGCAGACAGTAAGCTGACGGCCATCACGGAGAGAGTCCGTATTGAGAAACATGAGGACGGAACGGCTTATACGGAAGATGATGGGCAGACATGGACATTCCTGCCGGAGGATACGGTAGTGTCCATGAACATGTGGGGATTTACGAAAAGCATGATGGCGGAAATCCGAGATCGCTTTGCAGGATTCCTGGCGGAAAATCTTTCCAAGAATCCTTTAAAATGTGAGTACTTCCTGCCTTTTGTGGTGGATGAGCTGATTCAGGAGAAAAAGGCCGAGGTGACGGTATTAAAATCCAAAGACCGCTGGTATGGCGTGACCTACAAGGAGGATAAGCCGACTGTAGTGAAAGCCATTCAGTCTCTGAAAGACCAGGGCATGTATCCGCAAAAACTTTGGGAATAGGAATTCTTTTATTTCGGCTTATCGGAAAGCGCCTTTATGGAGGAGGCATATTCCGAAGGGGTCATACCGGTAATCCGCTTGAACTGCCTGGAAAAGTAATGAATGGAAGAAAAGCCGAGCCTGTCGGCTATCTGGGTGAAGTTATAGTAATCTTCCCGTATCATCTGTTTTGCCAGATCTATTTTCATTCTCGAAAAATATTCTATTGTGCCGTAGCCGCTCTTACTCCGAAATATTTTCTGGAGTTGTGAGCGGCCTACGGAATTATTTTTGCAAATCTGCTCGATGGACAAAGTTTCGTGAATATGAGTTTCCATATATTCTTGTATCTGTGTAAACAGGGCGCCGTCGGCTTTTTGTTTCACAGATTTGACGATAGCAGGCGCTGCAGTGGCAGGGGATGTGTCAATCATATACCGCCGGATTAACAGGATGAGGAGCTGTTCTAAGTAAAGCCGAATCATCTGTTCGCCTGCGAAGTAAGGATTTTCGTTGCGGATTAGTTCCTCTTGGTAAGGATTGTCTAAACGGCCCTCAAAGGTGCGTTTTGCTTCCTGGATGATCTGGGCAAGAAGAAGGCGTTCCGGTTCGCTTACTTTCAGAATTTTTTCCTCAAAAAAGGACATGACCGGGGAGGTACAGGCAAAGGACATGACTACCAGGTTCGGTGCGATTAAGCCGTTGGACTTTACATCATGGAATTCGTTGGGTTTATGGAAAATGATTTCGCCCTTTTTTAACGCGTGAAATGTTTTGCCGGCAAGCACGTTAACCTCGCCTTTGTCAACGCACAAAAATTCCCAGAAATCGTGGGATTCGCCAGGGAAAGAAAAATCGCACTTGTATTCAAAATAGTGAATAGAATATATTTCGTGAATAGTGACAATATCTTGCAGCTGTATACTCTTATAATTCATATTTTCCTCCAAAATCAGGCCTATTGTGCAAATAAAAAATCCTATTTGAAAACATTATAGCTCAAATGTGCAAAAAAGGCAAAGGGAAAAGCGGTATCATTTCTTCTTTACTTATGCTAAATACAAAATAAATAATGAATATTGAAAATAATATAGTGAATTTTATGAAAACAATGCAATGCCATAATGTGTAAATTGACATAAAAGTCATGCATATAGACATTGCTATTATATAAAATTTACAAAAATGAGCCGATAGTGCAAAAAGGGAAATAAATATGACAAAGACTTTTTACAAATCGGCAACTATAATTAACAACAACAGTTAGTACATGCGTACAGGATATGCGTTCCATATCGTGTAGAGCAGAACCTTTAAAGGGAGGAAAGAGTATGAAAAAGAAAATGTTAAGCGCACTTCTTTGTGCAGCGATGGTTGCGGCAACCCTGACAGGGTGCGGCGGTTCCGGTGATTCAGCACCGGCAGCAGAGGCGCCGGCAGCAACAGAAGAGGCACCGGCGGCAGAAGCACCGGCAGCAACAGAAGA
The DNA here is from genome assembly GCA_910585555.1 of uncultured Lachnospiraceae bacterium. Lineage (GTDB taxonomy): Bacteria > Bacillota > Clostridia > Lachnospirales > Lachnospiraceae > UBA3282. The sequence continues at coordinate 4,043 of CAJUFU010000024.1, forward strand.
GGCACCGGCAGCGGAAGCTACAGGCGATACGCTGGTGTACTGGTCTATGTGGGATGCGGCGGAACCGCAGGCACAGGCAATATCACAGTCTATAGAAAAATTTACAGCAGAGACAGGAATTGCTGTTGACGTACAGTTTAAAGGACGTACCGGTATCCGTGAAGGATTACAGCCGGCGCTGGATGCAGGAACGAATATTGATCTGTTTGATGAAGATATCGACCGTGTCAATACAACTTGGGGCAGCTATCTCTTAGACCTGGAAGATTTGGCAAAAGCGAATGATTATGAAGCAACTGCAAATGCAGGATTGATGGCAGCATGTCGTGAAGTGGGCGGCGGAACCTTAAAGTCAATCCCTTATCAGCCCAATGTATTTGCTTACTTCTATAATGTTGCAATCTTTGAGGAAGCTGGCGTTACCGCAGTTCCCACCACATGGGATGAGTTCCTGGATACCTGCCAGAAGATTAAAGACGCAGGTTATACACCGATTACCAATGATAATGCTTATATCAGCAGCTTGTTTGGTTATCATATGAGCCGTCTGATTGGTGAGGCAGCAACAGAAGAAGTTGTAAAAAATGGGGATTGGGATAATGAGGCAGTGTTAAAGACCGCACAGGCATATGAAGAACTGGCGAGCAAGGGCTATTTCTCCGAGACAATCGAGAGTAACCAGTGGCCGGCAGGACAGAATACAGAGTTGGCAATGGGAACAGCAGCAATGTATCTGAACGGTTCTTGGCTTCCTAACGAAGTAAAAGACATTGCAGGCGAAGATTTCAACTGGGGATGCTTTAGCTATCCGGCAGTTGAGGGCGGTGTAGACGGAACAGAAGCTTCCAACTACGGTGCGCAGGTATTTGCAATCAATGCAAAATCCCAGAAGGCTGAGCAGGCATTCCAGCTGATCACTTACTTGACCAAGGGTGAGGCAGATGCACTTCTTTCCGAGATGTCAGTTGGTATTCCGGCAGATTCCAACAATGCAGAGTGGCCGGCACTTCTGAACAATGTGAAACCGGTTATGGACAGCCTGACCACACGTTATCCTTGGGGCGCAGGTGCAGAGGCAAATGCGGATATGACTCCTATCATCATCGAGAACTTTACAAAGCTTTGCGGCGGTTCTCTGGATGCGCAGGGATTTGTGGATGCGCTGAAAGCGGCAGGTAACTAAGTATTATAAGACCTATCAAAAAACACATAGGCACTTATACGGATAGGCATGAGATAAGTATGGCGGCATCGTGTTTGACGGTGCCGCCCTATTTCATCTCACAGGCAATGAAAGGGGGTAACCGGATTGAAAAAGAATAAGACAATGATTGTGGTATTTCTTGCACCTGCGGTCATTATGTTCAGCCTTATCTTTGTGTATCCGATCGTTAGAACCGTTCTCATGAGTTTCTTTAAGATCGAGGGCGTGACAGACGCAATGTCTAAATGGCAGTTTTCAGGACTGGCCAATTACATAAAATTGTTTAATACGGAATTGTTCCGGATATCTATGTGGAATATTTTCCGCATCTGGCTTGTCGGGGGACTCATTGTGATGGGGCTGGCACTTCTTTTTGCGGCAATCCTGACCAGTGGAATCCGATTTAAAAATGTATTCCGGGCCATTATTTACATGCCGAACGTTGTAAGTGCCGTTGCACTGGCGACTATGTGGCTGCAGTATGTTTTCAGCCCGAAGTTTGGTCTTTTTAAGACCATTGGTAAAGCATTGCATTGGGAGTGGCTGGAGAAGTTCCAGTGGCTGGACCCGTCTCATTTATTTACGGCATTGTTGGTAGCATACTGTTTTGGCATGGTGGGATACCATATGCTGATCTTTGCCAGCGGTATTGAACGAATTGGAACGGAGTACTATGAGGCGGCTACGCTGGATGGGGCAAACAGACTGCAACAGTTCCGTTACATCACGCTTCCGTTGCTGAAAGGTGTTACCAAAACGAATATTACGATGTGGAGTATCAGTTCTGCCGGTTTCTTCCTGTGGTCACAGCTGTTCTCCATGGTAGTTTCCAATACCCAGACCATCACACCGGTTGTATATATGTATCAGAACATCTTTGGAGCCGGCAACAGTATGACGGAAAGAAATGCCGGAATCGGTGCAGCAGTGGGTGTGCTTTTGAGCGTCTGCGTAGTATTGATCTTTGTGGTATGCAATAAGCTTTTCAAAGATAATGATATTGAATTTTAAAGGAGGGAGTTAGAATGAAAAAAGAAAATAAAGTGCGCGACCATGTGAATTGGCACAGAGAATTTCGTTTGGCTCCCGGTTATATCATATTATCTTTGTGGGTGCTGTTTACGTTTGTTCTTTTGGGATGGGTTATTGGCGCGAGCTTCTCCACGTCCAAGGAGATTTTCTCAGGAACGGTTTTTAAATTTGAGACAGGAATCCATTTGGAGAATTATGCAAAAGCATGGAGTACATCCAATGTATCGGTGTTCTTTATGAACTCACTTGTATATGCTTCCATATCCTGTGTACTCTTAATTGTAATCTGTGCACCGGCAGCTTATGTGCTGTCCCGTTTTACATTTCTTGGAAACAAGCTGATTCAGAGTGGGTTTGTGGCGGCAATGGGTGTTCCTGCAACGATGATTGTACTGCCGTTGTTTGGCTTAGTGGCAGGATGGAATATATTGAACGTTTCGCTTGCCAACAGAGCGGTACTGATCTTCCTGTATGTGGGTATTAATGTGCCTTATACAACGATTTTCCTGTTGACCTTTTTCAGCAATCTTTCCAGATCTTTTGAGGAGGCGGCAGCGATTGACGGATGTCCGCCTATGAAAACCTTCTGGAAGATTATGCTACCGATGGCACAGCCCGGCATTATCACTGTGACTATTTTTAACTTCATTAATGTTTGGAACGAGTATTTTATGTCACTGATTTTTGCAAACTCAGATAAAGTAAAATCGGTTGCCATTGGCTTATACGGAATGATTAACTCTATGAGATATACAGGGGATTATGCGGGAATGTTTGCGGCAGTGGTTATCGTATTTTTGCCTACCTTTATACTGTATGTATTCCTGTCAGAGAAGATTATTGCAGGTGTAACAGGTGGCGGCGTGAAAGGCTAGGAGGTGCCTGAATGAGTAGAGATAAGACGGATTTAATACGGATTGCGGAAAAGTTTGAGATTGAAGGGGAATTAGAAAATGTTACCCCGCATGGAAACGGTCATATCAATGATACGTTCCTTCTGACCTGCCGGATGACGCCAGAGAAGGTGCGGAAATATATTTTACAGAGAATGAATCATGAAGTGTTTAAGGATCCTGCGGGCCTGATGGAGAATGTCATGGGAGTAACGACTTTTCTTCAAAAGAAGATTAAGGAAAACGGCGGTGACCCTGAAAGGGAGGCGTTGAATGTGATTCCCATCAAGGGCGGCGGCACCTATTGCAAGGAAGAGGATGGTACTTTTTGGAGGGTATATCGGTTCGTGGAAAACGCAGACAGCTTTGATGTGGTGAAACGGCCGGAGGATTTTTATGAAAGTGCAGTGGCATTCGGCCATTTTCAAAAACTTTTGGAGGATTACCCGGCAGAGAGTCTCCATGAAACGATTCCCAATTTCCACAATACCATTGACCGGATGGATAAATTCAAAAAGGCAGTGGAGGCCGATTCCATGCACCGCGCCGCCGAAGTGGAGAGAGAGATTCAGTTTGTACTGGAAAGAGAAGAAGACTGCCACGTACTTTGCGACATGCTGGCGTCTGGCGAAATTCCGCTGCGAGTTACGCATAATGATACCAAACTCAACAATATTATGCTTGACCATGAGACTGGCAAGGGGATCTGCGTGATAGATTTAGACACAGTCATGCCTGGTTCAGCACTGTATGACTATGGGGATTCTATCCGCTTCGGCGCAAATACAGGAGAGGAGGACGAGAAAGATTTGTCCAAGATATCCTGTGATCTGGAACTGTTTGCCTTGTATACCAAAGGATTTATTGAAGGCTGCGGCGGTTCGTTGACAGAGACGGAAATTAAGATGCTTCCTATGGGCGCAAAATTGATGACATTGGAATGCGGAATTCGGTTTTTGACAGATTATTTAGAAGGAGATCATTATTTCAAAATTCATCGTCCGGAACATAATCTGGACCGCACCCGGACCCAGTTCGCCATGGTAAAAGACATGGAGGACAAATGGTCTAAGATGCAGGAAATTGTGGAGCATTATTTGTAAGGAATGTTACATATTCTATAAAAGAGATTATCATAAGACGGGTAATCATACACAGAGAAGGCCTTGGCTTACAGAAGTCAGGGTCTTTTCTGCTTTTCTGGAGATAAAAGTTCAACTTAATTAACAAAAAAGTGGTATATTAAAGATGTTCTTTTATGTATCTTTTATGTATTTTTATATACTGACTTTATAAATGATGCAGAATATAATATAATATAAGAATTAATAGTGACAAAAAGCCGATTAGATACAATCAAAAACCAGGTATCGAGCAGTTGTTATAGCACAGGAACGGAGATCCAAGATGGGAAAAAAGCATAATGAAGGTAAAAAGGATAAAGGAATTTCGCTGCTGATTTCTATTCTATTGGTCTTTTTTATCTTGGGAATTATCGTCTTTTCTTTATCCCGCAAAATTACCAGAGAAATGGCGGCCTCGGCGACCCAGAATTTGAATGAGAGTCTTAACCTGATAGAATGCACGATTGAGGCCATTTTGAATAAAGAGGTGGAGTATCAAAAGTTGATGGCTCAGGGGATTGCCGCAATCGACCAGCCGGAGGAATACGTTCGTAAATACACGAAAAGTGATACCATGGTGAAGATTGCCCTAATACGAGAGGGAGAAACGGAGGGAATATCAAGTACCGGGGAAGTGTTTACGGAGGAGGGGCTGGATTTTTCCGCGGGCGGCACGATAGCCGGTCTGCCGGTATCCCAATCGTATCTGAATTATATGGGAACGTGGGCATACTGCATAAAATGTCCTGTGATAAAAGAGGGGAAGGAGATTGCATCGCTTTATGTAGAGTATATTTATGACTCCTTTGATAAGTCGCTTCCGGAAGGGTTTTATAACCAGAAGGCCATGCTCTATATTATGGATGCGGAGACGGAACGGTTTGTGCTAAAGCCTAAGGGAATGGGGGAGCGGAGTGCAGGTCACTTGAATCTGACGGATTTCTACAGGGCGAATGATATTCAAGAAGAAGGTCTTCGGGAGAAGGTGAAGGCGTGTCTGAAAGAAAATCAGAATATCATGTTCTATCACGATATTAGAAATAAAAATTCTTTGACATATATGTGGGCGGTAAACGGCGGAACGCTTTATCTGATCGGATATGTGCCGATTGAGGCGATACAGCAGGAAGGCCGGACTGTGAATCAACACATTTTTACTGTGGTTGCAGTGATGCTGATTGCATTTTTCCTGTGCTGTATATTGTATTATTTTAACCAAAGACAACAGACACGGCTGAGAAAAGAGCGGGAAGAGGAGAGAAAGATCAGCAACCGCAGACTGGCGGAAGCATTGCAGGCGGCACAGGTTGCAAGTAATTCAAAGACCATGTTTCTTTCCAATATGTCCCATGATATTCGTACACCGATGAATGCAGTTCTTGGCTTTACGACACTGCTGGCCAAAGACGCGGAGAACCCGGAAAAGGTGCGGGAATATACGAAAAAGATTATGGCGTCCGGGCAGCATCTGCTCAGTCTGATCAATGATATTCTGGATGTATCAAAAATTGAGAGTGGTAAAGTTGTTCTGAATGTGGAAGAATTTACGTTAAACGATCTGGTATCTTCTGTGGATGCGATTATCCGTCCTATGGCGGAGGCGAGAGAGCAGAAATTCCAGGTTGAAGTGACAGGAATCAAGCATGAATTTCTGCTGGGTGACGAGACGCGTATTAATCAGATTTTAATCAATCTTCTTTCGAATGCCGTAAAATATACGCAGACGGGAGGAAATATTTGGCTGCGTATCATTGGACTTAAGCAGCGTTCCGATCAGTATGAGCGTATCAGAATCGAAGTGCAGGATAATGGATATGGTATGACAAAAGAGTATCTGGGCACCATTTTTGATGCCTTTACGCGGGCTGAAAACAGTACAACGAATAAAGTGCAAGGCACCGGGCTTGGCATGGCGATTACCAAGAATATCATAGAGCTTATGGGCGGCACGATCGATGTTTACAGTGAAGTAAATCAGGGAAGCCTTTTCAGGGTGGAGCTGGAATTCCGTATACCGGAGGGGCAGGCGGATAGGAAGTTTTGGACAGAGAAAGGTATTTCACGTATTCTGGCGGCGGATGCGGATGGGAAGGTCTGTGAGACGATTCAAACGCTCATGGCGGATGTGGGTGTGGAGACAGACAGGGCGAATACGATTGAAGAAGTGCTGTCGCTGCTGCATAAGTGCGATCATGCACAGACCTATTATCAAGTGATCTTACTGGGTGGAAATACAGCGGATTTTGGCTGTGTGCAGATGGCGCAGCGAGTCAGGGAAGAAGTGGACAAATCGATTCCAATCTTGTTTTTGGCTGACCATGATGAAACATGGATTGAGGATGTCCTGCAGATAGAAAATTCCGGCATTCTCTGGAAGCCATTCTTTGCATCGGCATTTAAAGATAAGATAAGGGAAATGCAGGCAGGGGTGACCCTGGGTGAAGAGCCGGAAGCGAAGGCGGATAACAATCTGGCAGGTTTGCATTTTCTGGCGGCAGAGGATAATGAAATCAATGCGGAAATATTACGGGAAATCCTGACTCTCGAAAATGCCGGGTGTGAAATTGTTGAAAATGGACAGCTGGCGGTGGAGCGGTTTAAAGAGTCAAAGCAGGGAGAGTTTGATGCTATTCTCATGGATGTGCAGATGCCGGTCATGAACGGATATGATGCCACAAGAGCAATCCGGGCGTTGGAGCGCAGGGATGCGCGTGAGATTCCCATTATTGCCATGACAGCGAATGCTTTTGCGGAAGACGAGAAGGATGCGCTGAATGCGGGGATGAATGTTCATCTGGCAAAACCCATTGATATAGAGTTGTTGAGGCAGGTGATTAGACAGTATACCAAAAAGGAAAAAGTTTAATCGTTATAAAGGAAATTGGAGGAGTTTGTAAGTTATATGAAGAGAAGCAATATCAGAAAATGGATGATAATGTGCCTTACCGGGATAGTGTTCTTTACGGTAGCGGCATGTGGGAATAAGGATGGAGCGGATAGCGATCTGATTGTGGTAGAGAAGAAGGATGAAAAGGTGGTAAACCTGTTTAGTCCTATGGAAAAGACGGAAGCAGACGTGGAAAATGTAGCAAGAAGCGCGGCGGATAAGACAATCCTGATGGCGGAAGAAAAGCTTGGCGTGAGTGTAGGGTATGTGACATATACGGCGGAAAATTATCAGGATAAAACATATGATGATGTGACGCTGGATAGAGCGCGCAACGATATGGACGATATCTATTTGCTGAATCCGGACACCATCCGCATGTTGGCTGAGGAGGGCAAGCTTAGAGATTTGTCAGGGCTGGAATGTGTTCAAAACTTAAGAGATGTGGTGAAGGCCGCCAATATTGTAGACGGTAAACTTGTTGCGATTCCACAAGAAGTAGTGGCGTATGGTCTGTTTATCAATAAAGACATGTTTGATCAGTATAAACTGGAACTGCCGGAGACGCCGGAAGAGTTTTTGGAGTGCTGTAGAGTGTTTAAGGAGAATGGCATTGAGACACCTGTGGGTGCCAATAGATGGTGGCTGGAGACTTTTGTTCTGGCACAGGCCTATGCGGATTTATACAATGGCGGAAATACAGAGGCGGAAATAGCGGCGTTAAACAGCGGAGAAAGCAAATACAGTGACTATATGCGCCCAGGATTCGAGTTTTTGCAGGAGATGATCGATCAAGGATATATAGATGCTGAAAAAGCATATGTGAGTGAGGCGATTGAGGGAGAGGGGGAAGATTTCCTGTCCCAGAAAACACCCATTGTCATGGCATATTGGGGTGCGGCCAATACGGAGACCGCTTATGGGAAAACGGATTTTGAGATGCTGGTCATTGGATTTCCCAGCAGCCGCGGACAGATGCCGGTTATGCCCATGACAGGTTTTGGAGTAGGTATCAATGCGGAGCATGGAGAAGACGCAATGGATGTTTTGGACATCATGCTTTCTGACGAAGCACTGCAGGTATATGCAGAGACCAACAGGGTAATCTCTCCCTCCAAAAACGTGGAAGTGGAGTGTGTCCCGGCACTGAAACCGTTAAATGACAGGATTCAGGACAATGTTTATGTACTTGGCGCTAATGCGGGGATGAATGTGGAGCAGTGGGGAAACACATGTCTGATTGTGCGGGACTTGTTAAATGGTGCCACAGTGGATGAGTGTATGGCAAAATTTGATGCATTGCAGGAGGAAGCTTTAAAAAAATAGAAAAGCTGAGGTAAAAAATATAAAATTCCCTTGCCAAATGCACCCGGGTATGGTAAGATAGACTCCGTTAGGTTATCACCTACACGGGTGCAGCATAGTATAAAGTAGAAGCGCCGGAAAGAAATGACAAGGCTCCATGGTCAAGCGGTTAAGACATCGCCCTTTCACGGCGGTAACACGGGTTCGATTCCCGTCGGAGTCATTTTGATTAGAAGCTGAATTTTGCGATAGATTATAAAGATTTTGGATTGACTGTTATTTATTGTTTTGTTATAATAAAATAGCTACGGCGCAGTAGCCAAGTGGTAAGGCAATGGTCTGCAACACCAGTATCCACCGGTTCAAATCCGGTCTGCGCCTCTAAGAAAACCTCGATTTATTCGGGGTTTTTTGTTACCATAAAATTTTATGTACATTTTAAGATAGAAGGGTATTCTAATAGAAATACATGCAAAGGGGGAAGCAAAGTGCGCATCTTGATAGCGGAGGACGAAGAGGAACTGGCAAAAGGATTGAAATTTCTGTTAGAAAAGAATAAATTTACGGTTGATGTGGTGTATGACGGGGCGGATGCACTGACATATTTTAGTGGAGCGGTTTATGATGTGGTGATTTTGGATATTATGATGCCCAAAATAAACGGCCTGGAAGTGTTAAGGAGAATTCGGGCAGCAGGAGCGGGTGTTCCCATCTTGATGCTCACAGCCAAAGCCGAGATAGAGGACCGGGTAGCCGGTCTGGAAGCCGGGGCAGATGATTATCTTCCGAAACCCTTTGCGAGCAGCGAGTTTATTGCCAGAGTAAAGGCGCTTTCACGCAGAAATGCAGGCTATGCCGATTTATGTTTGGCTTTTGGAAAGGTACAGCTGGATTGTAATCGTTATGAACTGCGCAGTACGGCAGGAGCGGTGCGTTTGAACAACAAGGAGTTTCAATTGATGGAGCTGTTTATGCGCAACCCGCATATTGTTTTTTCAGCAGCGCACCTCATGGATAAGATATGGGAACAGGATTCGGAAGCGGATATAAATGTGGTCTGGACTTATGTGGGATTTGTTCGAAAGAAGTTAAAGCAGATAGATGCCGACATAGAAATCAGGACAGTGCGCGGGGCGGGATATTCCCTTGAAGCGTGCGGTAAATAAGGGATGTTTATGCCCTGTGTGCGGCAGAGGCAGACGGTCAAGAGAGGATATATATGCTTAAGAAAATACAGAGACGATTTATTCTGGCGGCGATGGCGGCTTTTGGAGTGGTTATGCTGACTCTCATTGTGGGCATCAATGTAGCAAATTATTATCAGACAACATCTAAGCAAGACCATTTGATCGAGGAACTTCTGGAACATGAGCGGCATGTTTTCAGAAAGCCGCAGGCACCGCCTCCTCCCATCGGAAAGATACCCGGCAGAGGACCGGAAGCTGAGTTTACCACTCGTTTTTTTGCAGTACATTGTGATGCGGCGGGTAATATAAAAGCTGTGTCTAGAGAGTATATTGCCTCTGTCGATGAAAAGGCGGCCGCACAGTACGCGAAAGAGGTTCTTTTAGGAGGCAGAGAAAAGGGATATTATGGAGATTATCGGTATCGGGTGAGTGAGGATGAGATGGGAATTGTCATTCTCTTTTTAAATGTGGACGGCCCTTTACAGTTTATGGGCTCTTTGCTTTTGGTATCCTTGGTGACAGGATGTGCCAGTCTCATGCTGGTATTTTTGTTAGTGGCCCTTTTTTCAAGGCGTGCAATCAGACCCTATGTACAGAATATGGAGCGTCAGAAGCGGTTTATTACGGATGCGGGACATGAATTGAAGACCCCCATCACTTCCATTGCGACCAGTGCCGATATTGCGGCTATGGAACATGAGGGGGACGAATGGATTACCAATATTCAGAAACAAACGGCCCGTTTGGCGAATCTTGTCAACGAGCTGGTGGCACTGTCAAGACTGGATGAAGAAATGCCTTTTCCGGACAAGAGCAGGTTTTCGTTAAGTGATGCGGCATGGGAGACCACAGAACCTTTTACAGTCCTGGCGAAAGCGAAAGGAAAACATTACAGCCAAAGGATAGAGGAGGGCTTAACCTTGTATGGAGACAGGAATGCGATTCAGCAGATGCTCTCTATTCTTTTGGATAATGCTGTCAAGTATACAGACCAGGACGGAATCATTCGCCTGGATATTCACCGTAAGCGGGGGAGAATCTGTATCGAGGTATTTAATACCTGCAATCTGCCGGATATTTCTGATTTGGACAAAATATTTGACCGGTTTTATCGTATGGATGAATCCCGGTCTAAGCTGACCGGCGGTACAGGGATTGGCTTGTCTATGGCGCAGGCGATTGCGGAGGCCCACGGCGGCAGGATAAGGGTGAAGAGTATGGATGGGAAAACGATATGTTTTAAAATCATTTTGTAGGAAATGTGCCTGCTTAAAAGGAACGGATTTTTGCCGGAATAAACGGGAAACAGCAGAGGGGTTATCATGATTTATATTGTGGACAATATCGCAAATTATATAATATATCTTTTTATCATTCATTTTGGCTTCCGGTTAAACCCAAGAAAAAATAAACTTCTTATAGGGGCATCGGTTTTGGCGATGTTGTCTGCCGGTGCTTATAACGTATATTTTGATACAAATTCACCGATTGTCTATCTGTTTTGGAGCGTGTTTTCCGTATGTTTATTTTTTGAAGACAGTTTGTGGCATCTGCTTGCACTGAGCGCCGCCCTTATGTATTTTACGGGAATCATTGATACCTTCAGTGTCATGCTGATACAGGTTGTTTTCATAGGCGGGGGAGTGGACGGCACGCAGATAACATGGTGGATGGAGCCTGCCTATCTGCTTTCCTTTTTGGTATATCTTCTGGTTTATTTGCGGCTCTTTAGGAAAAATGACGCGTATTTATGCGATATAAAATTTAAGTATAAATTTGCGGTCTTAATACAAGGCAGTATTTTCCAGATGTTCTACAATTTCGTCTTTTCTTCCTTTAACGAAAATCATGCAATGTATGGCTTAGATGCTTATGTGTTGTTCTTTATCAGTATAGCGGGGGTGATTTATTCCCTATTTCTTACGCTCAGCCTTGCCATCAGAAATATACTGTCAGACAGGCAGAACAGACAACTGCAGTCTTTTATGTATATGCAGAAGCAGCAGTATGATTATCAGTTACAGCAGTCGGAGTCTGTACGACGTTTTAAGCATGATCTGGGAAATCATATGGGTGTTCTCAGAGAGCTGGCCAATCAAAAAAGGACAGAAGAAGTCAAAGAGTACATAGATACCATTTGGAATATCCAAGATGAGTTTGATCTAAAAATCAACACAGGAGACGATCTGCTGGATGTTATCTGCAATTACTATTTCTATTTGGCCGGGAAGGAAAAGATAGACTTTACTGTAACAGGCAGACTGACCGGGGGATTTGGCCTTGAGATGTTTGATATTACAACGCTGATGGGAAATATATTGCAGAATGCCTTAGAAGCCGCCATACAAACGGCCGTTCCTAAAATCCGGGTTGAACTGATAGAACATAAAAAGGAAATCTTTATCGTTGTCAGCAATAGTGCGGCTAAAGAAGTAAATAGCTCAAAAGGTCTTCTCAGAACCGCAAAAAAGGATACGATGAATCATGGATTTGGTCTGAAAAATATTGCGGCAACAGTTCACAAATATCATGGGGAATATTATATGGAGTCTATAGTGGAAAATGGTGAAGCAATGTTTAAAGTAAGCGTTGCAATCCCGAAGGAGGATATGCAAAAGAATCACATTTCCTAGGTAATTGCGAAACTGCGTTTTCAAAAGTTTCCGTTGTACAAAATAGACAATCACCGTAGGGCACGCTTGCGCTGCACTGCCGCTCGCAGCGGTGCATAAGACGCCAAAATACGGCGTCTAAACACCGGCGGCGACAAAGCACCCTGCTTGTGATTTGTCTATTTTGAACAACTGCTTTCCTGGAAGTATGCGTTTCACAATTACCTCTCACATTTCCACCAATAAGGAGAATAGGGTATGAAAATAGGTATTGTGGAAGATGAAGCGGTATGGAGGGATAAGATTCAGGCCGTCATTTTAAAATATTGCATGGATAAAAACATTTCGGCACAGGTCACTGCATATGAAAACGGAAGTGGTTTTATGGAAAATGCAGATGCGGATTTATTGTTTCTGGACATTGAACTTGCAGAGGGCGAAGATGGTTTCAGGATAGCTGAAAAATTGTTGGATTCCGGGAGTCAGTGCAAGGTATGCTTTTTGACCTCGCATACGGAAATGGCAAGGCAGGGATACAGGGTGAATGCCTTCCGGTACATTGACAAGAAATATTTGGAGGAAATAGATGAGGCGCTTGATTTCTTCTTTAAAACAAAGATGCAGGAGCGGACTATTTGCTGTAAGAACACGGCCGGGATGCAGATTAAGATAATCTTAAGTGAACTTCTGCTTATTGAGACCAGCGGAAGAAAACTAAGATATCTCATGCTTGACGGTAGCGAGCATTTTTGCGAAGGGCGGATATCTGAAACGGCAAAGAGTCTGTCTCCGTTTGGATTCTTTTATGTACAACGGTCGTATATTGTCAATTTTAAATATATTGAAAGTGTAAATAGCCGTGAGATTACGCTCTGTAATGGGTTAGAGATTGCGATTGGCAGAACGCATAGCAGGGAATTTAAGAAAGAATTTTTTAAGTGGAGAATGCTGTTTCATGATTGACTTGTGTCGTTTGCGTAAAAAACGCGTCGTTTCTGCAACAGGTATGTTATTTTTATTGCCGTATGGTATAAGATTGAATAAATTCTTTAAAGAGCAATTTAGTTCAACTGACTGAACAAGTTCAGCCGGAATTTATGCAGAAGCATCACAAATCATAATGGCGCAGAAATGGGGAAAGTGAATCATGAGAAAAATGAAAATGGCAATGGCTGTGGGAGCAGCTGTGTTTGTACTTTCAGCGTGCGGACAGACTAAGGAACCGGAAGAGACGCGGACAAACGAAACGGCCAGTGCGGAAGAAGTCCGTGACAGTGCGGATGAGGTTCAGGAAATACGAAATGATGAGATTACGGAAATAGACAAAGGGAAACCGGCAGAAGATGAAGCGGAGGAGAAGCCAGTAATCAGTAATGATGATGTGTGGGCAAGCTTGGTTGGAGAATATGATTATTTGTCGGATGGTGGAAACGGTAAATTAATGATTCATAAAACGCCCTATGGTTATGGCATTTCCGATTATGAAACAGAAGTTTCCTATCGTTTCTTAACGGATTCGTCTGCTATAGAAAGCATGGAAGGTAATAAAATTTATATAAAGTATCCTGAACAGGTATTTTCTGACGGAGAGGCAGTTTTTGGGTATTATATTCTGGAATATGACACGGATGGAATAGATGTATATTACGGAAAAACATCATTTGAAGCGGCTGGATTTCTATATCATGCCACAAAGAAAACAGAAACGGGCGTATATGAGTATGAGGGCGAATATCTGGATTATGGCGTGAATGCGCCGGCGTTGGAGATAAAGAAAAACAGTGACGGGACTTACCGGATTCTGATTGATCTATATAGGTTATATTTGTTGGATGACGGTGTTGGAAAGGAAACACAAGATGGATTAGAATTTACGGCAACGGGTCCTGGTAGTGGTGGAAAGGTGAAGGGTCTCATCACATTGGATGGAAATGTCGCAACGATAACTATTTTTGGTCAGGAATGGCTTGATTTTGCCGGATTGAGTGAATATAGATTTTATAAAACATCGGATGTGCCGAATGTGTATGATGGTTCTGCCGATGCAGTGAAACAAACGACAGCAGAAGAGCTGTTAGATTTATTTATCAATGGTTCCATAAGTGCGGTTGATTCCACAGATTCCACCAGGACATTTTATATTACGGATCTCAATATGGATTCTGAAGAATGGGACTCGTATTCTGTTGGAGAGAAAGTCGATCTTGACAATGACGGGGAAAACGAACTGGTTATCAACGGTCCTTATGGTGGAATATACCTTGATGCGCGCGATAACCAGGTATATGAATTTGCTGTAGCAGAAGGCACTGCCCTTGTCCTTTCTTATACTTATTATAATGGAGCTGTATGGATTATGTATAGCAACAGGTCGAGTGCAGGATTTGAATTTTACCATATGGAAAAATTTGAAGGGGCCGATAATTTAGCTGCAGAAATGAATTTTGGTGAAGAACTTGTTGACTTCGATAATGCGGAAGCCGGAATAAAATATACATGGAATGGGGATGAGGTTTCGTATGATGAATATGCGGCATTGTGCAGCAAAATTTTTGCTGCGGAAGTAAGTACAAGAAGTGGATTATAAAATAATTACGTCTATTCCGTAAATTATAAAAACGATAACATCATTAAAGCATACAAAAATCTGGGAAGACTCCAAAATTCAGTGGAGGATTTCCGGATTTTTCTGTATATTTCTTATTTATATTTGATATTACGTGCTCAAGAAAAAGACACAGATGATTTCAAGTACATTTGAGGAATCCCCTATATAGTTATAGCAAGCAGAGACTGAAAGTGCGGAAAGGAGTGAATAGTATGCACCAGCAACAGGGTTTCCGGCATGAGTTGAAATACAGGATTGGTTATTTGCAGTATTTGGAATTAGGAAGCCGTCTGAGAGCAGTTATGCACAGTGATTCTCACGCGGGTACAGAGGGGAAATACCTGATACGGAGTATTTATTTTGACAATTACAAGGATAAGGCACTGTGGCAAAAAGCGGAGGGCGTTCCCATACGGGAAAAATTCAGAGTCAGATATTATAACGATGATTTTTCCTATATTACGTTGGAAAAAAAGGTTAAGAATAATGCTCTTTGCATGAAATCAGACGCAGAGATTACGAAAGAAGAGTGTCAGAATCTGCTGGAAGGCAGGCTGAAATGGATGCGGGGCCATCCGTCGCAGCTGGTACAGGAATTGTATGCGAAAATGCATTATCAGCTACTGTATCCCAGGGTGTTGGTATCCTACATAAGAGAGCCTTATGTATACGATGCCGGCAATGTAAGGGTTACCTTTGATTCTGATATTCGCACGACCCTTTATCACAGGCATTTTTTGGAAGAGAAGGTGGCGGATATCAGCACTGCGGACCAGCCTTGGGATATGATATTGGAGGTAAAATACGATGCGTTTCTTCCAACGATTATCAGGGATATTTTGCAGACAAATACAATACGCCAGCAGGCGTTTTCAAAATATGAAGCATGTCGAAGGTTTGGATAGAAAATACAGGGAGGATTGATGTAAATGAGTTTTCATGATGTTTTCAAATCAAGTTTTATGGAGAGTGTAACGGAATTTTCGGTCATTGATATTTTGATTGGGATGTTGCTTGCACTGGTGATCGGGTTGTTTATTTTTGTGGTCTATAAGAAGACTTTTAACGGTGTGATGTATTCAAGCGGGTTTGCACTGTCTCTGGTGGGACTTTCCCTTGTGACGACGCTGGTTATTATGGCAGTGACTTCCAATGTGGTATTGTCTTTGGGGATGGTGGGCGCTCTTTCCATTGTCCGTTTCCGGGCGGCTATTAAGGAACCAATCGAAATTGTGTATTTATTCTGGTCCATTGCATCAGGTATTGTAATCGGGGCAGGTTTGATTCCGCTGGCAGTGATTGGCTCTGCAATCATTGGCATTATTTTGCTTCTTTTTGCCAATCGAAAAGTGCATGAGAATCCTTATATTTTGATTTTAAACTGTGTGGATGAGAGGTCTGAGGAAGAAGTGCTTGCCATGGCGCAAAAATCGGTGAAGAAGTTTATGGTAAAATCAAAAACGGTAAATGCCAGTGGTATTGAGCTGACAGCAGAAATCCGGCTTCGTGATGCGGCCACTTCTTTTGTCAACAGATTCCATGATATAGATGGGGTAAGTAATGTTACCCTTGTAAGTTATAATGGCGAGTACATGTCTTAGAGGAGGATGTGATGATTTCCCATAAGAACACAACAAAGGTTGTTGGCGTGGTGATGGTCATCTGTGTCTCGCTCTGTATTCTGGCTATGATATTTTCACAGAAAGTTGTGGAGGTGTTTGGTTCTTCAACGGTAGCGATGCAATATGAATCGGTATTATTTGATACAGATGAGCCAATACAGATTGCTATTCAGATGGAAGAAGATGAATGGGAGGATATGCTTGACAAAGCCACTGCAGAGGAATACTATGCCTGCGATGTTGTCATTAACGGGCACGAGATTTGCAATGTGGGTATCCGGCCTAAGGGCAACACCAGTTTGTCTGCAATTGCCATGGATTCTGAGACGGACAGATTCAGCCTGAAACTGGAATTTGACCATTATGTGGAGGGACAGACCTGTTTTGGCCTGGACAAATTGATCTTAAATAATAACTACGCAGATGCCACGAACATGAAAGAAGCGGTGGTTTATGATATGTACCAGTATTTGGGTGTGGATGCTTCTTTGTACCATTATGCCAAAATATCGGTCAATGGGGAGTACTGGGGTGTGTATCTGGCATTGGAGGCCGTGGAGGAGAGTTTCTTACTGCGCAATTATGGAACAGAGGATGGTGCCTTGTATAAGCCTGACAGTATGGATATGGGCGGCAGTTTTAAGGAAAATGAGTTTGGTGATAAAGAGTTTTCCGGCAGAGATGGGGAGCGGAAAACAAAGGAAAAGGGCTTTCCGGATGTAGATGAGAAAGAGGCAGAGGGCAAAGGATTTTCCGATGAAGATAAGGAGGAAAGGCCAGAAGGAAAAGGATTCCCCGACAGAAGTGAGATGGCAGAGGCCGATGTTAAGGAATTTCGCGGAGAGAACAGGCCCGGGCAGGGGAACGGAGAATTTGAAGGTGGGCCTCCAGGGCCGGGCGGCGGTTTCGGCATGGGAGGAAACGGTGCGGACTTAAATTATTCGGATGATGATCTTGACAGTTATTCCGCCATATGGGAGGGTGAGGTGACAGACACGGAAAAACAGGCTCGCCGAAGGGTGGTTACGGCTCTTAAAAATATCAGTGAGGGAACCGATTTAGAGAAATATATGGATGTGGATAATCTATTAAAGTATATGGCCGTACATACATTTTCCGTGAACATGGACAGTCTCTCCGGGAATATGGCACATAACTATTATCTGTATGAGCACGACGGTATGCTGAATATCCTTCCATGGGATTACAATCTATCTTTTGGCGGAATGAATGCAGGGCCGGACAACGGCGCTTTAGAGGTGGTTAATGATGCGATTGATTCCCCGTTTCAGATGACCAAGTTCTTTGATGCGCTTTTAGAAGATGAGGATTACCTGGCAAGATATCATGCGTATCTTGAGCAGTTGACGAAAGAGTATGTTCTTGGAGGAAGGTTTGAAGAAGTCTTACAGCGCATTCGAGGGCAGATAGATGTACTGGTAGAAACAGATCCCACCGCGCTCTATTCTTATGAAGAGTACGAGGCAGGAGTCGAAATGCTCTGCCAGACAGTGATGCTGCGAGCCGAAAGCATCCAGGGACAGCTTGAAGGCACCATACCTTCAACAGATGAAGGCCAGAGGATGGATTCTAAAAATCTGGTAGATGCATCGGCGATAGATCTCACTGTCATGGGGGTATTTGATATGGCGGGAGGGGGTCATGGTTCTTACGGACACAAATCCGATTAACCGTATTTTGTCATGCTACGCTGGCATGATAGAATACAGCAAAATGCCGCAGGCACCCGCGCCTGCCATAACATGAATGGGATTCACTTTCCATTTTCTCAGAAGGAAGAGCCCGGCGCCCCAGATCAATACGGAAATATAATTTATATCATGTAAATCGGCAGGTAAAGATTTTTGTCCATAAAAGGACAATATGATCAGGGAAATACCTGCCGATGCAATCATGGCCACCACTGCAGGGCGCAATCCGGCCAGCACGCCCTGTACGATCGTCAGGCTGCGAAACCGATAGTAAATGTAGGCGAGTATCATAACGATGGTGCAGGATGGCAGGATACAGCCGAGCGTGGCGATGATGGCGCCGGGCAGTCCGGCGACCTGTATGCCCACAAAGGTTGCAGAATTGATGGCGATTGGGCCGGGCGTCATTTCCGCGATCGTCATGATATCAGCAAACTGTGTCATGGTCAGCCAGGGATGGGCGTCCACAACCTGATGTTCAATCAGCGGCATGGCGGCATATCCGCCTCCTATACTGAAAAGACCAATCTGAAAGAAGCTCCAAAACAGTTCCAGGTAAATCATCTTGCACCTCCGCTTTTCTTGCTTTGATAAAGAGCGTCTGCAGCGCCCAAAATCCCACAAATGAAAATGATCAAAATAATATTTATCTCCCAAAATCGGACAGCAAAAAAGGAAGCCAGAAGGACCAGAACGGGAAGAAGCCGTTTTTGTTTCATAACGGTCTTTCCCATCGTCAGAACAACGTCGCAGATGACGGCGGCAACACCGGCAGTCATTCCCATCATTGCCATATTGACAATAACATTATCCCGGAATGCCTGGTAGAAAAGAGAAATAATCGAGATAATGATTAACGGGGGAAGGACGGTTCCTAGGACAGTCAGCAGGGCGCCGGGGATGCCGGCTACGTGATAGCCAATCAAAATAGAAGCATTTACGGCAATCGGGCCCGGTGAAGATTGAGCGATGGCTGTCAAATCCATCATTTCTTGTTCCTCTATCCAATGCAGTTCTTCCACAAACTTCTTGCGCATCAGGGGAATGATAACGAATCCCCCGCCAAAGGTGCAGGCGCTGAGTTTGAAGGTGGATAAAAATAATTGACGAAAGGTCTGCGTATTTTCTTTCAAGGCTTTCATTCTCCCGCTTTTTTACTCATAGTATAACATTTGTCCAGCCATAGCAAAAGAGGAAGCGCAAAAGTGGGAGAGACAGGAAAGAACAAAAGAATACAGAAATGCTTGACAGAACGGTCTACAGACAGTAGACTATTAACATAATAGGTCTACAAACAGTAGAATGGATAAGGAGTGAGCAGATATGGCCGAATATAGATTGGGAGAGATAGAGTCGCGTTTCGCCAATCTCATCTGGGAGAATGAACCGTTATCTTCCGGAGAGCTGGCGAAGCTGTGCGAGAAGGAATTGCACTGGAAGAAGTCTACTACCTACACGATTCTCCACAGGGTCTGTGAAAGAGGACTGTTTCAGAACCGGAAAGGTGTGGTGACATCCCTTGTGGGCAGAGAGGAATTTTATGCCATGCAGAGTAAGCAGTTTGTGGAGGAGTCCTTTGGCGGCTCTCTGCCGAAGTTTTTGGCAGCTTTTGCCAGCCGCAGTAAATTGTCGGAGGAAGAGATCAGGCAACTGCAGGAGATTATAGACAGGAATAAGGAAAGCCAGTGAGAAGCAGAAGATATCGGCTGAAGCAGGGATGATAGGCAGTGGGCAGGCAGACAGGAAGTGGGAGTAATGTGTTAGGAGGAAGTTATGGGGGAATGGATTGATGGATTTATCCGGGGTGTGAAAATGCTCTTTCAGATGGGGATGCAGGAGGAATTTGTTTATATTGGATATATAGGCGGCGGTGACAAAATGTTTCTGGAAGTGCTGTACCGCAGTATGACGGCAGGCGGAATTGTTTTGGCGGTACTTTTGCTGCGACTTCTCATGCAAAAAATGCCGAAAATATATAGCTATCTTCTGTGGGGACTTGTGCTGTACCGGTTATTGTGTCCGTTTACGTTTGTGTCGCCGGTTTCATTTTGGGAAATGTTTGACAGAATGGAGAAAAGCCCCATACAGTCTGTAGAGGGCGGGGATTTGCTGGAGGTACAAACAGGGGAAGCGCCGCAGAGCAAGCAGGATGTATCGACCGGCCCGGTGTCTGCCTATGCCGGTGTGGGGCATGAGAACATTTATCTGTCAGGCAGCATACGCACCGTTTTGCGGGCAGCAAGCAGGGGCTGGATAGCGGGCATCGCCGGGATGCTGCTATATGGAATCATAAGTCTGATTTGGTTAAGACGAAGACTGGTAGGAGCGGTGAAGGTACGAGACAATGTCTATATGGCGGATTACGCGCAAACACCTTTTGTGATGGGGATGATACGTCCAAGAGTCTATCTGCCTTCTTCTTTGAAGCAAGAGGAGTGGGAATATATTATTCTGCATGAGAAGATTCATATCAGAAGGGGAGATCATATCCTGCGGGTTCTGGCTTTTCTGGCACTGGCAGTTTACTGGTTTTGTCCGCTTGTCTGGGTTGCTTTTTATCTGTCCGGCAAAGACATGGAAATGTCCTGTGATGAAGCGGTCATAAGGAAGACAAGGAAAGATATCCGGGCAGAGTATTGCGCCTCCTTACTGCATCTGTCAACGGGCAGGCGGCTGCCGGGCGCAGCGCCGTTAACTTTTGGGGAGAATGGTGTGAAGAGACGGATTGAAAATGTTATGGGTTTTCGGAAACCGAAGCCGGTTGTGGTTTTGACAGCGCTGGCGGCGGTCATCGTGGCAGCAGCCATACTTGGAACGGACCCTATGCCGACGCAGGCCCAGGCAAAGAAGATATGGCAGGCAGCAGATATCTGGGCGCAGGCTGTTTGCGACAGGGACGGCAATCAGATTGCGGCACTTTGTACGGAAGAGAAAAAGGAAGAGTTAATCAGCGAGGAATTGTTGAACGGGGAAGAGGGAACTTATGGCTTTGGATGGTCCAGCCCCTGGCCCTTGGATGCACAGAAAGATTATCGGATTACAGCGTGCAGTCCACAGCAAACGGTGATTCTATATTACGCCTGGACCTCTGACCCGCATGTGACGGTATGGGAGGAAAGTTTGTCCTGGCAGCTTACGGACGCCGGCTATCTGGTTGCGGAGAATCATATACGTTATCTGAGCAATCTGTCTGAAATAGACAGTTATGGAAGGGCTTATGGTGCGGGGATAAATGGTACACCTGTTGACTATCTGACCAATGGTGCAGGAGAGGTGTTAAATGAGAATGCCCGGCGAAACAAAGATGCAGGAAGATATTATCAGGAATTGTTTACGCCCCAGACAGCGGCCAGAGATCTGCTGAATATATCAGAGGAGGAAGAAAAAGTGGCGGTGCGTGAAACAGGCACAAGGGCGGATGGGAGTGTAACAGTGTCCATTGATTTTCTGGATACCAGGACAAGCGTGGAAGTAAGGATGATACAACCCTATGGAACCGACGGCATCTGGATACCACAGGATAAAACGGACTAGCTGACACTGCACTGGGCGTACTTTTTGGGCGAGATGCCCATTGCTTTGGTAAATGCTTTGAAGAAAGTGCTGTAGTCGCCGAAACCGCTCTTTTCATAAGCCTCCATGACACTGCATCCTTCCCCAAGAAAGGCTTTTGCAATACTGATTCTCCTTGCATTGATATACTTATTGATTGTCGTTCCGGTGGCTGATTTAAAGATTTTACAGATATAGGATTCACTGAGGTAAAAGGCCTCAGAAAGCTGTGACAGGGTAATGGGGGCGGTAATATTGGCATTAATGTAGGCAAGGATATCATCAACCTGGTGATTGTAGACACAATTATTAACCGCTGCCGGTACGTGTGAGACAACGAAAAGGCTGTTGACCAGCGCCAACAGTTCCATAAAAGCTGTCTGCTCATAGATATCATTTGCATAACCGGCGGCCCCTGTAATCTTATTGATGTAGTACAGGAAACGGTTCTGCTGTTCTTTGTTCAGAGAGATCTTATGGCAGAAAGAAGCAGGTCTGGCGGAAAAACACGCATCCAGATTGGTCTGGTCAGAGGAGAGCAGTTTGGGATACTCCGGGTAAATGGATAAGACGATTCGCTCATGGGTGGTCTTGTCCGCCTGGGTGATCTTATGGCTCTCATACTGATTGATTACAAACAGGTCGCCGGGTTCGATGGTATACAACCGGTTGTCAATCAAAAACTGTTTTCCGCCGGATACAGAATAATACATCTCGTAACAGTCATGGATGTGCATATCCATGGTCTTTTCTTCTTTATAAAGATGTGCGATGGCGAAGGTGTGGGTCAGTTCGCACTGCTCGATTGCCTGTCTGCAGGAATATAATTCGTTCATTTTGCTTCCACCTTAGTTCATAATATTCAATATTTACAGAAATATTTGAAAGGACATAGAGGATTTGTGCCTGTATAATAGAGTATAACACAAGGATAAGTTTTCGTCACGGCAGAAAACAGAACATTTAAAAGAAAGGATGGATGAGGAGATGGAATTAAGGACAGCCGCTTCACCAAGAGATGTGAAGCATTACACAACACAGAGACTCAGAGAGGAATTTCTGATACAGGATTTGTTTGTACCCGGTGAGATTAAACTGGTATACAGTCATGTTGACAGAATCATTACGGGGGCAGCAGTCCCGGTGGAGCCGCTTGCACTTACTGCGGGAGATGAACTGCGTGCGGCGTATTTCTTACAGAGAAGAGAGATGGGCGTTATCAATGTAGGCGGCGCCGGAAGTATTACAATTGACGGAAAAACGTATGGGGTTGGATATAAAGAAGGTATGTATATAGGTATGGGGGCCAAAGATATTTCATTTGCCAGTGCTGACGCGAAGGAGCCTGCGAAATTTTATCTGAACAGCACGCCTGCCCACAGGACTTGCCCTACCGTGTTGATCAAACCGGAAGGAACGCCGGAAGAAGGGGTCGTGATTGTGAAGGATGAGAATAAGGTAGAACTTGGTTCTCTGGAAGAGTCAAATCACAGAGTGATCTGTAAGTACATTCTTCCCGGACAGGTGGAGAGCTGTCAGCTTGTCATGGGAATGACCAAGCTGGCACCGGGAAGCGTATGGAATACGATGCCTTGCCATACACATGACAGACGTATGGAAGTGTATCTCTATTTTGAGATGCCGGAAGATGCCCTTGTGATGCATTATATGGGTGAACCCGATGAGACAAGACATATTATTATGAGAAATGAGGAGGCTGTCATTTCACCAAGCTGGTCAATCCATGCTGGATGCGGCACAAGAGCCTACACTTTTATTTGGGGCATGGCAGGAGAGAACCAGGTCTTTGACGATATGGATGGTGTGGAAATGAAAGACCTGTGCTAATAATATGGTTGTTTGGCATTTACAGATATGAGTAGCGAAGAAAAAGGAGAATGAGACAATGAGTGATTTTATGAAGAAATTTTCACTGGAAGGAAAAGTGGCACTGATTACGGGTGCATCTTATGGAATCGGCTTTGCGATTGCGTCAGCCTATGCCGAAGCAGGGGCAGAGATCGTGTTTAATGATATCAAGCAGGAGCTGGTTGATAAAGGTCTTGCCGCTTATGAAGAAAAAGGCATCCATGCCCATGGCTATGTATGTGATGTGACCAACGAGGAACAGGTACAGGCTATGGTGGCGCAGATTGAGAAAGAAGTGGGTGTGATTGATATTCTTGTGAACAACGCGGGTATCATCAAACGTATTCCCATGTGTGAAATGACAGCCGAGCAGTTCCGCCAGGTAGTGGACGTGGATTTGAATGCGCCGTTTATTGTTTCCAAGGCAGTTATTCCGAGTATGATCAAGAAAGGTCATGGGAAGATTATCAACATCTGTTCTATGATGAGCGAACTGGGACGGGAGACTGTCTCCGCATATGCGGCGGCCAAAGGCGGCCTTAAGATGCTGACAAGAAATATCGCGTCAGAGTATGGTGAATTTAATATTCAGTGTAATGGTATTGGACCAGGCTATATCGCAACACCGCAGACGGCTCCTCTTAGAGAGTTGCAGCCGGATGGCTCAAGACATCCTTTCGACCAGTTTATCATTGCCAAGACACCGGCGGCGCGCTGGGGCGAGACAGAAGACTTACAGGGGCCTGCAGTATTTTTGGCATCTGACGCATCGGATTTCGTGAACGGACATGTGCTGTATGTGGACGGCGGTATTTTAGCTTATATCGGTAAACAGCCGCAGTAACGGCTAGAATGCTGAATGACTTATGCAGAATTTTAAATTGTGACAAAAAGGCAGCCTGTGGGCTGCCTTTAAAAATGAAGCTATTTGGCAGGCATCGCAACTCCTGCATCTCTTTTGACCCATAGGGTGTGTGGTTGCAACGAAGTTTACCACCTCAAATAACCTCTTTTTACTATATTTAGTCATATCAGAATTATTCATGCTTGTAAAGAATCTGCCTGTTTTCTTGCAATCATTTCTTGCGCATATCCCGTAAGAGCGTGGCAAACTGCCCGTTTTCATGTTTTCAGATATGTGCTATAATAGAAAAATCAGGCGGTTCATGAAAATTACAAAAATGGAGAACTACTCTGTAATGATTATGGAAAAGAGAGGCCGAATGCAATGAGTGAGAAAAAACCACTGTCCAGAAGAATACGAAGCAATATCATTATACTGGTTGTTTTAGTCGTTATCATGATAAGCTGTACCTATATTCTGCGCAGTATCCTGTGGAATAATACGAATGAGATGGGTTTATCTTTAGTAAAGAACTATGCCTCCTCAGAGGAAAAGAGTATAGGAATCTATGAGGTTATTTTGAATATTAGCACGAATTATATTGCAGAACGGGAGCAGACCGATATTACTCTGGAAGAATTACGGGAGGGGCTGTACCCTTTTATGAATGGACTGACGGAGCTGTACGGGAAAGGTAATATCCAGATTTATGGCAAGACATATAAGAGTCCACAGCTTGTGTCAAATGTTCCTGAAATCGAAGCCATGAATGATTATGATATCACAGGTTTGGACTGGTATCAGGGGGCTGCTTCGGCCAATGGGGAAATCTATATTTCGCCTGCGTATACAGATGCAGTGACCGGACTTTCTGTGGTGACAATGTGTAAAATGATTCCGGAAACGGGCAGTTTTATTGCTATCGATTTGAAACCGGCTTGTTTTGAAAGGGGCAGTCAGGACATGATGCTGCCGGAGAAGGCTTCTTATTACCTGGTCGATCAGGAGGGAGATCTGCTCTATTATCAGTCTGCATGGAATTATGACCGTGAGGGATTTCAGAATCTAGTAAACGGCTACAGAGAGGACGCCGTGTGTGAAAGTAAAAATCATGTGTCGGAAAATGTCAAAGCTGTGGACGGTATTGTACGTAATGTGTACTTTCACCATATGGATAACGGCTGGACGGGGATATTGACCTTACCCAAGGATGAGATTCTCTCCGGATACGATATGTTCCGTAATATCAGTATGGTTTTGATTGGTTTTGGCATTATGCTGATCATTTTCCAGATTTTCCAGGAGTACAGGGATAGTAAGCGGGAGGGTGAATATTTCGTTTATCAGAAAGCGATGAGCAGTACGGCGCGTGCCTGTCATGCTATTTATTATATTGACGTAAATAAGAAAACTTGTGATACTGTTTATCCCCTTGGGAAGGATGGGAAACCGCGTCACAGCAGTTATGAGCAGGAAGTCTCAGATAACATCAAAGACGGCATTGTGGCGCAGGAACACCGTGAGCAGGTGGCGGAATTCCTGGATATGAACAATGTCGTTAAGCGGCTTTCAGAACGAGATCATATAGAACTGCAGTTTAAGAGGAGTAGATTTGATGGCAGCAGCGGACAAGAGGACGGTGATGCATATGAGTGGTGCTCCATTGCCATCACTGCGGCGGAGAAGAAAAAGGGAGTGCTGTCAGCTTATACCGTCGCAATCCGCAGCATTGACGATGTGATACGAAGGGAAGAGGAGCAGAAGAAGATGCTTGCCTTGGCAGTAGCGCGGGCGGAAGCGGCCAGCAGCGCTAAGAGCGATTTTCTGTCCAGGATGAGCCATGATATCCGCACGCCGATGAACGCTATTTTGGGTATGACGGCTGTTGCGGCCATGCACATTGATGAGAAGAAACGTGTTATGGATGCGCTTGATAAGATTACGGTTTCCGGCAAGCATCTGTTGGGGCTGATCAACGAAGTGCTGGATATGAGCAGGATTGAGAGCGGCAAAGTCACTCTGACGGAAGCCGGATTTAATCTGGCAAACACTATGGAAAGTATTTTGACAGTGTTCCATTCACAGTTAGAAGCCAAGGAGCTGAAGTTGAATGCCAGCATTGCTAAGCTGGAGCATGAAAATGTGATCGGAGACGAGCAGCACTTGCAGCAGATTTTTATGAATATTATGGGGAATGCCGTCAAGTTTACGCCAAAGGGCGGCACCATTAGTATACATATCGAAGAAAGGCCATCCCATATCGAGGGCAGCGGTTATTATGAATTTGTTTTTGAGGATACCGGTATTGGCATGGAGCAGGATTATATAGAGACGATATTTGAGCCTTTCTCCAGGGCGGCCAATTCCAGCGGCAGTAAGATTGAGGGGACAGGACTTGGCATGTCGATTGCGGTAAACATTGCCAGGATGATGGATGGAGATATTAAGGTGGAAAGTACGCTGGGCAAGGGTTCTAAATTTACGGTCATGGTGTACTTGAAGCTGGATAATGTTACGAAAGAAGATGTGGAGGCCCTTGCCGGTCTTCCCATACTGGTGGTGGATGATGAAGAAGAATCCTGTGAAAGTGCCTGTGAGATGTTAGCCAGCCTTGGGATGAAGGCAGAGTATGTGTTTGACGGCGACAGTGCCATAAAGCGCATTGCGGAAACGGATGAAAAGGGAACGGAATTTGCAGCGGTGATGTTGGACTGGAAGATGCCCGGAAAAGACGGTCTGGAGACCACAAAGGAGATTCGAAAAGGTATCGGCAGTCATATTCCCATCATTATCCTGTCCGCTTATGATTGGGCCGATATCGAGGATGAGGCTACGGCGGCCGGCGTGGATGCCTTTATCAGCAAACCGATGTTTAAGTCAAGACTGATCAGGGTATTATTGAATGTACTCGGTCAGGGCAGTGAAGAAGAAAAATCCAATGCGCTTGCAACATTCATACAGCAGGATTTTTCGGGAAGACGTGTACTGCTTGTGGAAGATAATGAAATCAATATTGAAGTGGCCGAGGAGCTTTTGAATATCGTGGGCATTCAGGTAGAAAAGGCGATGAACGGTCAGCTGGCGGTTGAGCGTGTGCTGGAAATGGAGCCGGGTTATTATGATCTGATCTTTATGGATATTCAGATGCCTGTTATGAACGGATATGAAGCGGCCAAAGCCATTCGCGCATCCGGCAGGGAAGATCTTTCGCACATGCCGATTGTGGCGATGACAGCGGATGCTTTTTCAGATGACATCATGAAGGCCCGGGAAGCAGGAATGGACGATCACATATCCAAACCGGTGGATGTGGAGAAACTGGAAGATGCACTGCGCAGATGGATTCAGTAGAGGGAGTGAATAGGGGTGAGGAAAGTGGGGTGGATTCCCGAAGATAGATATGATTCGCGCAAGAAAGCCTGGGTGATTTTGATGGTAACCGTTTCCTTCATGGCGTTTTTGCTCTTTGGGATTCGCTGGCTGACAAGTCCGGAGCCGCCGGTTTCAAAGTACCCACGTGAGGAAACGGAGTTGAGAGGACTGCCGGCGTCACCGCGCATATTGATCAATCCCCCGGAGCAGATTACAATTAACGACCAGAGTCTTTATGCGGAAAATGGGGACTTGTATTTCTATCAGTATACGGACTCCTATTACAATGAGGATAGATTGCAGGCGGAAGCCGTCTACGATATGACGGGCCGGCTTCTTACTCTGAACTGGTGGGAATATGATATGGCGGGCAATGTATACCGGGAACATACACAGAATGAGGAAGGATGGGAACAGGTCCGCAGACATATCTATGAGTACGACGGCACGGGGAAGGTGGTACATGAAGCAATTTATTGGGATGAAATGATAACGGAAGATACTTATTACCGTTATACGGACCTGGGGCGTGCCGGTGTCAGATATTCCTATTTCGACGATCAGATTGACGGCGGCATTTCTCAGTACTGTAAATCCCATACAGAATTTCTGGAAGATGAGAATGGTAATCTGTTGTGTGCTTTTAAGCTTCCAACATCCACTTCAAAGACACCGAATGATGTATGGAAAATGCAGTGGGCGCTAAAGGATTCGTATCTGATCAATCGGCTGCAATACTTTGACAGCGGATGGAGCGTGAATGATGACGATTGGTATGAGTACGACAGGAGAGCAGATGAGGAGCAGTTTAATCTGTATCTCTGTAATACTGAGACGGGTGAAAAGTTTCATACCATGCAGCTGCTTTATGATTGGGATTACGATATAGATGATTTTGTCCTGCTTCCTTCCTTTTATGCAGCGCAGTACGATGAGGACCGTCTGCTGTGGCAGCTGACTTATGATGAAGACAGGGTGCAGTATTACAGTGTATGTCAGTATGATACCGATGGACGCTTACAGGCCGCTGTGGAATATATGGGGAACGATGATGAACCTTACGCACAGCTGCATCGTTACGAGTATCCGGCTAAGGACAGGCAGGGACATTACTATTATGGAATCATGGGGCAGGAATTTGTCCATCAGGCGAAAGACGGGAGCAGCATTTCCCTAAAGTTTTCGGATGAGGGATTTTTGGCGGAAGCAAAAATGACTGATGCGTCAGGAAATTTACTGCAAAGCAGTGAGATTGTGATAAACGGCAAGAATTTCGGGAAGCTCGAGAGAATGTATATAGAGGGGGAGATGGCAGAAGGGATAGATGGAGTGCTGGAAAAATTAGAAGAGAAAGCGGGAGTGTACGGCTTTCTGGCAGGGCAGGATTTGGTGAATTAGAAAGCCTTGTGGTTGATTTTGCGGATAGATAGGTAATTGCGAAACTGCGTTTTCAAAAGTTTCCGTTGTACAAAATAGACAATCACCGTAGGGCACGCTTGCGCTGCACTGCCGCTCGCAGCGGTGCATAAGACGCCAGAAGACGGCGTCTAAACACCGGCGGCGGCAAAGCACCCTACTTGCGATTTGTCTATTTTGTACAACTGCTTTCTTGAAAGAATGCGTTTCGCAATTACCTAATAGGACGGATATGGAAGGGAGCGCTTAGCAGATGGCAGTGATAGGAATTGATCTGGGAACCACCAACAGTCTGGCCAGCATATGGCGGAACGGGAAGATTGAATTGATTCCCAATACATTTGGAGAATATCTAACCCCCTCGGTGGTCAGTTTCGGGGAGGACGGGGAGATTTATGTGGGTAAGGTGGCCAAGGAGCGCCTGATTACGGCGCCGTCTGTCTCAATGGCTGAGTTTAAGCGGAATATGGGAACCAGTTATCAGTATTTTGCAAATGGAAAATACTATACGGCGGAAGACTTATCCTCCTTTGTACTGCGCAGACTCAGAGAGGATGCAGAAGCCTATCTGGGGGAACCTGTGACGGAAGCCGTCATAAGCGTTCCGGCGTATTTTAACGATGATAAGCGGTGTGCCACCAAAAATGCAGGCAGATTGGCGGGAATTAAGGTGGAGAGACTGATCAATGAGCCTTCTGCGGTGGCCTTAAAACATCATATGGGTGTGGAGGATGCAGAAACCTTTATCATCTTTGATTTCGGCGGCGGCACGTTGGACGTATCGCTTGTGGATGCCTTCGATAACATGGTGGAGATTCAGGCCGTGTCGGGAGATAATTATCTGGGCGGCAAGGATTTTAATAAGATCATAGCGGAGGATTTTTATAAGGAAAATCAACTGTCCCAGGCGGCCCTGACCAAGGAAGAGCAGGGCATTGTCTTAAAAGAAGCGGAGGCGTTAAAGTGGCAGCTCAGTAAACAGGATGAAGTGGAAAGAAAGGTATATCTTCAAGATAGAGAATACACCATGCGGATGACCAACCAGCATCTGATACATATCGGAGCGGAGCTGTTTATGCGGATGTCCGTGCCAATCAGGCAGGTCATCAATGACAGCGGCATGAGTACGGCAGAGATTGATAAATTGATTCTGGTGGGCGGTTCCTCCAAAATGCCTGTGGTGAAACAATATTTGAAAACGCTGTTGGATATTCCGGTGGTCTTAGACAACAGTCCCGATGAGAGTATCGCGGCGGGGGTGGGAATCGCGGCCGCGATCAAAGAGCGTGCCGGGGATGTGAAGGATATGATACTGGCGGATATCTGTCCCTTTTCTTTGGGAACAGAGATTTATGACGGCAGTTTTTCTCCTATCATTGAGCGTAATGACACTCTGCCCTGCAGCCGTACAAGGGAATATGTGACGGTAGAAGACAACCAGACAGAGATGACGTTTCCCATTTACCAGGGAGACAATATGATGGCCAGAGAGAATCTGCTGCTTGGGACAATGGAAGTGACGGATATTCCCATGAAGCCCGCAGGCGTTGTCAGGGCGAAAGTCACATTTCTGTATGATATCAACGGTATTCTGGATATCCGGATTGTCAGCGGAGACCAGGCTGTGAACAAGGTGATCATGAATAAAAAGATGGGCTTAAGCGAGGGAGAGCTGGAAGCAAGACTCAAGGAACTTCGGCAGATGACGCTCAGCTCCATGGAGGATGAAAATGTCCGCTATCTGATGGAAAGAGCGCAGCGGCTTTACCGGGAATGCAGCCCGGCGGTGCGGGAATATATTGCACAGCAGATTTCCAGATTTAGAAAGATTATGACATATGAGCATAATTCCCGTGCCAGACGGGAGGCCTGTGTACAGCTTGCCGTATATTTGGAGGCTGTGGAGCGTAACAAATTTGATTTTCACGGGTTTGACGAATCCTTCTTTCAGGATGACCGCGGTGAGGATGAGGACACGGACCGCTGAGGAGGAAATGGATGAATATATGGGAATTGCTTGGCATCCCGCCTACATCGGAAATTGCAAAAATCAAGTCGGCTTATGCAAGGCAGGCAAAGCTCTGTCATCCGGAGGAACACCCGGAGGAGTTTAAGCAGCTGCAAAAGGCATATAAGACAGCGCTTCAGATGGCAAAGAGCGGCGTATGGACGGCAGGTATGCCGCCGGTACAGAGCCCCCAGGAGAAGAACGCCGAGGATGCAGGAAAACAGACTAAGCAGGCGGAGTACAAACAGGAGGAATCTTCCTTTGATTATAGCGATGTGGATGCCTACGGGGACCGGGAAAGATTTTTCAAACAGTTTCCTCTGCTTGCGAAAAATCCTTATCTGCGGAATAATCTGCATACGTGGGAATATTTTCTGCATCTGGACGTGTATGAGAAGCTGTTTGAAAATACGAATTTCCGTACACGCTTCGTAAAGACCTTATGCGGTGTGGTTGGATGGCGCAGGAAGACCATTTTATATTTTCAGAAATTTCTGCTCTCTTTTCATAAAGACGAAAATGTGCCGGTTGATGGAAAATGGGAGACGGATGTTTGGCGGTTTCGTTTGAAAAAGCTGCCTCATTTGAGGCTCCCAGCCTTTTTCATGGATCGTTTCTGGGGAAAAGAGGGGAGAACCTTTTATAAACAGCTACACGCAAAGATCAGCAGAGAAATGGGCCGTGAACTGGATTTAAGTATGAAGCCTGACCTGATCAGATATTTGAAGCTCTATCTGTTCTATGCGGAGTCCAATGAGGATTATGTGGAACATCTGCACAAAGGATGGAAGGTGCAGCAGGCTTTGTGGGCGGCGGCCGGTGTTTTGGTCTGTCTGGTCTTGGCGCTGGCATATAGCATTTCTGTGGAAAGAGAAAGGCAGGCCAAAGAAGATACCATCCGGATAGATTATCTTATGGAATTATATGACCTGGAAGCCGGCAGCTGCTCTAAGGAAGAACAGCAAGAGCTTTTGAGGGATTATGAAACCTATTGGGGCTATGCGGAGGAAGCCATTGACGATGTGTTAGGACGGTATGAGAATTGGTTTTATGTAGAATGACTTGACAAACATACTAATGGTATGATAATGTTTTAAACATACCGACGGTATGTTGCGGAGAGGCGGGGAAAAAGTGGCAAGAAACAAGCATCCGGAAGAGACTGTCAATTTGATATTGGACGTGGCTTACCGCCTGTTTATGGAGAAGGGGTATGAGCATACCTCCATTCAGGATATTATTGATCATTTGGGTGGACTTAGTAAAGGTGCGATTTATCATCATTTTAAGTCCAAAGAGGAGATTTTCTATGCCGTCACAGACAAAATGACGGCGGAGTCCAATCAGATACTTGAGGTTGTGAGGGACCGCACGGATTTGAATGGGAAAGAAAAACTCAAAACCATGTTCAGGGAATCTCTCAAGCGTTCTGTGCAGGATGATATCTTTACGGTGGCGCCCAGCTTCTATAATAACCCGCGTCTCCTTTCCAGCCTGTTACATGAGACCATAGAAGTATCAGCGCCGGAGTATATTGAGCCGATTATCCGGCAGGGAGTGGAGGATGGTTCCATTGTGACAGAACACCCAAGACAGCTGGCGGAGTTGATCTCGCTGATGGCAAATCTCTGGATGAATCCCATGGTATTTGATGATTCTGTGGAAGTGACCTATCATAAGTTTAAGGTGCTTGATCAGGTACTTAAAGGATTGGGATTGGATATTGTGGATGAAGAGATGCTATTGCGGATGCAGGAACTGACAGCCGTTTATTGGAAAAGCAAATAGCCCGAGGGTATGCTCTCGGACATATATTCTGCCCGGTAAAATGGGCAGAAAAATTTTATCTTCTTACATACCGTCGGAAGGTATGTAAATTATAAGGAGGCTTTCAGAATGAATCAAAAACTATTTTCAAGAGATTTTACTTTGGTGGTGGCGGGACAGATTATTTCTCTGTTTGGCAATGCCACGGTAAGGTTTGCCCTGCCGCTTTATTTATTAAATGTTACCGGTTCGTCAGCGCTATACGGTACGGTTATGGCCTGCGCTTTTATTCCTTCTATCTTGTTGTCGCCTGTGGGCGGTATGATTGCGGACAGGGTAAATAAGAGAAATATTATGGTAGTGCTGGACTTCTTTACGGCGGCTGTCATCGCACTGTTTTCCCTGCTCATGGGCAGTATGAATCTGGTGGTCTTACTGACGGTTACGTTGATGCTTTTATATGGGATTGCGGGAGCCTATCAGCCGTCCGTGCAGGCAAGTATCCCGGCGTTAGTGGATGTTGGAAACATTATGGCGGCCAATTCTATTGTCAACACCATCAGTTCTTTTGCGTCGCTGATGGGGCCTGTGCTTGGAGGGATTTTGTACAGTGCATATGGGCTTGCGCCTGTGCTGTGGGTCTGTGTGGTTTGTTTTATTTTCTCGGCTGTGATGGAGATTTTTATTCACATTCCTTTTCAGAAACAGGATTCTGAGGGGAATATCTGGCAGACTGTCAAGAACGACTTTACGGAAAGCATTCATTATATCCGGGAGGAGAAGCCTGTGATTGGAAAAGCCGTTTTGGCCGCCTGCGGCATCAATCTCTTTTTATCTGCCATGATTATGGTAGCTTTGCCCTATCTGGTGACGGAGGTGATTGACTTAGAGAGTGCTTGGGCAAACAGGCTGTACGGATTTGCGGAAGGCATATTGGCGGCAGGGGGACTGGCCGGCGGCATCTGTGCGGGTATCTTCGCAAAACGCTTATCCATTCAAAAGTCGGGAAATCTGATTGTCATCAGTGCGCTGTGTCTGCTGCCCGTCAGCGCTTCGCTGCTTTTCGTGAAGTCGGGGATGATCAATTATGTGGTTCTGACCATAAGCTGCTTTACCGTTATGGTATGTGCCACTGTATTTAACGTGCAGGTGATGTCCTTCTTCCAGACGGTGACGCCGGCCCACTTGATCGGTAAGGTTATGGCCCTCGTTTTTACAGCGGCTACATGCGCGCAGCCGCTTGGAAATGCACTGTATGGGGTTTTGTTTGAGGTCAGTGCGGGCCGGGAGTGGATGGTGGTCTTGTTTGCCTGCGGGGTTTCTATGCTGGCTGCGGTTGGGATTAGGAAGGTGTTTAGAGGGGTTTCGTGATTTTTATAAGAATTTCATTGTGTAGATAGTATTAGATAGCGTTCATATAAACGAAATTTCTTATATGATGATGAATGAAAAGATGAGGATTTACAGATATTGGGAGGTAAAATAAAGTGACTTTGAGACAGGCGTTTTTGCACATGGAAGAAATGAAGCAGAAGAAACCTTTTCCCAAAGGCTATGATTATGAAAAAGTAAGAAGGGAGGCCATGGAAGAAAAGTATGGTTGCATTAATTGATACAAATGTTATATTAAATTATATTACGGATTGAGAAGATTGATTTCAGAATTCTTCCAAAATGGTCATGGATTTTTGCTCACGAGGGAAAGTAGAAGGATATATTGCATTTCATTCTCTATCTATTATATGGTATTCGCTACGGATTCCAGATGAAGAAAAACGAAGGTTTATAGTCCGGATGATTTTGTGGCATTGTTGCTTTAGATATTGCATTTAGGATAATAGAAAGATTTTATATAGATGAGATTGTGTTTTAGAGCAGGTTCTTTGGAGCCTGCTTTTTTTGTTGCGGATAGTAAAATTATACAAAAATAGCAAATGAATTTTTATATAAACGGCTAAATATAAGAAATATTCCTAAAAAAGGACATATGTCCTTAAAATTTTTAGGCGGAGAAAAATGCAGGAGCATTTTCATCATTTTGAGCGGCAGGGACAAGGGAATCGATATGCAGATTCAAGGTAAATTTCATACCTTTAAAGAATTTGGAGCGGGAAGGGTTCTGGGGGAATTTGAATGTTTATCCGGGATTCCTGAATACAGCATCACAATCCTCACCATAACGAAATGTATATTCTGGGTGATACCGTCGGCGATGTATCTGCGGTGGATGAAGAGGGACGGAGACGCTTTGTTCTTAAGAACACAAAAGCTGTTAATATGTTCACATTATTAATCGGAATAACTTTGATGTATTCTACACCGTTTGTATTTGGAGCGCTTGGCGGCGTGATTTCCGAGCGCTCCATGCTGTGGCGGCCATTACCTTTAAACCAGATCGGACGATATCCGGCTGTGCAGTCAACCTGTTAGGACCCGGACTTGCGCGGCAGGGATGTGGTTTGTGCTCTATAACTGGCATTGCTAAAGTGAAGCATACCCATGAGGAAGTGGTCCGGATAGCAAATGAGAGCAGTGAGAAATTGTACAGCTGGGTAAAAAACATAATTGAGGACTGGCATTGATATTGGCAATGACCCTACCTACACCGAAACAGACCACACCAGGGAGAAAATCCCGCTCCTGTTGTATTCTCCATCAATGAGAAATAGTGGGAATTGATTGGAAATTCCATACTGAATAAGATTTTATAATGACTAAAATGCGTTCGATGTCCTTGAGGGTATCGGACGCATTTTTACCTTGTATGGATGATATTTTGTGGCGTATAATAAAATTACTATATTTTGTATGTGATGTTGGAAATTTGGCGTTGACGGAGCAGATATATTTTAAAAGGAGGCTTACATCATGAGCGGTATGAAAAATATCAATAAGGCGGAGGTTATGGTCTTAAAAGAGCAGGTTGCATATCAGGCGGGACAGGTAGTCAGCAAGACATTGGCGCAGAGCGGGCATTTGAGTGTTACCCTGTTTTCTTTCGATAAAAACGAAGAAATCAGCACTCATGAGTCTAAAGGAGATGCTTTCGTGACTTGTCTGGACGGTACGGGCAGAATCACCATTGACGGAATAGAATATCTGCTCCACGAAGGGGAATCGATTGTAATGCCGGCGGGACATCCGCACGCTGTATTTGGTGAGGAACAGTTTAAGATGCTTCTTGTGGTGGTATTTTAGCGGGGCCGTTGGGCTGGCAGAGCGGAGTGATTATATTATGATGGAAGACCAGAATATAGAATGGAAGCAATCCTGGCGTGATGAATATTTAAAATGGATATGTGGATTTGCAAATGCACAGGGCGGAAAAATATATATTGGGACAAGAGATGATGGAACTGTTGTTGGAATAAAGAATAGTAAAAAACTGCTGGAAGATATTCCGAATAAAATACAAAATAAACTTGGCATTGTTGCGGATGTAAATCTTTTGAAGGAAAATGGATTGGAATACTTGGAAATTGTTGTAAGTCCATGGACATTTCCGGTATCTTATGATGGAGAGTACCACTATCGGTGTGGAAGTACGAAACAACAATTGAGAGGTAATGCATTAACAAATTTCATAATGGCAAAAACCGGTATGAAATGGGATGCGGCAATGATATCAAATATAACAGTAGAAGATTTAGATAAAGAAAGTTTTGATATTTTTAGGCGGGAAGCACTTCGCAGCGGCCGTATGACGAAAGAGGATTTAGATATTTCTAATGCGGAATTGTTAGAGAAACTGGATTTAATGGAAAATGGCAGACTTAAGCGAGCCGGAGCAATGTGCTTTTATAGGATGCCTGAGAAAGTGATCAGTGGCTGCTATGTTAAAATTGGAAGGTTTGAAGGCAGTGAATTGTTATATCAGGATGAAGTACATGGTTCTTTGTTGATTATGGCGGACAGAATCATTGATTTGATTTATCTCAAATATTTAAAAGCGACTGTTTCCTATTTTAAAGAAACAAGAGTAGAAACCTATCCATATGCACGGGATGCAGTGAGAGAAGCTGTTTTTAATGCGCTTATTCATTGTAATTGGGCAGATAATGTACCGATTCAAATTCGCATAGAAGATGATGCTATGTTCGTTAGCAATTGCAGTATGCTTCCGTTTGGATGGACGGTAGAAACGCTTTTGGGTTCTCATACGTCAAAGCCGTATAATCCGGATATTGCAAGAGTATTTTATAGAGCGGGGTATATTGAAAGCTAGGGCCGTGGTATTCAGAAAATTTGTGATGCCTGCAAAAATTTAGGTACAGAAGAACCGGAGTATATTGTCCATGGCGAGGATATCATGGTAAGACTTCGGGCACTTCAAGGTGAAAAGGTGACTGAAAAGGTGACTGAAAAGGTGACTGAAAAATTGACAGAAAGGGAAAAAGATATTTTAGAAATTTTGAGAAATAATCCAGTAGTCACATATTTGGAAATAGCAGAAACAATGAGTATTAGTCGAAAAACTGTGGCACAGGAGATAAAGGTATTGAAAGATAGAGGTCACATTGTCAGAGTAGGTTCAGCCAAAAAGGGATTTTGGAAGGAAATGTAGATGTTTGGCGTATCATCGAATGGAAAACATGGGAGAAGGATATAAAAAACATACTGATTTTTATAACATGGTAAAAGAGTGGACTGTCAGCGATT
The DNA here is from genome assembly GCA_910585555.1 of uncultured Lachnospiraceae bacterium. Lineage (GTDB taxonomy): Bacteria > Bacillota > Clostridia > Lachnospirales > Lachnospiraceae > UBA3282. Next base: position 41,716 of record CAJUFU010000024.1, read on the forward strand.
ATTGCACCCCTGGTATAAAAGCAGAGGTTATTTTGGATATGCTGATATCGGATTTTATTGGGGATTTGTTGCAACTTCATTATAATACTGAGAAAAAGGTAACATTATTGTTGAAAGAATATCCTATTCAAATATATGAGGACAATAATCGAAATGCAAAGGTGGATTATTTAGTATACATTGAAGATACAAAAATGGTTCTTGTTGAATTAAAAACTACAAATGACAGCTTTCGTGATGAGCAGGAATGGAGGATACAACAAGCTGTTAGGAGTGGTGCAAAGTCCTTGATAGATTTCTACAATAAGATTGTCGAGTTGACAGGCGGAAATTTACCAGACCGTAAAAAATATGCTTATTCCTTTGAAGAATTTAAAAGAAATTTAGCCAGTGCACATTTAAATGAGGAAAAAGTCAGGGCGATACAAGAATTAGATTACTTGTATGTGTCATTAGACGATGGTAATTTAAAGCTGCCTAAGCAAAGAAACATGATATTAAAGGATTACTGTGAAAATGGTAAACAATATGAAAATTTTAAGGCCGGGCTGGAAAATGATGAACGACGAGAATTATGGGATTCTGTCAGTGCTATTTTAAAGGCATGTATGGAAAAAACTGTATAATGAGCACATACGTCATCAGCGGCATCCAGGGATGTTACAAGGAGTTCCGCTCCATGCTGGAAAAAATCCGCTTTTCAGAATCAGATAATTTGATTTTAGCGGGAGATTATATCGACAGGGAAACCATATCAATTCTGGAGGCTGTAAAAAATTTTGTGTCTATGGGTAAAAATCTTTTTTGATAAAAATTA